>NZ_JYGR01000005.1:616250-924375 GCF_000960035.1 Streptococcus oralis subsp. oralis
AAAGGTAGCAGATTATCTTTTTCAAACAGAAGAATGGACTATGTATGAGTTGATTCTTTTCGGTAATCTCTATACTTTCTACAATGTGGACTATGTAGCTCGGATTGGCAGAGAAGTGATGGAGATGGAAGACTACTACAAGGAAATTGGTCGTCATCGAAAACTTGTTTTGATCTTAGCTCTTAACTGTTACCAGCATTGTTTGGAAAATCGATCCTTTGCGGATGCGGACTATTTTGAGGGCTATGTGGAGAAGTTGATTGCAAATGGTATCAAGCTTTATGAGCGCAATATCTTCCATTATCTCAAAGGTTTCGCCCTCTACCAGAGAGACTTGAAAGAAGAGGGTTGTAGTCAGATGCAGGAGGCTATGCATATTTTTGATGTGCTTGGACTTCCAGAGCAAGTGGCTTACTATCAGGAACATTATGAAAAATTTGTAAATGCTTAAATTTCCCAAATAAGGGAAAAATAAAGAGACTCCTTTCAGTTTTGATACAATAGTTTCAAAATTTGAGAGGAGCTTTTTATATGAATCGACATGCAATCCAGTTGATTAGTCGTGGGGCTATTAATAAAATCGGGAATATGCTCTATGACTATGGAAATAGTGTTTGGTTAGCATCAATGGGAACGATAGGGCAGACTGTTCTTGGGATTTACCAGATTTCTGAGTTGGTTACATCGATTCTGGTCAATCCCTTTGGCGGAGTGATTTCAGACCGCTTTTCGCGTCGCAAAATTTTGATGACGACAGACCTGATTTGTGGTATTCTCTGTTTAGCTATTTCTTTCATCAGAAATGATGGCTTGATGATTGCTGCCTTGATTTTTGCCAATATTGTTCAGGCAGTTGCCTTTGCATTTTCTCGTACAGCCAATAAAGCCATTATAACTGAGGTTGTAGAGAAAGACGAGATTGTGACCTATAATGCTCGCTTAGAGCTCGTTTTGCAGGTTGTAGGTGTTAGCTCCCCTGTACTTTCTTTCCTCGTTTTACAATTTGCCAGTCTCCATATGACGCTTGTTTTAGATGCCATTAGTTTTTTCATCGCATTTATCTTAGTAGCTTTCCTCCCCAAAAAAGAGGCTAAGGAACAAGTGAAAAGGACTCTCAGCTGGAAAAATATTTTTGCTGATATGAAAGAAGGGATTCGATATATTTGGCGCCAGCAAGAAATCTTTTTCCTTTTGGTAGTCGCTTCCAGTGTTAATTTCTTTTTTGCAGCTTTTGAATTTCTCCTTCCTTTTTCAAATCGACTATACGGGGTAGAAGGAGCTTATGCAACTATTTTGACTATGGGCGCTATTGGTTCGATTATCGGAGCTCTTCTAGCTAGCAAAATAAAGGCAGGTGTTTATAATCTTTTGATTCTATTGGCCTTGACTGGAGTTGGAGTTTTTATGATGGGGTTACCATTGCCAACTTTTCTTTCCTTTTCTGGAAATTTAGTTTGTGAACTGTTTATGACGATATTTAATATTCACTTTTTTACTCAGGTGCAAACCAAGGTTGAGGGGGAATACTTGGGAAGAGTACTAAGCACCATTTTTACCTTAGCTATCCTATTTATGCCGATTGCAAAAGGCTTTATGACGGTGCTACCAAGTGTCCATCTCTCTTCTTTTCTGATAATTGGAAGCGGGGTTATCATCCTGTCTTGTCTATCCCTCATTTACGTGCGAAGTCATTTTGAAAAAGAGTTATAATTTCTCTTTTTTAGAAAATATTACACTACAAACCATTTTTCAGTCCTTCTCTATTGTGAGGAGGGCTTGCTTTGTGGTAAAATGGGATTATGAATGAAAGAATGAATGAGTTAGTTGCCTTACTTAACCGCTATGCGACCGAGTACTATACGAGTGACAATCCCTCGGTTTCAGATAGTGAGTATGATCGCCTCTACCGAGAGTTGGTCGAATTGGAAGCCGCCTATCCGGATCAAGTTTTAGCGGACAGTCCGACCCATCGTGTTGGTGGTAAGGTTTTAGACGGTTTTGAAAAATACAGTCATCAGTATCCTCTTTATAGTTTGCAGGATGCTTTTTCACGTGAAGAGTTAGAAGCTTTTGATGCGCGTGTGCGAAAAGAATTACCCCAACCGACCTATATTTGTGAGCTGAAAATCGATGGTTTGTCTATCTCGCTTACGTATGAAAAAGGGATTTTGGTTGTTGGTGCCACACGTGGGGATGGGTCTGTTGGTGAAAATATCACAGAGAACCTCAAGCGTGTCAAGGACATTCCTTTGACCTTGCCAGAAGAACTAGATATCACCGTTCGTGGAGAGTGTTACATGCCACGCGCTTCGTTTGATCAAGTAAACCAAGCTCGCCAAGAAAATGGGGAGCCTGAATTTGCCAATCCTCGTAACGCAGCTGCAGGAACCCTCCGTCAGTTGGATACAGCAGTAGTGGCCAAGCGTAATCTTGCAACTTTCCTCTATCAAGAAGCAAGCCCTTCTACTCGTGATAGCCAAGAAAAAGTCTTGAAGCATCTTGAACAACTTGGTTTTGTAGTTAATCCTAAACGAATATTGGCTAAAAGTATAGATGAGATATGGGATTTCATCCAAGAAGTAGGACAAGAACGGGATAATTTACCTTATGACATTGATGGGGTGGTCATCAAGGTCAATGACTTAGCAGGTCAAGAAGAACTCGGTTTTACAGTTAAAGCGCCTAAGTGGGCAGTGGCTTATAAATTTCCTGCTGAGGAAAAAGAAGCTCAACTCCTTTCAGTTGACTGGACAGTAGGTCGTACGGGTGTTGTGACACCGACTGCTAATCTAACACCTGTTCAGCTTGCTGGGACAACTGTTAGCCGTGCAACCCTTCATAACGTAGATTATATTGCTGAAAAGGATATCCGCAAAGACGATACGGTTATCGTTTATAAGGCTGGAGATATCATCCCTGCTGTTTTGCGTGTGGTAGAGTCCAAGCGTGTTTCTGAAGAAAAACTAGATATTCCGACTAACTGTCCCAGTTGTGATAGCCAGTTGCTTCATTTTGAAGATGAAGTGGCTCTTCGTTGTATCAATCCTCGCTGTCCAGCTCAAATCATGGAAGGTTTGATTCACTTTGCCTCTCGAGATGCCATGAATATAACAGGGCTTGGTCCTTCCATAGTTGAGAAACTCTTCGCTGCTAATCTAGTCAAGGATGTAGCAGATATTTACCGTTTGAAAGAAGACGATTTCCTCCTTTTAGAAGGTGTCAAGGAAAAGTCTGCGTCAAAACTGTATCAGGCTATTCAAGCATCTAAGGAAAACTCAGCTGAAAAACTCTTGTTTGGTCTGGGAATTCGCCATGTCGGAAGCAAGGCTAGCCAACTCTTGCTCCAACATTTCCACTCTATTGAAAATCTAGCCCAAGCTGGTCCAGAGGAAGTAGCAAGTATCGAGAGCTTGGGTAGTGTAATTGCACAAAGCCTTCAGACTTATTTTGCAACAGAAGGATCGAAGATTATCTTAGACGAGTTGAAAGAAGCTGGTGTAAATCTGGACTACAAAGGACAGACAGTAGTGGCAGATGCGGCCTTGTCAGGTTTGACCGTTGTGCTAACGGGGAAATTGGAACGTCTCACGCGCTCTGAAGCCAAAAGTAAGCTCGAAAGTCTGGGTGCCAAAGTCACAGGCAGTGTATCTAAGAAAACGAATCTTGTCGTAGCAGGAGCAGATGCAGGAAGCAAGCTCCAAAAAGCACAGGAGCTTGGTATCGAAGTTCGAGATGAGGCCTGGCTAGAAAGTTTGTAAAGAATAGTTGATAACTAGATGTCAGATAGTCTGGAACTATCTCTCCTGATGTGTTTTTATATCTATTAAAACTATTCTCTATTGTGCTGAAATTCCCGCTAAATTCTTCAGCATGACTTTAAAAATTAAAATTGAAATTAGGAATTAGGAAAAGAAATGTATAGATACCCAGTAGTCATCCATTTTCACCGAAAAAATGGGGATTATGCCGCTTGTTCATTCAGTAGAAAACAAGCAGATGTTAAAGAAAATTTGTATTATGAAAATGATTATTTTGGAGCAAAATTCTCCTTTACAGTCACAAGTGAAGAAAGACTCGATACTTTAACCTTTTCTGTCGAAATAGATGGAAAGACAAAAGACTATCTCCTACGGTTTAACTATTATCCGCTGTTGACTGAGGTTTGGATTTTAGAGGGTGACGAGACGGTTTATTATTCTGAAAATCCAGCCATTGCTAGTCCTTACTACAAAGATCAAAATCCATTTGCTTTTGATAAAGCAATCCATAGCGCTAGCTACGATCACCACTGGGGCTACCAAGGAGAACTAGGTTGCAGCCTTTCAGATTATCAGACAAGCTTTAAACTTTGGGCTCCTACAGCTACAGCTGTACAGGTGGTTGTCTATGAAAATACCAGCAACGATGCTCCGATTTGGAAAACCTATAATCTAGAGCGTGGGAATAGCTATTCATATAGTCATAAGTACAATACCATTGGTGTTTGGAGTCTAGATTTAGATGAGAATCTTGCTGGTAAGGCTTATCAGTATCAGATTGAATTCCCTCATCACAAGAGTTTGACAAGAGATCCTTATACAATTGCAACCAGTCCTGACGGAAAACGTTCTGTTATTCTCTCACACAAAGAGAGACAAGTAGAGGGATTTGAAGTCAAACATGGGACAGAAGCTTCTTGGCGTTTGGAAAATCCATGTAAAGCCGTTATCTGTGAAATGCATATCCGAGATTTGACCAAATCTCCAACATCTGGAGTGGCAGAGCATCTCCGTGGAACCTTCCTTGGGGCTGCGCAGACAGGAACGACTAACCAATTCGGACAAGCAACCTCCTTTGACTATATCAAAGAACTTGGTTGCAACTATGTTCAACTTCAACCAATCTTTGATCGCCATAAGGAATACGACGAGGATGGAAATGTAACCTATAACTGGGGCTATGATCCTCAAAACTACAATGCTCCAGAACCAACCTTCTCTAGCAATCCAGATGATCCAGGACAAGTCGTTCGTGATCTAAAAACCATGGTTCAGGCCTATCATGATGCAGGAATTGGTGTCATCATGGACGTGGTTTATAATCACACCTTCTCAACGGTTGATGCACCTTTCCAAACAACTGTACCAGATTATTACTACCGCATGAACCGTGATGGAACCTTCCAAAACGGCACAGGTGTTGGAAATGAAACCGCAAGCGAACACGAAATGTACCGCAAGTATATGATTGACTCACTCCTTTATTGGGTGAAAGAATACAATATTGACGGTTTCCGTTTCGACTTGATGGGAATTCACGATGTCAAAACCATGCAGGCAATTCGTTGGGCGCTTGATGAAGTTGATCCACGTATTATCACTTACGGAGAAGGTTGGGATATGGGGACTGGTCTTGCACCTTATGACAAGGCCAAGAAGGACAATGCCTACCAGATGCCAAATATTGGATTCTTCAACGATGATCAGCGTGATGCCATCAAAGGAGGAGAAGTTTATGGCTCAATCAAGGCAGGATTTGTTAGCGGTGCAGCTACAGAACCAATTGTAGCCAAAGCTATTCTTGGTAGCCGAGAGTTGGGCTCATATCTTAGTCCAAACCAAGTTCTTAACTATGTGGAGGCCCATGATAATTACAATTTGCATGATTTGTTAGTAACCCTTCATCCAGATCACAGTTCAGATAAGATTATGCGTCAGGTTGAGACTGCAACAGCGATGAGCATTCTCATGCAAGGGATGTCCTTTATAGAGCTGGGGCAAGAATTTGGTCGTACCAAACTCTTTGCTACTGGAGAAAATGGCGAGCTGACTGCGGCAGATAGAGAACGGGCCATGAACAGCTACAATGCTCCAGATAGTGTCAACCAGGTCAACTGGGATTTAATCAATGAGAGACAAGAAAGCATTGACTTTATTCGCCAGATTATTCGCGTAAAAACACAAACACGTGCTTTCTCTTATCCTACATACGAAGAAGTTTATCGTCATGTCTTCGTCCATACAGCTGCTGAAAATAGTGGATGGATTGTTTACGAAATTCACGGTGGAGCAGAGCACTTATTGGTGGTATTCAATGCTAAGGGAACTTCCTTCTACTTTGAAAATGCGGGAAATCTTGAAATGCTGGTGTCCAATAGTCGTTCTAAAGAGTCTAATGTGATTGATGATATCAGCGTTGCACTCTTGAAGGTACTTTCATAGTAAATGCAGCAAAAAGGTTTAGTTAAAACTAGACCTTTTTTGATTTTTATTTAAAAACCAATATCTAATAGGAATAAATTTCAAATAATTTGAAGAATCAAGTTTGTGAAAAAAATATCAATATTTTCCAAAAAGGGGTTGTAATTTTCTGAAAATTTGATAAAATAAGTTTTAATCATTTTCAGGAGGAAGAGAATTTGACACATTATCAGAATTTAGTGAATGGAAAATGGAAATCATCAGAGAATGAAATTGCCATCTATTCTCCCATCAATCAAGAAAAGCTGGGTACAGTACCTGCTATGAGTCAGGCTGAAGTAGATGAGGCTATGAAAGCTGCGCGTGCAGCTCTCCCAGCATGGCGTGATTTAGCACCCGTTGAGCGTGCAGCCTATTTGCATAAGACAGCAGACATTTTGGAACGTGATAAAGAAAAAATTGGTACCATTCTTGCCAAAGAGGTTGCAAAAGGGATTAAAGCAGCCATTGGAGAAGTAGTACGTACAGCAGAATTGATTCGTTTTGCTGCTGAGGAAGGCCTCCGTATCACTGGACAAGCTATGGAAGGTGGGGGTTTTGAAGCTGCAAGTAAAAATAAACTAGCCGTTGTCCGTCGTGAGCCAGTTGGAGTCGTCCTAGCTATTGCACCATTTAACTATCCAGTCAACCTTTCTGGATCTAAGATTGCTCCGGCTTTGATTGCAGGAAATGTCGTTATGTTCAAACCACCAACACAAGGATCTATTTCTGGTCTCTTGCTGGCTAAAGCATTTGACGAAGCAGGAATCCCAGCAGGTGTCTTTAACACCATCACTGGACGTGGTTCTGAGATCGGAGACTACATCATCGAACACAAGGAAGTGAACTTCATTAACTTTACAGGTTCAACACCGATTGGGGAGCGTATTGGTCGTTTAGCTGGTATGCGCCCGATTATGCTGGAGCTTGGTGGAAAAGATGCAGCAATTGTTTTAGAAGATGCAGATTTAGAAAATGCAGCTAAGCAAATCGTAGGTGGTGCTTTTAGCTACTCTGGTCAGCGTTGTACTGCTATCAAACGTGTTTTGGTTGTGGAAAGCGTAGCAGACAGATTGGCTGAATTGCTCCAAGCCGAAGTTGCTAAGCTAACGGTCGGTGATCCATTTGACAATGCAGATATCACACCTGTTATTGATAATGCTTCAGCTGATTTCATCTGGGGATTGATTGAAGACGCTCAAGAAAAGGGTGCTAAAGCGCTCAGCCCAATCAAACGTGAGAATAATCTCATTTGGCCAGGACTTTTTGATTATGTCACAAGAGACATGAAATTAGCCTGGGAAGAACCATTTGGACCTGTTCTCCCAATTATTCGAGTTGCAGATGCCAATGAAGCACTTGAAATTGCTAATGAATCAGAATTCGGTCTTCAATCTTCAGTCTTTACAAATGACTTTAAGAAGGCATTTGAAATTGCTGAGAAACTTGAAGTTGGTACCGTTCATATTAATAATAAAACACAACGTGGACCAGATAATTTCCCATTCCTTGGTGTAAAAGGTTCTGGTGCAGGAGTGCAAGGAATTAAATATAGTATCGAAGCGATGACAAATGTTAAATCCATTGTTTTTGATGTGAGATAATTTATAAAATCAGGAAAATAACTTCCTGGTTTTATTTTTTTAAAAAAATACAGTAGAAAATTGATAAAAAACGAATATTCTGGTATTATAATAAAAAAATATATGGAAATTGTTTCGTGTTCTATTTTCTGGATATCTTTTTTAAAATGCTAGGTAATTTTTTGAAGACTTTCATAAAAAAATATGATTTCCTTCGTAAATTACTTGAAAGTTATCTTAAAAGAGTGTATAATATAATTATAGAAAACGCTTACAAAAGAAAGGGGATTGAATGAATAATCAAGAAGCATTAAGAACCTTTACTACAGGTGAGAACTTTCACCTCCAGCATTATTTAGGAGCGCATAGAGAGGAGAAAAACGGAGAAATAGGCTATACCTTTAGGGTTTGGGCCCCAAATGCACAAGCAGTTCATCTAGTTGGTGATTTTACCGATTGGGTTGAGAATCAGATTCCCATGGTTCGTAATGAAGCAGGTGTTTGGGAAGTCTTTACGAGTCAAGCTCAGGAAGGTCAGATTTATAAATATCATATCACGCGTGCAAATGGTCACCAGATTATGAAGATCGATCCGTTGGCAGTTTATTTTGAAGCTAGACCGGGTACAGGAGCTGTTTTGACCAATATCCGTGAAAAGAAATGGAAAGATGGCCTTTGGCTAGCACGTCGCAAACGTCTGGGATTTTTCGAGAGACCAGTTAATATATATGAAGCCCATGCAGGATCTTGGAAGAGAAATCCAGATGGAAGTCCCTATACTTTTTCGCAACTGAAAGACGAGTTGATTCCATACTTAGTTGAGATGAACTATACACATATTGAGTTCATGCCTTTAATGGCTCACCCGCTTGGATTGAGCTGGGGCTATCAACTTATGGGTTACTTTGCTTTTGAACATTCCTATGGTACACCTGAGGAATTCCAAGATTTCGTTGAAGAGTGTCATATAAATAATATCGGTGTTATCGTCGACTGGGTTCCAGGTCATTTCACTATTAATGATGATGCATTGGCATATTATGACGGTACACCAACTTTTGAATACCAAGACCACAACAAGGCTCATAACTACGGTTGGGGTGCTCTGAATTTTGACCTCGGGAAAAATGAGGTCCAGTCTTTCCTGATTTCAAGTATTAAATTTTGGATTGATTTTTACCACTTAGATGGTATTCGGGTCGATGCAGTGAGCAATATGCTGTATCTAGATTATGATAATGCTCCTTGGACTCCAAATAAGGACGGCGGAAACCTTAACTATGAAGGTTATTATTTCCTTCAACGTTTGAACACAGTGATTAAGTTAGCTCATCCAGATATCATGATGATTGCAGAAGAAAGTTCATCAGCGACAAAGATTACTGGTATGAAAGAAATGGGCGGCCTTGGCTTTGACTATAAATGGAATATGGGCTGGATGAACGACATTCTCCGTTTCTACGAGGAAGATCCGATTTATCGTAAGTATGACTTTAATCTTGTGACTTTCAGCTTTATGTATGTTTTCAATGAAAACTATCTCCTACCTTTCTCACACGATGAAGTGGTTCATGGCAAAAAGAGTATGATGCATAAGATGTGGGGAGATCGCTACAATCAGTTCGCTGGTCTACGTAATCTCTACACCTATCAAATTTGTCATCCAGGTAAGAAACTCTTGTTCATGGGTAGTGAATACGGGCAATTCCTAGAATGGAAGTCTGAGGAGCAGTTGGAGTGGTCTAATCTAGAAGATCCGATGAATGCCAAGATGAAGCATTTCACTTCACAACTAAATCAATTCTATAAAGAGCATCGTTGTCTTTGGGAAATTGATACTAGTTATGATGGTATCGAGATTATCGATGCTGATAATAGAGATCAGAGTGTCCTTTCCTTTATTCGTAAGGGCAAGAAGGACGAAATGTTAGTCTGTGTCTTTAACATGGCACCAGTTGAACGTAAGGACTTTACGATTGGTTTACCTGTTGCGGGTATTTACGAAGAAGTTTGGAATACAGAGCTGGAAGAATGGGGAGGTGTGTGGAAAGAGCACAATCAAACAGTTCAGACTCAAGAAGGTTTATGGAAGGATTATGAGCAGACTTTGACCTTTACCTTGCCTGCCATGGGAGCAAGTATCTGGAAGATTAAACGTCGTTTGAAACCAGCTAAGAAAAAAGAATAATGAGCTGTTGATTATAATTTTTTAGATTTTAAAAACGGATGTACTTGTATTGGACTTGAAACACAAGAGAAATGGATTTCCTATTATTTTTATAAAAAGTTTGACTTCCGACCTTCTTTCGATTTTAACGTTCATATGACTTTATAAAGGAGTAGAAAATGAAGAATGAAATGCTAGCTTTGATCCTTGCGGGTGGGCAAGGAACACGTCTCGGAAAACTCACTCAAAGCATTGCCAAACCGGCAGTACAATTCGGTGGGCGCTACCGTATCATTGACTTTGCTCTTTCCAACTGTGCAAACTCTGGAATCCATAATGTTGGTGTGATTACGCAGTACCAACCTCTCGCTTTGAATAACCATATCGGAAATGGTTCTAGCTGGGGATTGGATGGTATCAATTCAGGTGTCTCTATTTTACAACCTTATTCAGCCAGCGAAGGAAACCGTTGGTTTGAAGGGACTAGTCACGCTATCTACCAAAACATTGACTACATCGACAGTGTTAATCCTGAGTATGTTTTGATTCTTTCTGGTGACCACATCTACAAGATGGACTACGATGATATGCTTCAGTCCCACAAGGATAACAATGCCAGTTTGACAGTAGCTGTCCTAGACGTACCTCTCAAAGAAGCTAGCCGTTTTGGTATCATGAATACAGATGCCAATAATCGTATCGTTGAATTCGAAGAAAAACCTGCTCAACCTAAGTCTACAAAGGCTTCTATGGGGATTTATATTTTTGACTGGAAACGACTTCGCAATATGCTTGTTGCTGCTGAAAAGAGCAATGTGGATATGTCAGACTTTGGGAAGAACGTTATCCCTAACTATCTCGAGTCTGGTGAAAGTGTCTATGCTTATGAATTTAATGGCTACTGGAAAGACGTTGGTACAATTGAGTCACTTTGGGAAGCCAATATGGAGTACATTTCACCAGAAAACGCCTTGGATAGTCGCAATCGTCAGTGGAAAATTTATTCAAGAAACTTGATCTCACCACCAAACTACTTTGGTGCGCATGCACATGTTGAGGATTCATTGGTCGTAGATGGATGTTTTGTAGATGGAACGGTTAAACGTTCGATTCTTTCAACAGAAGCACAAGTACGTGAAGGTGCTGAGGTCGTTGATTCCGTTATCATGAGTGGGGCTATTATTGGCCATGGAGCAAAGATTACCCGTGCTATTATCGGTGAGGGTGCCATTATTGCTGACGGCGTAGAAATTGACGGAACGGATGAAGTACAAGTAGTAGGATACAATGAAGTAGTGGGGGTAGCAACAGATGAAGATTGATAAATATTCAGCCATTTTGGGAAACACGGTTGGTTTTCATGATATGTCAACGTTAACAGAACACCGTCCGGTAGCTAGCTTGCCTTTCGGTGGGAAATACCGTTTGATTGACTTCCCCCTTTCCAGTCTTGCAAATGCAGGTGTTCGTAGTATCTTTGGTATTTTCCAACAAGATAATATCAGCTCAGTATTCGACCATATCCGTTCAGGTCGTGAGTGGGGCTTGTCCACCCTTCTAAGTCACTACTATCTAGGAATTTACAATACTCGTGTTGAAAGCAGTACAGTTGGAAAAGAGTATTACCAACAACTTCTTACCTACTTGAGACGTTCAGGTTCAAACCAGACCGTTTCGATTAACTGCGATGTGCTGGTGAATATTGACTTGAATCAAGTCTTCCACCTACACAATACAACGAAAGGTCCGATTACAGTTGTATATAAGAAACTTCCGAAGAAAGACATTTCAGATGTGAATGCTATCTTGGAAATTGATGAAACTGACCATGTTCGTTCGCACAAACTCTTTGATAATAAATCTACGGATGAACTCTTCAACATGTCTACAGATATCTTTGTTGTGGATACTCCTTGGTTGATTGAACGACTTGAAGAAGAGGCTCAGAAAGAATATCCTGAAAAGTTGCGCTATGTTCTCCGTGATTTAGCTGCAAAAGAAGGAGCTTTTGCTTACGAATACACAGGCTACTTAGCGAACATTCATTCTGTTCAGTCCTATTATCAAGCAAACATCGATATGCTTGAATCTAAAAAATTCTACTCTCTTTTCTCACCAAATCAAAAGATTTATACAAAAGTTAAGAATGAAGAACCAACCTACTATGCGAATACTTCAAAAGTAAGTACTTCTCAGTTTGCTTCTGGTAGTATCATTGAGGGTGAGGTAGTTCAGTCAGTCCTATCTCGTAACATTTATGTTCACAAAGATAGTGTTGTGAAGAACAGCGTTCTGTTCCCTCGTGTTGTGATTGGTCAAGGTGCCCAAGTTGAATATGCTATCTTGGACAAGGGCGTTGAAGTTGCGGATGGTATTGTCATTCGAGGAACGGCAGAACATCCAGTTGTAGTGAAGAAGGGTGAAACAGTAACAGAGGACATTTATTCATGAAAATTTTATTTGTAGCGGCAGAAGGAGCACCCTTTTCAAAAACAGGTGGTTTGGGCGATGTCATTGGCGCACTTCCCAAATCACTTGTAAAAGCGGGGCACGAAGTTGCAGTTTTCTTGCCTTATTATGATATGGTAGAAGCTAAGTTCGGAGACCAGATAGAGGATGTTCTCCACTTTGAAGTTAGTGTAGGATGGCGTAGACAGTACTGTGGTATTAAGAAAACGGTCTTGAATGGTGTAACCTTCTACTTCATTGATAATCAGTATTATTTCTTCCGTGGTCATGTCTACGGTGATTTTGACGATGGTGAACGCTTTGCCTTTTTCCAACTGGCTGCTCTTGAAGCCATGGAGCGCATCGGCTTTATCCCTGACCTTCTCCATGTTCATGACTACCACACAGCCATGATTCCCTTTTTGTTAAAAGAAAAGTACCATTGGATTCAGGCATATCAAGGAATCAGAACCGTTTTAACCATTCACAATTTGGAATTCCAAGGTCAATTTTCTGAAGGAATGTTGTGGGATTTGTTTGGTGTTGGGTTTGAACGCTATGCTGATGGCACTCTTCGCTGGAATGATTGTCTTAACTGGATGAAAGCAGGGATTCTCTACGCAGATCGTGTATCAACCGTATCTCCTAGCTATGCGCATGAGATTATGACCAGTCAGTTCGGTTGTGGTTTGGATCAGATTCTTCGCATGGAGTCAGGTAAGGTTTCAGGTATTGTCAATGGTATTGACGCAGATCTCTATAATCCTCAAACAGACCCACTTTTAGACTATCATTTTGATAAGGAAGATTTGTCTGGAAAAGCGCAAAACAAAGCAAAATTGCAAGAGAGAGTTGGTCTACCTGTGCGAGCAGATGTTCCTCTAGTTGGGATTGTCTCTCGTTTGACACGCCAAAAAGGTTTTGATGTTGTTGTAGAAAGCTTGCATCGTTTCTTACAGGAGGACGTTCAAATAGTCCTTTTAGGAACAGGTGACCCAGCTTTTGAACATTCCTTCTCTTGGTTTGCTCAAGTCTATCCAGACAAGCTATCAGCAAATATCACTTTTGATGTCAAACTTGCTCAAGAAATCTACGCAGCTTGTGATCTCTTCCTCATGCCAAGTCGTTTTGAACCATGCGGCTTGTCTCAAATGATGGCGATGCGCTATGGAACTCTACCATTGGTTCATGAGGTTGGTGGTTTGCGTGATACAGTTCAATCCTTCAATCCGATCGAAGGAACTGGAACTGGATTTAGCTTTGATAATTTAACACCATACTGGCTTAACTGGAGTTTCCAAACAGCCTTGGATGTTTATAAGTACCAGCCGGACGTTTGGAGAAATCTACAAAAAAAAGCTATGGAATGTGATTTTTCATGGGATACAGCCTGCAAATCTTACCTTGACTTGTACCATAGTTTAGTCAACTAATAGATAAAATCGTATGATTCTTTCATACGATTTTTGGACTGTTTAGAAAGGAAAGTTTATGTCTCAAGTAAAAGGCTTGTGTGTCATGGATGTTGACGGCACCCTGATAGCAGAAGAAGTGATTGATCTTTTAGGAAAAGAAGCAGGTTGCGAAGAAGAAATATCGCAGATTACAAGCCAAGCAATGCGAGGCGAACTGGACTTTGAAACAAGCTTACGAGCGAGAGTGACTTTGTTAAAAGGTCTTCCGGTCTCGGTTTTTGATACTGTCTTCAAATCCATCCATCTGTCCAAGAATGCTCAAGAATTTATCTCCATACTTCAAAAGAAGGGCATTCTAGTCGGTCTAGTGTCTGGTGGATTTGCACCAATAGTTGAGAGATTAGCAGAATCCCTTGGTATCTCCTATTTCTCTGCCAACCAGTTGGAAATCAAAGACGGTTTTTTAACTGGAAAATTAGTTGGTGAAATTGTGACAGGTCAAGTAAAAAAAGCTACTCTTGAGAAATGGAGAAAGAAATTAGAACTTCCCAAAGAAAGAACGATTGCCATCGGTGATGGGGCTAATGACCTCTTGATGTTAAAGTCAGCAGGTCATGGAATAGCCTTTTGTGCCAAAGATGTCGTAAAAGCAGAGATAGCTTGTCATGTAGATACGAGAGATCTTTTAGAAGTTCTACCTTTGATTGATTTCTTAGAATGAGAGGGAACTATGAAAATTGTAATCGCACCTGATTCTTTTAAAGAAAGTTTGACGGCAGAAGAGGTCGCCAAAGCTATAAAAAGGGGTTTTGAACAGTCAATAGCAGATGTAGAATGTCTGCTTTGCCCTGTAGGTGATGGTGGGGAAGGAACTGTAGATGCTATTCGACATTCTCTTGAACTAGAAGAAAAATGGTTCCAAGTGACAGGACCTTTTGGCCTAAAAGAAGCCATGCACTACTTTTATAAAGATCAAATAGCGCTCTTTGAAGTTGCTGACTTGGTTGGTCTTGGAAAGATTCCGCGGGAGAAACGAAACCCTCTTCACATCCAAACCAGAGGTATCGGAGAGTTGATTCGCCATCTCATTGATCTTGGAATGAAAGAAATCTATATCGGTGTAGGTGGTACGGCAAGTAATGATGGTGGAATTGGCATTGCAGCTGCTTTGGGTTATCACTTTTATGATAAGAATGGAAAAGAATTGCCAGCTTGTGGTCAGACTTTGCTTGAGTTCAAGTCAGTTTCAGACAGTGAGTTGTATAGGATTCCTGAAGATGTGAAAATCCGCATTTTAGCAGATGTCGTGAGCCCTCTATGTGGTCATCAAGGAGCGACCTATACATTTGGAAAACAAAAGGGCTTGGATCCTGCATTGTTTGAGACAGTAGATTTGGCTATCCAGCGGTTCTATGAAAAATTTTCACCATCAACCCTCTCTCTTAAAGGAGCAGGAGCCGGCGGTGGGATTGCGGCTGGGCTCTGTGCCTTTGCTGAGGCCACTATCGTATCTGGGATTGACACTTGCTTAGATTTGATTGACTTTGACAAGAAGGTTGCAGGGGCCGACTTGGTTATCGTTGGAGAAGGTAGACTGGACAGTCAAAGCTTTGTTGGAAAAGCTCCTATCGGTGTAGCAAAAAGAACTCCTGAAGGAGTTCCAGTTATCGCTATTTGTGGTAGTCTTTCCGAGGATTTACCTTCCCTACCATTCGAAAATATACAAGCAGCCTTTTCTATTTTAGAGAAAAGTGAACCTTTGGAAGAGAGTCTGAAAAAAGCAAGCCTCTATTTGGAGCACACAGCTACTAATATTGGTCGTTTATTAAATATGAGAAATCATTAACCAAACCATTTCTTCCAGATGGATTTTCTAGGGGCCTCTACCTTTTTCTCCTCCCAAAGACTTGAAAATGCAAGTCTAAGGTCCTTTTCGTCTACTTGAACAGGTTCATTTGTATGAATGACAAGACCGAAAGGAGAGGTGATATGATCGTCTGAAACAATAGTCGCCTGACAGTTGGTTTCCTTTGCTTGTTTTAAGTAAAAGACCTGTTTGTCAAACTCGATATTTGGTGAAATCTTCACAAAAAGTGCCTCTACCTTTTCTTGAAAAACCTCTAAAATAGAGAAAAATCCATGTTCTAATTCAGGACTATTGGCAGTATTAATATCAGCGTAGCCAAGAACTCTTTCCTCAAAAGTGCCGAGATAGCGGCGTTGTTCGTCAGGGTTTAATTTCGGCCCACCATGAGCTTTTTCTAGTAGTTGTTTTGATAAATCTGTCATAGTTTGATTTTACCATAATTCAAGTTGAATTCCAAAATAAAATCTCCTTCAAAATATGAAAGAGATAAGATGATCTAGTTATTTTTCTTTACGTAATCTACAATGTCTGCAACTTTTTTATCAAGATCAGAAAATACAGTGAAATTTTTAGAAATCAAGTATTTATTAAGTTCTTCTTTGCTTGAACCTGTTTCAGAACTCCCATCTGCGTTATTAATTAAATATGAACCATTTGCATAGAGGATGACATTGTCATCAGAAGGAAGTTGAATGGTATAAGAGCCACCACTATCTTTTGAGACAAAACTACCGTCAGTACCATGGTACTGATAGGTCTTGTCGTTGTCAAGATAAATAATTGATGAACCGTCTTCTTGTAAAAATGTAAAATCTTTACCGTTTGTCCCAATTACACTACCATCAGTATAAGTAATAGTTGAAGTACCATCACTGTTTTTCTCTACAACCTTACTATTATTATTAGCACAGGCAGTAAGTAAAATAACTGATATAAATAAAGCAATTAATAAGAATTTCTTCTTCATTATTAGTCTCCTTAATATTTTTCTTATAGTATAGTATCAAATTTAACTCAATTTTTAAAGTGAATAAAGTATTTGATATGGAATTGTAAAATACTAACACTTGTGACATATATTTTAAATTACTTGTAAAATTAAAGGTAGAACTTGTTTAATCGACATAAATGAATTATTATTTTGATTAATATTAATAAAGGTTATAACGATTTCATATTCAAACAAGTTGATAATTTTAAGTGGATAAATAGGAAGTCGTGAAAGCGATTACTTTATAAAGTTAAGGAAAATTTGCACAAAGATAACGTTTTTTCTTGAAAAACGCTTATTTTTAAGGTATCATAGAGGTGTAAAAAATTTAACTCAAAGGAGAGTAAAAAATGTCAATTATTACTGATGTTTACGCTCGCGAAGTCCTAGACTCACGCGGTAACCCAACACTTGAAGTAGAAGTTTATACTGAATCAGGTGCTTTCGGACGTGGTATGGTTCCATCAGGAGCTTCTACTGGTGAACACGAAGCAGTTGAACTTCGCGACGGTGACAAATCTCGTTACGGTGGTCTTGGTACACAAAAAGCTGTTGACAACGTAAACAACATCATTGCTGAAGCAATCATCGGCTACGATGTACGTGACCAACAAGCTATCGACCGTGCTATGATCGCACTTGACGGTACTCCTAACAAAGGTAAATTGGGTGCAAACGCAATTCTTGGTGTGTCTATCGCTGTAGCTCGTGCTGCTGCTGACTACCTTGAAATCCCACTTTACAGCTACCTTGGTGGATTCAACACTAAAGTTCTTCCAACTCCAATGATGAACATCATCAACGGTGGTTCTCACTCTGACGCTCCAATCGCTTTCCAAGAATTCATGATTGTACCTGCTGGTGCACCATCATTCAAAGAAGCTCTTCGTTGGGGTGCTGAAATCTTCCACGCACTTAAGAAAATCCTTAAATCACGTGGTTTGGAAACAGCCGTAGGTGACGAAGGTGGATTCGCTCCTCGTTTCGAAGGAACTGAAGACGGTGTTGAAACTATCCTTGCTGCTATCGAAGCTGCTGGTTATGTTCCTGGTAAAGACGTATTTATCGGATTTGACTGTGCTTCATCAGAATTCTACGATAAAGAACGTAAAGTTTACGACTACACTAAATTCGAAGGTGAAGGTGCCGCTGTACGTACTGCTGCAGAACAAATCGACTACCTTGAAGAATTGGTAAACAAATACCCAATCATCACTATCGAAGATGGTATGGATGAAAACGACTGGGACGGTTGGAAAGCTCTTACTGAACGTCTTGGTGGTAAAGTTCAATTGGTTGGTGACGACTTCTTCGTAACAAACACTTCTTACCTTGAAAAAGGTATTGCAGAAGGTGCTGCTAACTCAATCCTTATCAAAGTTAACCAAATTGGTACACTTACTGAAACATTTGACGCTATCGAAATGGCGAAAGAAGCTGGTTACACTGCCGTTGTATCACACCGTTCAGGTGAAACTGAAGATTCAACAATTGCTGACATCGCAGTTGCAACAAACGCAGGACAAATCAAGACTGGTTCACTTTCACGTACAGACCGTATCGCTAAATACAACCAATTGCTTCGTATCGAAGATCAACTTGGTGAAGTAGCTGAATACCGTGGATTGAAATCATTCTACAACCTTAAAAAATAATCGTTGATTTAACAACGTTTCTAGCCCCTCGGATTTTATCCGAAGGGTTTTTTTCTGTTCAAGGGGATAAGAAAGGGGCAGAGTTTATGGTATAATAGACAAAAACACTTGTATTAGGAAGAAATTATGTCTAAAGAGATTGATATTGAGTATTACCACCAACTAGCACTGCAAAAGCAGAAGGAGCATCGTAAAGTTTTAGCTAATCTAAAGAAAAAGCCACCAAAGAATCTAGATAAGATTGCACAGCAGATTCACCAAGAAGTTTTTGCTGAGATAGATTGTACTGCCTGTGCCAACTGTTGCAAGACTTTGGGGCCCGACTTTAAAGAAGCAGATATCACCCGTATCGCTAAGTACTTTAAGATGAAATTACCAGCCTTTGAAGCAGAGTTTTTACAGGTGGATGAAGATGGGGACAAGGTTTTCAAATCCATGCCTTGCCCCTTTCTAGGAGGAGATAATCTCTGCTCCATCTATGACGTTCGTCCCAAGGCCTGTCGTGAATTCCCCCATACAGATCGTAAAAAAATCCATCAAATTAATCATTTGACGATTAAGAATACCTTGACCTGTCCAGCAGCATATCTCTTTGTTGAGAAATTAAAAGATAAGTTATAGAATTTACACCTTTAAATCTTGTCCAAAGATTCTAGGGTGGAAGTATCTTGTATTTGTTAGAATATAGATAGAATTGAACACGGACTAAAAGCTATGTGAAAAAGAAAAAATTACCTAGAATCAGAAGAACCAGCGTTAATTTTCCTATTTTCACCTTGCTTTTAACAACCTTTGTATCTTGTGGAGGTAAGAAAAGAAGAATATGATGCATCAATTCAATCAAACTATGGATTATTTGGAGCAGCAACTGACTGGAGAAGTGGATATGAAAAGATTTCAGCAGCTATCGGGCTATTCTTACCCTCTCTTTAGCAGGCTATTTTCTATCTTGGCAGATATGACATTAGCAGAATACTTGCGCAATCGCAGGCTATCAGAAGCTGTGACAGACTTGCGGGAAGGCTCTGAGAAAGTCATTGACATAGCACTGAAATACGGCTATGAGTCTGCTGACGCCTTCAGCGCAGCCTTCAAGAAATTCCATGGTGCGACCCCCTCAGAAGTTCGAAATGGAAAACCTTATCGGGTTTTTCCTAGACTTCAATTATCCTTAAAGATTACAGGAGGAAAGAACATGGATATCAAGATTCAAAAGAAGCCTGCATTTACCGTTGCAGGTGTCCTATTGGAAGCTATTGACAATAGCAAATGCCCGTCTGCTTGGGAGAATCTCTATAACAATCACAGCTTGGAAAGCCTAGAGAGTCTAGGCAGTGGCCAATCCTTCGGCATCTGTTCGGATGTCAAAGAAGGTGAAATCATCAACTATATGGCTGCTTATGATGTGACGGATAAAGCTAAAGCAGAAGAACTAGGTCTGTCCATCAAAGATGTCCCAGCCGCTGAATATGCTATCGTCCCAGTCAAAGGTCCTATACCAGCTAGCATTCACAATGCTTGGAAATATGTCTTGGAGGTCTTTTTCCCTGAAACAGGCTATCTCCACTCAGGAGCGCCAGACTTTGAAGTCTATACTGAAGGAGACATGTCGTCACCTGACTATCAAATGGAACTCTGGATACCAGTGATTAAGAACTAGAACATTTTCTTACTTTTTATAAAGATGCAAATCGAACTCTGTAGAAGATAGCTTTTACAGAGTTTTTCTTTCTTTGATTGCACGAATTTATGAGAAGAACAATAAATTTGATTTTACTTAAATTTAAGTATAAGCAATTTTTAAGCATTTACTTGTATACTTTTCCAATCATCAAAGAAAGAGGTGTAAATATGAACTATCTAGTTATTCCAGCTTACGAACCTGACTACAATCTCATCAAATTGATTGAAAAGATTCACAATAAGAGCGATTTTTACATCATTGTCATTGATGATGGAAGTTCGGCAGAATGCCAAGACATTTTTGCTCGAGCGAAGGATTTTGCGACGGTGCTTCACCACCAGGTCAATCAAGGAAAAGGTCAAGCTCTGAAAACAGCTTTTGAGCACATTCAGTCTCTCAATAAGCCAGGGACTGTGGTTACAGCAGACGCAGATGGACAGCACAGGATCTGGGACATATTTCGCAGCTTGACCAAATCAAATGAAAATCCTAATACACTTGTCCTTGGTGTCCGTGCCTTTACTGGCAAGGTTCCCTTGCGTAGTCGCTTTGGAAATAGCTTGACTCGTATCTTGTTTAAACTGCAAACGGGTGTCGCTGTATCCGATACACAGACAGGATTACGTGCCTTTTCAACGGATATGATCCCTTTTATGCTCAAGGTAGAAGGACAACGGTATGAATACGAGATGAACATGCTCCTCGAAGCAAGTCAAGTCTACCCAATCTTAGAAGTTCCGATTGAAACAGTCTATATCAACGACAATGAGGCTTCTCACTTCCGGCCTATTCGAGATGGATTGATGATTTATAAAAATATTTTAAAGTTTGCGCTCTCGTCTTTTAGTAGTTTTATCGTAGATTATGTGGTCTACGCTCTCTCTATTCTATGCTTGAGCTTTATTCCGACAGGTTTGCGTGTTCTTCTCTCAAATGGTTTGGCACGTGTGACTAGCTCCATCTTTAACTTTTCTACCAACAAAAAATTGGTCTTTAAGAACAAGGCGAGCAGTTTTAAAACAGGATCAGGTTATTTTGGATTAGCAGTTGGTCTCTTTATCTTAGACACCATCCTGATTCGTCTCTTTAATTCAGGTTTTGGAGTCAATTTGCTGATTGCGAAGATTCTTGTCGGAATCATGCTCTTTATTCTCTCTTGGACAGTTCAAACTCGCTTTATTTTCAAAGAAAGGACTTGTAGCCCATTATGAAAGTTTTAAAGAAACCCTATCTATACGCCTCGGTCTTGGGCTTGCTCCTGACAAGCTCCTTTACCTATTCGATGTTGAAGACCTTTGTACTCGCTGAAACGATTTCCACTGTATCTAATACCGGCTCAACCTCTAACACCGCAGCAGCAAGTCAGGCAGCAAAAAATGCTCAAGTGACGGATACTAGCTATTCAGATGGAAATATCAGTGTCACACTCACTGAAAAGACTGTCAATGAAACGCAAGTCTATGTGGCAGATATAACCCTCAGTTCATCGGATTATCTCAAAACAGCTCTAGCTCAAAACTCCTATGGAACCAACGTCACAGCTAAAACCTCTGTAACGGCTGCTGAAAACAATGCTATTCTAGCTGTCAACGGTGACTACTATGGAGCCAATAGTTCTGGTTATGTTATACGTAATGGAGTTGTCTATCGGGACAGTGTACGTGAAGATGCTAGTAACGGTGACCTTGCCATTTACAAGGACGGCTCCTTTAAAATCATCTACGAGGACCAAGTTTCAGCCAATCAGTTGGTTCAGGACGGTGTCGTCAATCTACTGGCATTTGGTCCGTCTCTAGTTGAGAATGGAGAAATATCTGTTGATACCAATACAGAAGTCGGTCAGGCCATGTCATCGAATCCTCGTACAGCTATCGGGATTATCGATGAAAATCACTACATCATCATCGTTTCGGATGGTCGTACCTCTGAAAGCAAGGGCTTGTCTCTTTACCAGATGGCAGAAGTGATGAAATCTTACGGAGTGAAGACGGCCTATAACCTTGATGGTGGTGGATCCTCAACTCTCTACTTTAACGGTCAGGTAATCAATAAACCGACCACGGGTGGAAGCAAGATATCAGAAAGGGCGGTGAGTGATATTGTCTACATCGGTTACTAAAAACAAAAACAAACGCCTCAAAAAGACACTCGTTAGCTATAGTCTTCTCACTATTTTCTTCTTTGCATTTAGCCGTATCTACGAATCCCTTAGTTTTGGGGAGACCTCGCTTCATATGCACTATCTCTTTGCAGTCCCTCTAGTAGGGGGCATCGTTCTAGCATTATTGTTGAAAATCATGCCACACTTAGGACGATTCAGCCTAAACTTGTGGAACTCGGCAGTTGCAGTCCTAACAGCTGGAATGCTCTTTCGAGGAATTGTCAATCTATCAGGTCGTTCAACGACCTTAGATCAACCCTACTGGTATGTTGGCCTAGCCTTTGGTATTTTGGCTATCGCCTCGCTTTTCTTTCATAAGAAAAACAGTTAAAAATTAGCTTAAAAATTGAAAACTGGTTGTTGAGAGAAACAGCCAGTTTTCTTGTTGAAGTTCATGACTATAGATCACAAATACCCATATTTTTTGTTTGGATTTTATGGGGCATGCGAATAGTTTTCTCGGTATAATAGTCCCATAGAAGATAAGGAGGCAAGAATATGCAGATGTATTTTGGAGATGTATCACTTTGCTATAGCTATTCATTGGCAATGGCATTGGATAGCTATGGTTATGACTTTAAAGCAGAGTTTTTAGAGGCAATCATGGTGATGGGAAATGGCGCTAGTATCGTAAAGAAAGATGACCAGCACCCTCTAGTATTCTTTGATAACGGAATGCCAGATCTTTCTATCTCTCATTCTTTAAAAATACTTGGATTTGACTATGAGGACTTCTATCTAAAGGATGGAGCGGAAGTAGATTTGGAAGAGATAAAAAGAAAGTTGGAAACCTTTCTGACTAATGGACCTGTCGTACTGGGACCTCTTGATATGGGCCATCTGACCTACAACCCCAATCACACAATCCTTTATGGTGTGGATCATTTTGTAACCGTGTATGGTATTGATGGGCAGTACCTTTATTTGCATGATCCAGCTGGTTTTGCCTGTATGAAGGTTGCTTTTAATGACATACTAGAAGCCTGGAAGGCAGAGGCTATTGACTATAAGCGTGGAGCCTACTCCATGTGGGGAAATTTTAAGAAGGTCAAGAGTCCTAGTCAGACTGAAATCTATCAAGAAACAGCAAGGATTATGAAGAATCGATATCTGAATGGTCAAAACGGTGTTTTGGAATGCTATGCAAAAGCAGTTGCTGAAAACGGCTTAAATACGGAGCAAAAACAATTGCATCAGTACTTCAGCTTTAAACTTGCTGCTGTTCGAAATCTCTATATCAGTAAGTTCTTAAAAGTTCATGATCCAGAAGGGGCAAGATTAAAAGAGGAATTGGCTACTCTATTTGGTCAAGCCCACCTTTCATGTTTAAAAGAAGACTACCAAGAACTATCCCGCTTGCTCTATCAGATAGCAGAAGTGGACGGTCGCTTTAGAGATTTATATGTAAACTAGTGACTATAAGCATAAAATAACTAGTCAGTAAAAGCAGTTTTTTGTAAAATGAAGAACTGCTTTTTGATTATGGTATAATGAAGTAAGAAAATAGCTTATTCTAGTTGAAAATGAAGGGAGAACTCCTATGCCTAGACCAAAAACAAAAGAGGAGCTAGTGTTAGCCTCTAAAGAAAACTATGAAAAACTTAATCTCCTAATTTCTCAGTTAAGTGAAGAGGAGCTACAGACTCCTTTTGATTTTTCAAAAGACCAAAAGAAAAAAGAAGCTCACTGGAAAAGAGATAAAAATCTACGAGATGTCCTGATCCATCTCTATGAATGGCATCAGTTACTTTTGACCTGGATACATTCCAATCAAAAGGATCATGAAAGACCTTTTCTCCCTGAGCCTTATAATTGGAAAACTTATGGGGAAATGAATGTCGCTATTTGGAAGAAGCACCAGAAAACGTCTTTAGAAGAAGCGACCAAACTCCTCAATCAATCTCATAAAGAGGTTTTAGAGTTGATGGAAGGCTTCAGCAATGACGAATTGTTCACAAAAGGTGTCTATAAGTGGACGGGAGGAACAAGTCTAGGCTCCTACTTTGTCAGTAGCACCCCCAGTCACTATGATTGGGCTATCAAAAAACTCAAAGCTCATCAGAAAAATTGCAAGGTATAGATGAACTGTTTTTAAATGGCAAGAATCAGTTCTTTTAAACGTAAGATAAAAGCAAAGGGCTATCAAATGATGTAGCCCTATTGAGTTATACAAGCAAATTACCATGCAAAAGCTGTCGTTGGAGCATTGAGGGCTTCTAGCCATTGCTTATTTTTTACAGGGCAAAGAGTTACGGATATACCTGCCATATCCAAACTGGTCATAAATGTTCCTGATTTTATAAAGGTAATAGTGACTCCTTCAATTTCTAAGAGTTGAAGGAGATCATTGATAAATATGCCCATTTCTAGGTTGGTAGTAGTGCCTAGATTATTTACAAGCAATATAAATTGATCCCCATTTTTCCAATGATAGTGCAATCTTAATTTGCTTATAATTTCATTTGCAAGGATTTCCGAAGATTGAAATGGGACGATACGATAACCTTCTTCACCGTGTATCCCAATGCCATAAGAAATATTTCCTTCTTTCAAGCTAAATAGTGGAAGGGTGGTTTGGGGTAGACTAGCGGATTTCGTTGCAAAGCCAATCGTTGCGATTTCGGGAGCAAGTTCATGACCTAAATCGGTTAGTTGTTCTATGTCGGTACCATTTTGAGCTGCAAATCCTAGGATTTTATGCAGTAAGATTGTCCCTGCAAGCCCTCTTCCTCTAATTTGAAATCTATTGTGAGGTTCAATTGAAATATCGTCGTGTGCTAGACTATAGCCGACTTTAATTCCTTCTTTTCTAGCAGTGTTAATGGCCGAGCTAAATTCTTTGATGTCTGCTTCGAAATTTTTTACAATGATGAAGACACCGTGACCATTGTTTAAAAAACGAATGGATTCTAAGATTTCAGTTCTTGTAGGAGGAGTAAATAATTGGCCATAGATAGCAGCGGTAAGCATCCCTTCTCCCACATATCCAATATGAGCAGGTTCGTGACCTGAACCTCCACCAGACAATATTGGAACCTGATGAGGATTGCGATTTTTTTGATAGACTAATGGTAAGGTAGGGTGTTTTTCTAATTCAGGATGACTGCTAACAGTTGCCGAAATGTAACTTGAAATAATTTTTTGTTTATGATTTGAAATAAATGTCATTGTGGTCTCTTTCCAATAATCGTCATGATTAAAAAGTCTGGTTGTGGAACTGGACTTTTTTTATTGACGTAAGCTTTCACGATTTCTGCTAGAGCATGTGAATGGTAGTCTAACAAAAAACAAGTATAAGCAGATGAATCGATATTAATCTGACCGTATTCTCTTAAAATTTTTGATACAAGCAAGCGACAGTAGCTGATAAAGTGGTCATAAAAGTTATTTTGCCCTTGAATATCAAAAAGTTGAATATAAAAGTCACGCTCTTGTTCGAAATAAAAAAATAATTCTTGTAATAGTTTTTGGCCCGAAATGAAGTCCAAGTTATTGGTGATATACTCGGTTAAGTCATTTTCAAATATCCAGTCTAGCAGTTCATATTTGTCAAGAAAGTGATTGTAAAAGGTCTGTCTACGAATGCCAGCTGATTCCATGATATCTACAATGGAGATTTTGTCAAATTCTCTAGTAGGTAATAGGTCTCTAAATGCCTTGGCAATCCGTTTTTTTGTAATAAGTGATGATGCCATAGGAAGCCTTTCTTTTACTTACTTCATTTTACCAAAAAAATGTTTTAAACGGGTTTAAAATGGGACAAATAATAGAATCTGTCCCTTATCATCCAGCAATAAAAAATATATAATGAAAGCGAAAACAAAGATACATGCCGAAAGGAGTTTCTCATGAAAAAAATTATAAATGAACCGACACAGGTTGTTGATGAAATGTTGCAGGGGTTGTCATTCATGCATAGTGACTTGGTTGAACGCTTAGATGGCTTTGATGTCATTGTTAGAAAGGCAGAAAAGACAGGAAAAGTTGGACTCATTTCTGGTGGAGGCTCCGGACATGAACCAAGTCATGCTGGATTTGTAGGAGAAGGCATGTTGTCTGCTGCTATTTGTGGAGCTGTCTTTACCTCACCTACTCCAGACCAAATTTTAGAGGCCATTAAGTCAGCTGATGAAGGCGCTGGAGTTTTTATGGTTATCAAGAACTATTCTGGTGACATTATGAACTTTGAAATTGCACAAGAACTTGCTGAAATGGAAGGTATTGATGTAGCAAGCGTTGTTGTTGATGATGATATTGCTGTTGAAAATAGTCTCTATACCCAAGGTCGTCGAGGTGTTGCAGGTACTATTTTAGTCCATAAAATTTTGGGTGATGCAGCTCGTTCTGGTAAATCATTAGCTGAAATGAAGGATTTGGCAGATAAACTTGTATTAGAAATTAAAACAATTGGTCTTGCCTTATCTGGAGCAACTGTCCCTGAAGTTGGCAAACCAGGATTTGTTCTAGAAGACGATGAATTTGAATATGGAGTTGGTATTCACGGTGAGCCAGGGTATAAAAAAGAGAAAATGCAATCTTCTGCAGAATTGGCATCAGAATTGGTTGAAAAATTATCTGAAGGTTTCCAACTTAAATCAGGCGAACGCTATGGCCTTCTCATTAATGGTTTAGGAAGCACACCACTTATGGAACAATATGTATTTGCAAATGATGTAGCTAAATTGCTCCATGAAAAAAGTGTTCAGTTGGCATTTAAGAAAATTGGAAACTACATGACTTCAATCGATATGGCTGGTTTGTCATTAACATTGATTAGATTGACAGATGATGAGTGGTTGGATGCTCTAAAAGCACCTGTTACTACACCAGCTTGGTAAAACTCAAGGAGGAAATGTCAAATGAATGTTGAACAAGCTCTTGAATGGATGAAGCTTTTTAATGATAATATTCAAGAAAAGAAAGATTACCTTAGTGAGCTAGACACCCCTATAGGAGATGGAGATCACGGTGGAAATATGGCGCGTGGAATGGCTGCAGTTATGGAAAACTTAGAAGGAAAGCAATTTGAAACAAGCAGTGATGTGTTTAAACTTGTCTCAATGCAATTACTGAGCAAGGTAGGCGGTGCTTCTGGTCCCTTGTATGGCTCTGCTTTTATGGGCATGGCCAAGGCTGATTCAAATTCGAAAATAGAGGAAATCTTACAAAGCGGTTTGGATATGATTGTCAAACGTGGGAAAGCAGAAGTTGGAGAAAAGACAATGGTTGATGTTTGGACTCCTGTTATTGCTGCCTTATCTGCTGGCCAATTGACTCAAGAGGTTATTGATAAGGTAGTGAATGCTACCAAAGATTTACTTGCAACTAAAGGAAGGGCATCTTATGTAGGAGAACGTTCTCTTGGACATATTGATCCTGGATCATTCTCATCAGGATTACTCTTTACTGCTCTTTTAGAAACTGGGGTGGTTTAATGGGAAGTGTTGGTCTTGTTATCGTTTCACATTCCAAACACATTGCAGAAGGTGTTGTTGAACTGATTAGTGAAGTAGCTAAAGATGTTCCGATTACTTATGTAGGAGGAACCGAAGATGGAGAAATTGGAACAAGTTTTGATCAAGTAGATAGGGTTGTTTCCGAAAATCCAGCAGATACTTTATTAGCTTTTTTTGACCTAGGTTCTGCTAAAATGAACTTAGAAATGGTGGTTGATTTCAGTGATAAAAGTATTATCATCAACAGGGTTCCAATTGTAGAAGGTACCTATACTGCAGCTGCTCTTCTTCAGGCTGGTGCAGAACTGTCAGTTATTCAAACACAGTTGTCGGAGCTTGAAATCAATAAATAAGAAATTTTACTATAACTCTTTTTATAGGTGGGCTATTGATTATCTCAACTATCAAATTTTAAGTAAATAATTTCGAAATCAGAAAGGGATTGCTTTATGCAGTTCCTTTTTATTTTAACAGGAGTAAAGCTATAGTGTTTCTAAATTGTGAATCAATCAAAACTGATTGTAATGGGACTATTCTAGCTTTAGAATCCTTCAAAAATTAAAATTTAAGGCAATCAATGGCTTAGAATAGTGCGAAAACATTTAGTTTATAGGAATTCTAGGTTTAGAATTACATAGATATTTATGAGAACAGAGTATTCGATAGTTAGGATTGTTCTATTCTGAAAGATTTGAGCTGTCAATTGTATAGGATAGTAGTTTACCAATGAATTTTGTTGAAAGATTCCTTGTTTTATGGTAGTCTAAAGTAAAAGAAAGCCCTACCATTATATTTGTATCTTTAATCTGACTTGGTTTAGCTCTAGAAGAGGGATAGATATTTTGGGTTTCCAAATAATAATATTTTCACTTGCAAAAATGTATTTCAACTTTACCTAATGTAAAAGAAGGAAATATCATGAAACGTTTATGACTTGTTGGAAAGAGAATGTGAGCTAAAAATAGATTCTCTTTACATATTAAGAGTAGGTAGATGAGTAATCTAGAGTCAATTCGTAAAGCGCTTATCATCGTGTGGGGTACCTATCTATTTTTATCATTAAGGGGCCGCTAATGAGCAGCACAGAGTATTTCTTGCTTATTTTTTTAGCGTTTCTCTATTCGATAGTATCGCTACCTATATACTCTGTGAAGAATAAAATAGTATCAATTTGTATGGCAATAAACTCAATGAAAAAGAGTATGAATTATTAAAAAATAAGAAGTGAGATAAAGATGGTTAAATCTTAGTTCTCTTTAAAATCAAATCAGGTAGAGAAAGGATACCTTTTCTAGGTAACAAAGTGCTGTAAACGCAGTTGACGATTATTTGTTAGTATTATGTCCTAATCATATTCAATTAAAAGGAGAATATTTAAATGAAACATTTTATTACTGGTATTGGTGAGATAAAATTAGTTTTCTACATCTTATATGTTTTGCTAGGTCTAGCACCTTTATTTCACACTTACATAATAAATGATGATACAGGTGTGGGGAAATCAGTTTTAACTATTATAGGGGTAGTTTCTGTATTTATTTTGACTATTGCTCGAATTTATAGAAGTTTTTTCTACAATAAACTTGACTAGAATAGTATGAGTTAGTTAATCAATTGGAACTATTATTTTTGTTATACTTTACCACGTTTAATTTTTTACATTAAACAACCGAATGAAGTAAAAGTTGTTTATCTTAGAAAGGAAAACTCTCAAATTGCCCTACAAATTTCTACTCTTCGACCTCGACCACACCTTACTTGATTTTGATGCTGCTGAGGATGTGGCTTTGACGCAACTTCTAAAGGAAGAAGGAGTTGCGGACATTCAAGCCTATAAAGACTATTATGTTCCTATGAACAAGTCTCTCTGGAAGGACTTGGAGCAAAAGAAAATCAGTAAACAAGAACTGGTTAACACGCGCTTTTCTCGTTTATTTGCTCATTTTGGACAGGAAAAAGACGGGAGGTTACTTGCCCAGCGTTATCAATTTTACTTAGCCCAGCAGGGACAAACTCTTTCGGGCGCTCATGAATTCTTGGACAGCCTCATCGAGCGTGATTATGATTTGTATGCTGCGACAAATGGGATTACTGCCATCCAGACAGGGCGTTTGGCTCAATCTGGTCTGGCTCCCTATTTCAACCAAGTCTTTATCTCTGAACAGTTGCAGACGCAAAAGCCTGATGCACTATTCTATGAAAAAATCGGTCAGCAGATTGCAGGATTTAGTAAAGAAAAGACGCTGATGATCGGAGATTCTCTAACCGCCGACATTCAAGGTGGTAATAATGCTGGAATTGATACTATCTGGTACAATCCCTATCACCTCGAAAATCACACACAAGCCCAGCCAACTTATGAAGTTCATTCTTACCAAAACTTGCTGGATTGTTTAGATGCTATGTAGTGCTTTTCCTAAGAGGGGATGATATGGAAACTAAAGTCATTGAAGAGATTGACAATTTACTAAACCTCATCGAGCAGTATCAGTTAAAAGGTGTGGTTGCTCAAGTAAATTCGTTAAAAGAGTTAAAGTATATCATAAGCAATCATATAGAGTTAAGTACTCGAGAGAAGATGAATATCCACTATTCACTCTTTCTTCCTAGGGGTGGCTTATCTGAGCTCTACTATATGGACGCTAATTTTGAACGGATGATGTCTGTAAATAATCAACTTTCCTATGCTATTGAAACAATCGAAAAGTTTTTAATGGCTGATTGATACTGTGAATGCTCATGTCAAATAATAGGGTCAATAACAGTATATATAAGAACTGTAAAAAGTGGTTTCAATAGCCACTTTTTGCTATAATAGAGGCAGTAAAAACGAAGGAGTCGGCGATGCAACACTCATCATGGCATGCTTTGATTAAGGAGCAATTACCTGAAGGTTATTTCGGGAGAATCAATCAATTTATGGAACAGGTCTATGCTCAGGGAACTGTCTATCCACCTAAGGAAAAAGTTTTTCAGGCTCTCTTGACTACACCGCTTGAAGAAGTGAAGGTGGTGATTCTAGGGCAAGACCCCTATCACGGGCCAGGTCAGGCGCAGGGCTTGAGTTTTTCTGTACCCGATGCTATTCCAGGGCCACCGTCCTTGCAAAATATTTTAAAAGAATTGTCAGATGATATCGGCGTTAAGAAATCACATGATTTGACGTCTTGGGCTGAGCAGGGAGTCTTACTTCTCAATACTTGCTTGACTGTTCCTGCTGGGCAGGCCAATGGTCATGCTGGGCAGATATGGGAGCCTTTTACTGATGCCGTGATTCGGGTTGTCAATAATCTAGACAGACCGATAGTCTTTGTGCTCTGGGGCGCTTATGCACGTAAGAAGAAGGTCTTGGTTACCAATCCTCACCACTTAATTATCGAATCAGCCCATCCTAGTCCGTTATCGGTTTATAGAGGATTTTGGGGTTCCAAGCCTTTTTCCAAGGCCAATGCATTCTTAAAAGAGACAGGACAAGAGCCAATCGATTGGCTTAGATAAGGAGAGAATATGCCTCAGTTAGCGACGATTTGCTACATTGATAACGGAAAAGAACTGCTCATGCTCCATCGCAATAAGAAGCCCAACGATGTCCATGAAGGCAAATGGATTGGTGTGGGTGGAAAGCTAGAGCGAGGTGAGACTCCACAGGAATGTGCAGCGCGTGAAATCCTCGAAGAGACAGGCCTCAAAGCCAAGCCAGTACTTAAAGGTGTTATCACTTTTCCAGAATTCACACCAGATTTAGACTGGTACACCTATGTTTTTAAGGTGACAGAGTTTGAGGGTGACTTGATTGACTGCAATGAGGGGACGCTGGAATGGGTTCCCTATGACGAGGTTTTGAGCAAGCCAACTTGGGAAGGTGACCACACCTTTGTTGAGTGGCTTTTAGAGGACAGACCCTTCTTTTCAGCCAAGTTTGTTTATGATGGGGATAAATTATTGGATACCCAAGTTGATTTCTATGAATAAAGGAGAAAGCAGATGCTACTAATCAAAAATGGTCGTGTAATGGATCCTAAGTCTGGTTTGGATCAAGTGTGTGATGTTTTGGTCCAAGATGGGAAAATTGTCAAAATTGCGTCTGAAATCAAGGAAGAAGGAGCAGAGATAATTGATGCTACTGGTCTTGTAGTTGCGCCTGGACTAGTGGATATTCATGTTCATTTCCGTGAACCTGGTCAGACCCACAAGGAGGACATCCATACTGGGGCACTAGCGGCTGCTGCAGGTGGTTTTACAACGGTTGTCATGATGGCTAATACTAGTCCAACCATTTCGGACGTAGAAACTTTGCAAGAAGTTCTCCAGTCTGCTGCCAAGGAAAAAATTAACGTCAAAACGGTTGCGACTATTACCAAGAACTTTAATGGCCAAGACTTGACAGACTTTAAGGCTCTTTTAGAAGCAGGTGCGGTTGGTTTTTCTGATGACGGTATTCCCCTTGAAAGTAGTAAAGTGGTTAAGGAAGCCATGGAGGAAGCCAAAAAACTCAATACCTTTATCAGCCTTCATGAGGAAGATCCAGGTTTGAATGGGATTCTTGGATTTAACGAAAACATCGCTAAGGAACATTTTCATATCTGTGGAGCGACTGGCGTGGCTGAGTACGCTATGATTGCGCGTGATGTTATGATTGCCTATGCAACCAAGGCCCATGTTCACATCCAGCATTTGTCTAAGGAAGAAAGTGTCAAGGTAGTAGAGTTTGCTCAGGGATTAGGGGCGCAAGTCACAGCAGAAGTAGCGCCACAACATTTCTCTAAGACAGAAGCTCTTCTTTTAACTCAAGGTAGCAATGCCAAAATGAATCCTCCACTTCGTTTGGAGTCAGACCGTCGTGCCGTTATCGAAGGTCTCAAGTCAGGTGTTATCACAGTTATCGCGACAGACCACGCTCCTCACCATGCAGATGAGAAAAATGTTGAAGATATCACCAAAGCACCATCTGGTATGACAGGTTTGGAAACCTCTCTTTCTCTTGGTTTGACTTATTTGGTGGAAGCTGGTGAGTTGAGCTTGATTGAATTGCTTGAAAAAATGACTGTCAATCCAGCCAAGCTTTACCACTTTGAAGCAGGTTACTTGGCTGAAAATGGTCCAGCTGATATCACTATCTTTGATGCTAAGGCTGACCGCCTTGTGGACTCACACTTTGCTTCAAAAGCAGCTAATTCACCATTTATTGGTGAAACTTTAAAAGGGCAGGTTAAATATACCATCTGCAAGGGACAAATCGTCTATCAAAACTAGATGGGATTCTGCTCTATAAACTATAAGAATAGAGAGCGTATATGTATCCAACCCATCAATTTAAAGACAAGTTTGTCTTATTTCTTAAGATATTTTTCCCTATCCTGATTTATCAGTTTGCCAATTATTCTGCCTCTTTTGTTGATACAACTATGACTGGGCAGTACAATACCATGGACTTGGCAGGAGTATCAACTGCAACGAGTCTATGGAATCCTTTCTTTACTTTTTTAACAGGGATTGTTTCGGCCATGGTTCCCATCATAGGCCATCATCTGGGACGGGGCAAAAAGGAAGAAGTGGCATCTGACTTTTATCAATTCGTCTACTTAGCTTTCGGACTGTCTTTGGTCTTGCTTGGCATGGTAGTATTCTTAGCACCGCCTGTCTTAAATCATATCGGACTAGAAGCTCAAGTAGCGGCAGTTGCAGTTTCTTATCTTTGGTACCTTTCTATCGGGATTATTCCCTTGTTGCTTTTTAGTGTCATTCGGTCTTTGTTAGATTCTCTTGGATTGACTAAGCTATCTATGTATCTCATGCTTTTGTTACTTCCGCTCAATAGTGGTTTTAACTATCTCTTGATATATGGAGCTTTCGGTTTCCCAGAGCTTGGTGGCGCAGGGGCAGGGCTAGGAACTTCGCTAGCCTATTGGGTTTTATTGGGCATTTCTCTTCTTGTTTTGTTCAAACAAGAAAGATTAAAAGCGCTACATCTTGAGAAACCTATCCCACTCAATATAGATAAAATCAAGGAAGGTGTTCGGTTAGGTCTACCAATAGGAGGAACCGTCTTTGCGGAAGTGGCTATTTTCTCTGTGGTGGGACTAATCATGGCTAAGTTTTCATCGCTCATCATCGCCAGTCACCAGTCAGCTATGAACTTTTCCAGCCTCATGTACGCTTTCCCCATGAGTATTTCCTCTGCTATGGCGATTGTTGTGTCTTACGAGGTGGGGGCTAAACGTTTTGAGGATGCAAAAATCTATGCTCGTCTAGGGAGAGTAACCGCCCTTATTTTTGCAGGTCTTACCCTGTCCTTTCTCTACATTTTTAGAGATCGTGTAGCAAGTCTATATGGAAATGACCCTCACTTCATCGAAACAACTGCTATATTTCTAACCTACAGTCTCTTTTTCCAGCTAGCTGATACCTTTGCGGCTCCGCTCCAAGGAATTTTAAGAGGGTATAAGGACACTATCGTTCCTTTCTATCTTGGCTTAATCGGATATTGGGGAGTAGCGATACCTCTAGGATATTTACTAGATCAAGTAACTGACTTGGGGGCATTTGCCTACTGGATTGGGTTAATTGCCAGCTTGATTGTTTCTGGTTGTTTGTATCAATGGCGTTTGAAAACCGTAATGAAAAGATTGAGCTAATTTTAAGAAATTATCCTGAAAAAGCACTTTGTGAAAAAATACTCTAACTAGAGAGAATCCCTGTTTTAACAGGGGTTTATTTTTTTATATTGTGAAATTTTATTAGCCATATACTTTGACAGTGTATACTAAAAAAGGTAAAATAGTAAGGTAAGTACAAAGTTAGAAAGGCAAGATTATGTCAACTTTAGATAAGAATCTTTTGCTAGAGATGTTCCGTAAGATGGAAGAAATCCGTCGCATGGACTTAAAAATTGCTCAGTTAGTGAAAAAGGGGAAAGTTCCCGGTATGACTCACTTTTCTGTCGGAGAGGAAGCTGCTAACGTCGGAGCTATGTTGGCTCTCAATCCAGATGATCTGATTACCTCAAATCACCGTGGACACGGACAAGCTATTGCTAAGGGGATTGACCTTAACGGAATGATGGCTGAAATCCTTGGAAAATACACTGGAACCTGTAAAGGAAAAGGTGGTTCTATGCACATCGCCGACCTAGATGCTGGGAACCTCGGTGCCAATGGTATCGTTGGTGGTGGTATGGGAATCGCTGTTGGTGCAGCCCTCAGTCAGCAAATGCAACATACTGGTAAAATCGTTGTCTGCTTCTTTGGAGATGGTGCGACCAACGAAGGTGTTTTCCACGAAGCAGTGAACATGGCTTCTATTTGGAAACTTCCTGTTATTTTCTACTGCATTAACAACGGTTATGGGATTTCTGCGGATATCAAGAAAATGACCAATGTGGAGCATATCCATCAACGTAGTGCGGCATATGGAATTCCTGGAATGTTTATCGAAGATGGGAACAACGTCATCGATGTCTATGAAGGATTTAAGAAAGCTGTAGATCATGTTCGTGGTGGCAATGGCCCAGTCTTGATCGAAAGTGTAACCTATCGCTGGCTTGGTCACTCATCATCTGACCCTGGTAAATATCGTACTCGTGAAGAAGTGGAATTGTGGAAACAAAAAGACCCAATCGAAAACCTTCGCAAATACCTCATTGAAAACAATATTGCAAGTGCAGAAGAATTGGAAGAAATTCAAGCACAAGTCAAGGAAGCAGTAGAAGCTTCTGTTAAATTTGCAGAAGAAAGCCCATTCCCACCACTAGAATCAGCATTTGAAGATATCTACGCAGACTAAGGAGAAAGAGATAAAATGGAAACAAAAACAATGTCCTTCCGCGATACCATTATCCTTGCTATGTCTGAGGAAATGCGTCGCGATGAAAATGTATTCTTGATGGGAGAAGACGTCGGTGTCTTTGGAGGAGACTTCGGAACTTCTGTTGGAATGCTCGAAGAATTTGGTCCAGAACGTATCCGTGACTGTCCGATTTCTGAAGCTGCCATCTCGGGAGCAGCAGCAGGAGCAGCCATGACAGGACTTTGTCCAATTGTCGATATGACCTTCATGGACTTCTCTGTTATTGCCATGGACAATATCGTCAACCAAGCCGCTAAAACACGTTATATGTTTGGCGGTAAAGGTCAGGTTCCAATGACTGTCCGTTGTGCAGCTGGTAATGGAGTTGGTTCTGCGGCTCAGCATTCGCAATCACTAGAGTCTTGGTTTACTCACATCCCTGGTCTTAAGGTTGTAGCTCCAGGTACACCTGCGGATATGAAAGGACTGCTCAAGTCTTCTATCCGTGATAACAACCCTGTTATCATCCTTGAATACAAGTCAGAATTTAACCAAAAAGGGGAAGTGCCAGTTGATCCAGACTACACAATCCCACTTGGAGTTGGTGAAATCAAACGTGAAGGTACAGATGTAACAGTCGTTACTTATGGAAAAATGCTTCGCCGTGTGGTTCAAGCTGCTGAAGAATTAGCAGAAGAAGGAATTTCTGTTGAAATTGTGGACCCACGTACCCTTGTTCCTCTTGATAAGGATATCATCATTAACTCAGTGAAGAAGACTGGTAAGGTCGTTCTGGTCAACGACGCCCACAAAACAAGTGGCTATATCGGAGAGATTTCAGCAATTATTTCCGAATCAGAAGCATTTGATTATCTAGATGCACCAATCCGCCGTTGCGCTGGAGAAGATGTGCCAATGCCTTACGCACAAAATCTAGAAAATGCAATGATTCCAACAGTTGAAAGCATCAAAGATGCAATCCGTAAGACTTATAACAAAGAATAATACATAATATAAGTTATGTAAATGAACTAAAAAAGACGAGAAACTTTGTATCTTTTAGGTGCAAAACTCTTTTCGTCCTTGATATCATAGATTAGAGCACGGGCTAAAAGCTCGGAAAAAAGATAAATCTCCTTGACTTCATCGAAGTCTGCGTTGATTTCCGATTTTTCGGTCGCTTTTAAACGCCCTTTGCATCATGTAATTGAATTCGGACGGAGGTCTTCGAAAAAAAGATAGATTTCCTTGTGTTCATCGAACACATCGTCAATCTCCTATTTTTTCATTGCCCTCTTCGTCCTTAATATCTTAGTATAGAATTGGAGAGGTCATGGCTGATGACAAGCTAAGAGCGACTCCTGCGGCTAGAAAGTTAGCGGATGATCTAGGGATCAACCTCTACGACGTTTCTGGCTCAGGTGCAAACGGTCGTGTCCACAAAGAAGACGTGGAAACTTATAAAGACACAAACGTGGTTCGCATTTCGCCACTTGCAAAACGAATTGCCCTCGAACATAACATTGCTTGGCAGGAAATCCAAGGAACGGGTCACCGTGGTAAAATCATGAAGAAGGACGTTTTAGCCTTACTTCCTGAAAATATCGAAAACGACACCATCAAGTCTCCTGCTCAAATCGAAAAAGTGGAAGAAGTTCCAGACAATATCACTCCTTATGGTGAGATTGAGCGTATTCCAATGACACCAATGCGTAAGGTTATCGCCCAACGTATGGTTGAATCCTACCTAACTGCGCCAACCTTCACACTCAACTACGATGTCGATATGTCAGAAATGTTGGCTCTTCGTAAGAAGGTTCTTGAGCCAATTATGGAAGCAACTGGTAAGAAGACTACTGTAACAGACCTTCTTTCACTCGCTGTTGTGAAGACCTTGATGAAACACCCTTACATCAACGCTTCATTGACAGAAGACGGCAAGACCATTATCACTCATAACTATGTCAACCTGGCGATGGCGGTTGGGATGGATAACGGATTGATGACACCTGTTGTCTATAATGCTGAAAAAATGAGCTTGTCAGAGTTGGTTGTAGCCTTCAAAGATGTTATTGGCCGTACCTTGGATGGTAAATTGGCTCCGAGCGAACTCCAAAATTCAACCTTCACAATTAGTAACTTGGGAATGTTTGGCGTTCAGTCCTTTGGTCCGATTATTAACCAACCAAACTCAGCTATCCTCGGGGTTAGCTCAACAGTTGAAAAACCTGTAGTTGTCAATGATGAGATTGTCATTCGCCCTATCATGAGCCTAGGATTAACTATTGACCACCGTGTTGTAGATGGTATGGCTGGTGCTAAGTTTATGAAAGACTTGAAAGCCTTGATTGAGAATCCGATCTCAATGTTGGTTTAAGTCAGCTATTGTTTTTTTAGAGATTTAGATAAAGGAAGTAAGACATGGCCTTAGAAGTAATTATGCCAAAAGCCGGCGTGGATATGACAGAAGGACAAATCGTCCAATGGAATAAGAAAGTCGGTGAATTTGTAAAAGAAGGAGAAATCCTTTTGGAAATCATGACTGATAAAGTCAGCATGGAATTGGAAGCCGAAGAAGATGGATACTTGATTGCCATCCTCAAAGGAGATGGTGAAACTGTTCCGGTTACAGAAGTTATCGGTTACCTTGGTGAAGAAGGGGAAAATATCCCAACAGCTGGAGCGGCTGCGCCAGAATCAAAAACTGCACCTGCAGCTAGTGCCTCAAACGACGACGGTAAGAGCGATGATGCCTTTGATATCGTTGTGATTGGTGGAGGTCCTGCTGGATATGTAGCAGCCATTAAAGCTGCCCAACTCGGTGGTAAGGTTGCCCTTGTTGAAAAATCTGAACTCGGTGGAACTTGCTTGAACCGTGGCTGTATCCCAACTAAGACATACCTTCACAATGCTGAAATCATCGAAAACATCGGTCATGCAGCAAATCGTGGTATCGTCATCGAAAATCCAAACTTCACTGTTGATATGGATAAACTCCTTGAAACTAAGTCTAAGGTTGTCAATACCTTGGTAGGTGGTGTTGCGGGTCTTCTTCGTAGTTACGGAGTTACTGTTCATAAGGGAATTGGTACAATCACTAAAGATAAGAATGTCTTGGTAAATGGTTCTGAATTGCTTGAAACCAAGAAAATTATCCTTGCCGGTGGTTCAAAAGTCAGCAAGATTAACGTTCCTGGTATGGAATCTCCACTTGTCATGACCAGTGATGACATTCTTGAAATGAACGAAGTTCCAGAGAGCTTCGTAATCATCGGTGGTGGCGTTGTCGGTATTGAACTCGGTCAGGCCTTCATGACATTTGGTTCAAAAGTGACTGTTATTGAAATGATGGACCGTATCGTTCCAGCTATGGATGCGGAAGTTTCTAAGAATCTTCGCTTGATTTTGGAACGCAAAGGTATGACTATCTTAACAGGTACAAAATTGCAAGAAATCATCGAGGAAAATGGACAACTTCGTATTAAGGTTGAAGGAAAAGACGATATCATTGCAAATAAAGCTCTTCTTTCAATCGGTCGTGTGCCAGATCTTGAAGGTATTGGCGATGTTGAGTTTGAATTGGATCGTGGTCGCATCAAGGTCAACGAATACATGGAAACTTCTGTTCCAGGTATCTATGCACCAGGTGACATCAACGGTACCAAGATGCTGGCTCACGCAGCCTTCCGTATGGGTGAAGTTGCCGCTGAAAATGCGCTTAAAGGAAACCATGTTGTAGCAAAACTCAACTTGACCCCTGCAGCCATTTACACTCTTCCAGAAGTAGCAGCAGTAGGTTTGACAGAAGAGCAGGCTCGTGAGAAATACGATGTCGCTATCGGTAAATTCAACTTTGCAGCCAACGGTCGTGCCATTGCATCTGATGCTGCCCAAGGTTTCGTAAAAGTTATTGCTGATAAGAAATATGGGGAAATCCTTGGTGTGCACATCATTGGTCCTGCAGCCGCAGAACTGATTAACGAGGCATCAAGCATTATCGAAATGGAAATCACTGTTGAGGAAATGTTGAAGACTATCCATGGACACCCAACTTACTCTGAAGTGATGTACGAAGCATTTGCGGATGTTCTAGGAATGGCTATCCATTCACCTAAGAAAAAATAAATAAGTTTTTCAACTAAATTTTCTTAAAGTAGTACGGACGGCAGCGACCTCTATTAGAGTTCCATGCCTAAAAATTGAGTCTCTTGTCTCAATTTTTCCGAGAAATGTAACGATAACACGTTACATTTCTTTTTACCACTTTAGAAAATTTGATTGCTATGAACAGAATTTAAAAACTAAATTTTTGGAAATACTATGAAATATATTATCAATCATTCAAACGACACTGCTTTTAATATCGCCTTGGAAGAATACGCCTTTAAACACCTTTTGGATGAGGATCAAATCTTCCTTCTTTGGATTAACAAACCTTCTATCATTGTTGGACGTCACCAGAACACTATCGAAGAAATCAACCGTGATTATGTTCGCGAAAATGGTATTGAGGTAGTCCGCCGTATCAGTGGTGGTGGGGCTGTTTATCACGATTTAAACAACCTCAACTACACCATCATTTCAAAAGAAGATGAAAACAAGGCCTTTGACTTCAAGAGCTTCTCAACTCCAGTTATCAATACCTTGGCTCAACTAGGCGTTAAAGCTGAGTTCACAGGCCGGAATGACCTTGAGATTGATGGCAAAAAATTCTGTGGAAATGCTCAAGCCTATATCAATGGGCGTATTATGCACCACGGTTGCTTGCTCTTTAACGTTGATTTATCAGTCCTTGCTAACGCCCTCAAGGTTTCAAAAGACAAATTTGAATCAAAAGGTGTGAAATCCGTTCGTGCTCGTGTAACCAATATTGTCAATGAATTACCAGAAAAAATTACAGTTGAAGAATTCCGAGATTTGCTATTGGAATACATGAAAAAAGAGTACCCAGAAATGACAGAATACGTTTTTTCTGAGGAAGAATTGGCGGAAATCAACCGCATCAAGGAGACCAAGTTCGGTACTTGGGACTGGAACTACGGTAAATCACCTGAATTTAACGTCCGTCGTGGAACAAAATTCACCAGTGGTAAGGTTGAAGTTTTTGCCAACGTCATTGAATCAAAAATCCAAGATATCAAGATCTATGGTGACTTCTTTGGTATCGAAGATGTTGCTGCAGTAGAAGATGTCCTCCGTGGAGTGAAATACGAACGCGAAGATGTTCTTAAGGCCTTAGAAACTATTGATATTACACGCTACTTTGCTGGTATCAGCCGTGAAGAAATCGCTGAAGCAGTAGTAGAATAAATCAAAAAGAAGTTGCTTGTTTTAGCAGCTTCTTTTTATGAGTGATATTTTACATAAATAATTTTATGTATTTTATAAGCTATCCAAAGCATTCTTTTGTTCATCATTGACAATATGGGTATAGAGGTCAGTGACTTGTGTACTAGCATGCCCTAGCTGGTGGCTGACCAAAACTTGCGATTTAGTAGCATCATAGAGCCTAGTCGCCAGGGTATGGCGTAGTTTGTGGGGAGTTACACGGACTTTGAAGTCCTCAGAGTACTTAGCAACCATCTTTTCAACACTAGAAGCATCAATACGATTAGGAACACCTCGATAGAGTGTCAAAAAGAGAGCTGTATCCGTCTTTTCTGTCTTATAGCGTTGATTTCGAATGGCGAGATAATTCTCTATATAAGGCTTGGCAAAGGCAGCGACATTAACCGAGTCACGTTTCCCCCCCTTACGTGTGACATCAATAACCATCATTTTGAGATTAAGGTCTCTTAGATCCAAATTAACAGCTTCAGATAAGCGGACACCAGACGCCAAGAGAAGGGCAATAATGGCTAAATCACGTTCTTTATTTTTATTGAATGACGAGAGGGCACGATTTGAGAGCTGTTGTGGGTACTCCTGGTCGATATAGGTTAGAAAACCTTCTGTTTCATCACCTAGAAAGAGTTTTTGCTTGATGTTTTCAGCTCTAGCAGCAAGTGTTTCTTTCTTTTTCTTGGTTGAAACTTTCTTCATTACATTACGATAGAAATAAGGTTCACCCTGATCATTTTCGACTTCCTCGGTTAGATACTTATAAAGACTGGAAAGTGCTGACAAGGTGCGATTGATGGTTGTCTGAGAGACACCTTGCTTGGTTGTATTGGCATTCAGCAAAGGTCGTTCACGTAGATACAGGATAAAGGATTCCATATCTTTCTTAGACATATTTTCCAAGACTGATAAAGGAATGTCAGACATTTTATCAACATTTGAAATACCAGACTCCAAAAGCCAGCTGAAAAATCGATCGTATTCCTTGAGATATTCGTACAAGGTTGTAAAACTGTAGGGAACAGCAAGCTTGGATTGGTAGTATTCCAGAACATACCATGGCATGATTTGTTTTAGTTTGTCGATTCGTTCCAGTAAAATCTCACGTTTCATGTATTTTCTCCATAATTAAGTCTACTAGTAGTATAGCATAGACTCATATATTTTTCAAGAAAATTATAGTTTTTCGGAAAGATGTTATGAGAAGCTTAAAACAGAAGTCTAACTTTCCCCCAGTTTAAATCGTAACCAAAAAATTTTTTTAAGCCAATTACACTCAATTATGTACTTTATTTAAGTGAACACTGGAAATTTTTAAAGCCGTTCATCTGTGTAGTATTCATTCATTGGTGCTTGCATAATCTCTCCTTAGTTTGTGAAATTCTTCGTCTAAATCATTTCTTTTTTTGCGAAACTCGTTAACGTATTTTTCTCTCTCATCTTCAAGTTTAATCCTATAATCTCTGTATACTTGATTCGAAAAGTGTCTCAAATTTTCTATTTCTGTAAAGTAGTCTCTAACATCATCAGCCGTTGACGAAAATTTTCTCAAAATATGATACATTTTATCAACTTCTTCGGAAATTAGTTTTTCTAAGTTTTCATTTCGTTCGTCTAGATCAAGGGCTTTGTTATCGAGTTTCTTTTTTTCTTGATAATATTGGTCTTCTAGAGCAAATAGTTCTCTTTTATTTCCTCCCATTTTACATCTTTTCTTTCCATTGTCGAAACTCCTTGCCTAATTGCTTGTCAGTTGCTACTGTTTTTTCGATGACTTCCTGTAATTGTTTATCCATATTTTCAAATGCTTGTGCGGAAGCATTCATCTTAGTGGTTGTTTGATTTGTCTCTGTCTGAAACGTATCGATAAACTGTGCTTGAGTGATACCTTGACTAGCAAAAATGGCATCAACCTCATAGGGAGCCAATGCTGTGTAGCTCGTAAAGTCGATTTTTGACCAAATTTCTTGTAATTCCTGATTGGCTTTTTTGGCTAAGGCGCTCACTTCATCAGCTCCAGTTCTTGCTGCTGTAGCCATAGATGATGATAGGATAGAACCTTGAGCTGCATCTAAGTATATTTCCTCAGAACTACTAATACCACCTGATGACCATTTTGATTTCAAGTCCTTGTAATGAGCCATTCCTCGGAGACTGTTGGCATAGGCTTGATAAACGCCACTGATTAAGGGTTTCCCTCCTTTGCCATCTACAAGTTGACCAGTTGCAGGATCAAACTCCCAGTCACCAATTTTATGACTCGAACCATCAAGCCAGTGAATCGTACTAGGCATAGAATTTGTAATATCAATCGGACTGGTGTACCTTTCTGGGTGATTAGAGTCATTCCAACGTACTACATTATCATGTTTTCTACGGTAATCTATAAACATAGAAGGGTTGCTTTCAATAAATGCTTTTTCTTCCAGTGTAAGTCCACCATATTTAAACCAAGCATTAAAAGTGGTTGTAGGGATATGGTATTTAGCTCCACCTTCAGCATGTAAGATCCTTGTGAATAACCTGATAGTTGACTGACTTCATATCTAGAATCGTCCATAATCTCTTTTACAAATTGGACAGCAACCTTATATTGTGGAGATAAGTAAGTTTGCCTTGCAATTATGGCACTATAGAAATCGCGTGAATCAAACATAGTTTTATTCACCGGACTATCAGGATCCGTTCCTGCAGCAATCACAGCTACATTTTTATAATCTGGTTTGCCGTTAACAATAGGTGCAACTGCCAGCCCATCAAAACCTGTTTCAATCTCAGACTTAGTTGCAACAACACGGAATTCTTGACCATCTGAGGTAGTTATGGTGTTGGTTTTTTCTAAATCATCAGGAGATATACTTTCAATGAGATTTGAATTGACATAAGTCCTTCCGTTACGCTTAGCGAATTCAAGATTTATACTAGACACAGCATAATCCCGATTCAAATTGTTTAACTGCTCATCTGTATAGGAAAATGTCATCATTGTTCTCCCGTGCTATTATCTGAATATGTAACAATTACTTTTAAGTCGGTCACTCCTTTGTAATTGTTAAGGAATTGCCTTTTCTCATTGGTCAATGAACCTTGATAATTCTTTTTATCATGGAGTCCATGGCCTATCCTATACTTAGTTTTTCTTTCATCATTAAATTTGATTTCTACATCACAAGACCATGAACCTGGAGGGTTTGTGTAGTTTGGATTGGAAATCTTAATCTCCTCAATCCCTTCATAGGAATTTTTTAAAGCGTTGACCAAGCTGATTTCGTACTCTCTATTCCGACGTTCTTCTTGAGACTTCCCTAACATACTAAACACAAAAACACCTCCTGTTGTGATGGCTACGAGTAGTAAAACTATGAATAATGGTTTATAGCTTTTTCTTAATCTGTCTTTACTCATTGTTATCTCCACTACTCTCAGCATATTCATCATTGACACTGTATACATTTTTCCCTTGATTTAATTCATTAAGTTGTTGATCTGTATAAGTGAAAACCACTACTGTACTCCTTTTTCTTTATCCGAATAATATATAGTAACTAAAGATGTTGTTTTCCCTTTATGAGAATTCAATATTTCCCACTGGTCGTTTATTTCTTTATTTGTTTTTCCATTAACAAAACCATTATAATTTTCAACGTCATTTAAAGAGTGGCCTACACGGTATTCTATTTTTACTTTATCTGAAAATAGAATATTTACATCACAAGACCAGTCGCCTGGAGGGGTTGTATATTCTGGATTAGAAATTTTGATCTCTTCTATCCCTTCATAGGAATTCTTTAAGGCGTTTACCAAACTAACTTCATACTCTCTATTCCGATGTTCTTCTTGGGATTTTCCTAACATACTAAACATAAAAACACCTCCTGCTGTGATAGTTGCGAGTAGAAAAACTATGAATAATGGTTTATAGCTTTTTCTTAATCTGTCTTTACTCATTATCATTTCCTCTTTATCTCAGCATATTCAGAATTTACACTATAAACATTTTTTCCGTCATTTAATTCATTGAGTTGTTTATCAGTATAAATGTATACCATTAATATTCTCCTTCTGAACCATCTGAATAAATAATTTTTGTGAGTTTACTAGTCTTACCCAAGTGACTATTTAAAAATTCTCGGTCCTCTTTTCTATTCTCTCTTTCTAAGGATACATCAGAAATACGTTTATCATTTTTTGAATAATTAATTTTATATTTTATGCTTCTCTCATTAAAAAATAGTTCAACTACGCAAGTCCAGCTTCCTGGCGGATTTGTGTAGTTTGCATTAGAAAATCTAATTTCTTCAACACCCTCATAACTATCTTTTAAAGTTTCAACCAAACTAACTTCATACTCTCTATTTCGACGTTCTTCTTGAGACTTCCCTAACATACTAAACATAAAAACACCTCCTGCTGTGATAATTGCGATTGACAAAACGATTAGTAACCTTTTATAACTTTTTTTAATGCTGGAATTGTTCATTTAAGATTTCCTCCTTTCTCTTGTTATACTATAAGATTAGTCTATTTTACACTATAATAAGAAAAAGTTGATTTACTTCTATAAGGTCTTAGTAGGACTCCCAGAATCCGTTCCCGCAGCAATCACAGCTATACTTTTATAACCCGGTTTGCCGTTGACTATAGGAGCTTACCGCCAAACCATCAAAACCTGTTCCTCGGTGAGACTTAGTCGCAACGACACGGAATTCTTGACCATCGGAGGTGGTTATAGTGTTGATTTCACCTTTTTTAACTCGTTATCTGATTTAGCAGTAACAATATTTGTTCGGTTTTCTTTACGCTGTGCGAACTCAGTATTAACACTGTAAACATTCGGAACTTGATTCAATTCATTAACACGTATTTATTCATCATAGCTCCCCTTCTGAACCATTCGAATATTTAACTTTAACTTTTGACTTAGTAGAACCTCGCCTAGAATTTAAAAAATGTTGAAATTCTTCATCATCCTTATTATATACTCCAATCCTAATTTTATTCGAGTTTATATCAAAAGCTAAAACATGTTCTTTAGATGTTCCATCAAAAAATTTTAGTTTCACATCCGCCCCCCAAGCGTCTGAAGGAATTGAGCTGTACGATGGATTCGTAATCGTTACCTCCTCAATCCCTTCATAGGAATTCTTTAAGGCGTTTACCAGACTAACTTCATACTCTCTATTTCGACGCTCTTCTTGGGATTTTCCTAACACACTAAATATAAAAACACCTCCTGCTGTGATAGTTGCGAGTAGTAAAACTATGAATAATGGTTTATAGCTTTTTCTTAATCTATCTTTACTCATTATCATTTCCTCTTTTTCTCAGTATATTCAGCATTGACACTATATACATTCTTCCCATGGTTTAATTCATTAAGTTGTTTTTCTGTATAATTAAATACCATTACTGTTCCCCTCTTTCTTTGTTAGAGTATGTAACCGTAACTGTATTAGTTGTTATTCCTTTTCTTCGGTTAAGAAAATCTCGCTGTCCATAAGTCATACGACCATTGTAAGTTTCTATCTCATCTAAGTTATGTGGAATTCCATAGAATATTTTTTCCCCATCTTCAAACAAAATATCAACCTTACAAGACCAGTCACCAGGAGGGTTCGTATATGTTGGATTGGAAATTTTGATTTCTTCTATCCCTTCATATGAATTCTTTAAGGCATTAACCAGACTTACTTCATATTCTCTATTTCGACGCTCTTCTTGGGATTTTCCTAACATACTAAATATAAAAACACCTCCTGTTGTGACAGTTGCGAGTAGTAAAACTATGAATAATGGTTTATAGCTTTTTCTTAATCTGTTTTTACTCATTGTTATTTCCATTCCTCTCAGCATATTCAGCATTGACACCGTATACATTCTTCCCATGCTTTAATTCATTGAGTTGTTTATCAGTATAATTAAATACCATTACAGTTCCCCTGTTTCACCATTTGAATAAATCACTTTTACATTTTTTTCTGTAATTCCACGATGGTTTATCAAATATTGATTATCATCTTTTCGAGAACTATTTTGAAAATCTCTACTTCTTATTTCGTTATTTTGTTTATTAAATGCAATTATATAACTTAGTTGTTTGCTATCAGAAAAAAATATTTTAACTTTTGCGCCCCAAGAATCAGACGGAATTGATGCATATGAAGGGTCGGTTATATGTACCTCCTCAATCCCTTCATAGGAATTCTTTAAGGCGTTTACCAAACTGACTTCATACTCTCTATTTTGACGTTCTTCTTGAGACTTCCCTAACAACCTAAACATAAAAACACCTCCTAATGTGATGAATACGAATAGTAAAACTATGAATAATGGTTTATAGCTTTTTCTTAATCTGTCTTTACTCATTATCATTCCCTCTTTTTCTCAGCAAATTCCGCATTGACACTATATACATTCTTCCCATGCTTTAATTCATTGAGTTGTTTATCAGTATAACTAAATGCCATTATTGCTCTCCTTCGTCATTATTAGAATAAGTTACCCTAATTTTCGAAGCAGTTTTACCCTTGTTTTCATTTAAAAATTGTCGATCTTTTCTCTATTATCCCATTCCAATGAAGTATCTGTTATTTCTTCAGTGTCTAGAGAATATGCAACACCATACTTAATTTTTTCTTCATGTTTAAATTTAATTTCTACATCACAAGACCACGAACCAGGAGGGCTTGTGTATTCTGGGATTAGAAATTTTAATCTCTTCAATCCCTTCATAGGAATTCTTTAAGGCATTCACCAAACTAACTTCATACTCTCTATTCCGATGTTCTTCTTGCGATTTTCCTAACATACTAAACATAAATATACCTCCTGCTGTGATGAATGCAACTAACAAAACGATTAGTAGACTTTTATAACTTTTTTTAGTGCTGGAATTGTTCATTTAAGCTTTTCTCCTTTTTCTTATTATACAATATTCTAATCATTCTTTACAAAGTAGGGGGTAAAAATCATACTATATACTGAAAATTAGATTTCTAATTCTTAAAAAACCAAATCTTTTTTGATTTGGTTTTGAAGGTTTATATTTAATTTTATTTATACCGACTATACTCATCTTTTTTATGTATTACCATATAGCAGGATACCAAGATGACGAAAATTTTGATTAGGTAGGTTTCGTATCGATTAGTATCTATGGTTAGCTGAGACAAGACATTAATGATCGAATGTGTCATAACGCAAATCCAGAGATTCTTTGTTTTGATATAAAGAGCTGAGAGTATGAAAGAATTCGTCAGCAATCCAAATAAAAACGGTAGAGTTTGCAGAGTTGCTAGGGAGCCATCAATGTAAAAGAACAACAGATGCCAAAGCGCCCAGCTGAAAAAGGTTAAGATTGTTGAGTAAAAATATGGCAACTTTTCTTGTAAAATTGGTTGAAAAACATATCGCCATCCAATCTCTTCTATACCACCAAAGACAATAAATTTGAAGAACATCAAAAATGGGAGATACCAGCTAAATTCTACTATTTTCCCACCAAACATTAGAAAAGAAAAATCAAGGACAATAAGGAAAAAAGATAATAAATAATGTTTGTAACTGGTATGAATGTTAAAAAAATCGTTAACAATCTTCTTAAAAGGAATATGAAAATAGTGATTTGCAACAATTATTCCCCAAAGAGCTGAAGAAATGCCACCTAGAAAGATTCCTAAAATAGATAATAGATTGGAATGAATAGAAAAATGATTCAAGAGAAAGAAAAGGAGACAAACTGATACTAACTGGCTAAATGTGCCTAGCAAATATACCGCAATTGCCTTATTTCTTTTCATTGAGAATCCTTTCAATAATGTTTTACGTAAAATAAATTATGTAAATAGAACTTACAACAACAAATCTTTGATTTTTCCAATTTCACTTTTGGGGATAACCAGATGAATCATATCACCGAGATACATTCTGGTTGATCCGTTAACTGTTTGGCTTTTGCCATTATGGACTTGGGTGGTGATGAGTACGTTATGTGGCAAGTTGAGTTCGTGAACCTGTTTTCCTGCTATTTTATCTGATACAGGGATTTCAATGAGGGTGACTTCTCCTTCGTCTGTTGCTTCTTCTGGTAGCATTTTTTCTAGCATGGCCTCATAGACTGGTGCCCCCTTGAGTAGATCCATGACGATGTAAGCCACCAAGGTCACTAATCCAAGTGGCATGAGGTTGCGAATATCCCCAACCATCTCAGTTACGAGGATCATGGCAGTTAAGGGTGCCTTGGATATTGCCCCAAAGTAGCCACTCATTCCTAAAATGACAAATATAGGGAATTGTTCCTGACTGACAAGCCCAAGGTTGACACAAATGACACCAACTAGGGCACCGAGTAAGGAACCAAGCGCCAAAATGGGTAGGAAAATTCCTCCTGGGAGGCCACTTCCATAACTAATCATGCTCCAAATAAAGCGGATCAAAAAGTAAGCTAATAGAACTTGGAAACTAAAATTTTGCTCAGTTAGGGAAAGAACAAGCTGATTTCCACCCCCAAGGATTTGTGGCAAGAAAATCCCGACTGGTATGATAAGGATAAAGGCTAGGATTGGATAATAAGCTCTATCTAAATGGATTTTTTGACTAATCCAGTCATAAATTCGACCAACATTGAGTACAGCTTTCTCATAGAGAAAACCAGAAAACCCGAGAAAAACTCCCATAAGGAGGTATATCCAATACTGGTCTAGGGTCATGAGAGGAATGTTATCTGGCATATCCAGTACAGGTGTTAGCCCAAATATGAGCAGAGAAACAAAGTTTGCTACGAGACTAGCTGCTAGTGTTGAGACCCAGAAAAAGCGTGAAAAATGATGATAGACTTCTTCTACAACAAAGAGGAGGCCTGCAATCGGTGCATTAAAGGCAGCGGCTAAACCTGCAGCAGCTCCACTGGCGATCAGGGAACGTTCCTCTACTGGGCTAGATTTGAGCCACTTGGCTATACCTTTACCACCAACTGCTCCAAGTTGAATACTTGGTCCTTCTCGACCTAGCATAAGGCCACTGGCAATAGCAAGAATCCCTAATACATATTTCTTCCAGAGGACACTCCACCAGTTAAGAGACATGAGTCCTTTTAGTTCGGCTTCGACTTGAGGAATTCCTGAGCCCTTGATATCTTTTTCTGACCGAGTTAGTTTCGCACTGAGCCAGCAAACTATTACATAAAATAGGCCAATAATAAAAAGATTGCGCACTAGGTACGCTTGATCTTGATAGAGTCCTTGTATAAGATGGAAACCCTTTTCGATTAAGAAACGAAAGGATCCGACGATGAGCCCGACGACGAGACCAACAATGATTCCTCGTCCAACTTGGGATAATATGGTGCTTGAGGCAAAGGCAAATTCTTTCTTGGAACTGAGTGTTTCTGACTGTTCCTCCATAATCATTTCCTCTTACTTGTCTTTCTTAGTTGAAACCAGTGTTTTGACTGGTTCAAAACTGGTTCGGTGAATTGGGGTGACACCTAATTTTTCCAGTCCTTCTAGGTGTTTAGCTGTTCCATAGCCTGCATTATCCGTGAAATCATAGCCAGGATATTGGTTGTCATATTCCTTCATCAATTCATCCCGTGTCACCTTGGCCACTATAGATGCAGCTGCGATTGAGAGGGAGTTGGCATCTCCTTTGATGATTGCTGTTTGGGAAATCGGCAAATCCAGTTTCATGGCATCTATCAAGAGGTGCTTAGGTTGCGGATTGAGCTGGGAGATTGCTTCTTTCATGGCTAGTTTGGTTGCTTCATAGATATTGACTTGGTCAATGACTTGATTATCCATGACTCCAATGCCGATTGCTAAGGCTTGGTCTTGAACGGCTTGATAAATTTCCAGATGTTTCTTTTTAGGGATTTTTTTGCTATCGTTGAGGCCTTTAATCTTACAATTTTTGGGCAAGATAACGGCTGCAGCGACTACAGGTCCAGCCAGAGGACCGCGGCCGACCTCATCAACACCTGCTATTAAGGCCACTCCTTGCTTGTAAAGCTCTTTTTCATAGGAAAGCATGGATTCCAAACGAAGGTCTTCATCCAGTTCAGCCTGAATGGCTTTTTTACGCTTGCTGATTTCCTTTTGAACTCCAGAGCGACTATCCTTTTCCAGTTCAAGAAAAAGGGGATTGTCTAATTCTTTGACAGTGGCAAGAAGTTCTTTAATTTCTTTAATCGTCGTCATCGATGTCGTCCAATGTATCTAAGGTGTAGTTACCGAGTTTTCCATCACGGACTTCCTTGACGAAGAGGCTGTAAAAGCGGTCGTAGTCGTCTCGGAAACCAAGGGCACGGGTCATATCCATGATGATAACAGGTGCTTCTTCTTCTATCTTCATTTGTTTGAAGCGTTCAGCTAGCTTTTCTGGATAATGTTTTTTGAAATAATCAAGACCAAAAATGGTCACTTCATCCATTGGGAGTAGTTGATCTTTAATTGCTCCAGTCAAGGCTAGTTTCAAAGCAACGGTTTCGTCTTCAAATTTAGGCCAGAGAATCCCTGGTGTGTCTAGGATTTCAAGATCTTTATTGGTTTTGAGCCATTGTTGTCCTTTGGTAACACCTGGTTTATTGCCGACAACCGCAATCTTTTTCCCAGCCAAACGGTTCATGAGAGTTGACTTACCAGCGTTTGGAATTCCGATAATCATAGTCCGCAAGGTTTCGATCTTGATACCGCGTTCTTTCTGGCGTACAATCTTATCAGCCATGAGCTTTTTAGCAGCATCCGTCACAACTTTTACAGTTACTTGCTCTTTGGAGTTGATAGCCAGAGTTTGGATTCCCTGTGATTCAAAATACTGACGCCATTCTTTGGTCATTGCTGGGTCTGCTAGGTCAGCCTTGTTCAAAATCAAGAGTTTAGGTTTATCACCCACAATCTTGGTTAACATAGGATTTTGACTAGATAAAGGTAGGCGAGCATCCACCAAAATCGTCACGAAATCAACAAACTTTAAATTCTCCTGAACTTGCCGCCGAGCCTTAGACATGTGACCCGGAAACCATTGAATAGTAGCCATAAACATTTCCCCTTCCGACTAAAAAAAACGTAGTAAAAACGTTTTCTTTCTTACTACCTATTCTATCATAAATGAGGAACTTTTGCACAGGCTTTGACCACAATAAATGATAAATAGTATTGGTGCGAAACATCCTTGATGCCAGTCAGGATTTACTTGACTTTTTTTGTTTTCAAGTATATACTTAGTGTATACTAATTCGTGGAGGTAGAGCAATGAATACAGTAAAGACTCGGAAGGTAGGGAATTCTCTCACTGTGACTATTCCTAAAAATTTGGGGATGACAGAAGGTCAAGAAATGGTTGTCTACAAAGGGATTGACGGAGTCATTGTCTTAGCTCCAAAACTGAAAGATCCTTTTGATGGGATTACTGATTTGAGAATGACAAATGATTTTGAAGGGGTAAGGTCACTTGATAGCGAAATCTGACTATATTCCTGAAAAACAGGATATCATTTGGCTGGACTTTGATCCATCAGTCGGTCGGGAAATCCAGAAACGGCGACCTGCCTTGGTAGTTTCTAGGAGAGAATATGCCTTGCAAACTGGTTTTGTGACTGTCTGTCCTATCACTCACGGCCAACGTCGTTTGGCAGAAAAAGGCTTGCTCGTTCCTGTCTCGTCGGACAAGGTAGATGGCGCTGTCAATCCATTTCAACTGTATACCTTTGATTTTCGGATGCGTAATGCTCAAAAAATAACAAGAATGGACACACAATGTTTTCAGAAAGTCGTCCAACTTTACCAGTACATATTTGGTGATACTTAAATCCTACCATGCATAGACAAGGTAGGATTTTTTCTATATGAGTAACCTATCTAAAAATGGGTGAAGGCAGTTTGTCAAAATCCCTCTAATCCAGCTTTCTTGTGCAGATGATAGATGTTCTGCCTGAAGGCATTCTGTTAGAAAATCGCGGACTTGTTCTGGTGCAATTTCAAACTCAAAGGCTTTCATCTTGTAGAAAAAATCGATGAGATGCTCAGATAAGTATTCATCTGAAAAGCGTACTTCTCCACTTTTTCGATATTCTAATAGAAGCCGAGAAAATCTGGATTTTTCATCAGGCAAATCCCGAAAATAGGAATTAAGAAGCCAAGTCTGCTTCTGCTTTCGTTCAATGGGATCTTGATTTGCAATCCGCTGATCTTTTTCCAGCTCTTTCTGGTTTTGTTTAGCCTTGATAGCCCGTTCTTCTCTATTCTTACCAAAGAGGATTTTTTCCCACTTTCGTTCTTCTTGGGTGAGAGTTTCTGTAAAGCCAAAATAATCTTGATAGGCGCGTTCAGCGGGCCCCATGGCAAGAATGAGGTTGTCAGCGTATTGCTTGGCGATTTTATCTCTCTTCTTACGTTCTTTCTCTGCCTGAATCCGTAAATGCTGCTCGTAGTCTATTTTCTCCTTACCTAGCTTGATAAGGTAGAGTTGATCATCAGATTTCCCAAGTAGAAAGGGTTTGATACACTTTTCAAGGACTTCTTCCAGACGCGCCTTCTTTTTGGGGTCTGCCTTGGTCCAACTTCCACCTTGAAAGACTTCTAGGAAAAGCTGGTAATCTTTCTCAGGTGCAAATTGATTGCCACGATTGGCTTTGAAAACACCTTTTTCCCAAAACCATTTTAGAAGTCGTTCGTCAAAATCGACTTTATTGACCTTGATTTTTCCCTTTTTCTGAGCTTTTCTAGTTAGGTTTTCAACTTTTCTGAGTAGTTTTTCTTCCTCTGCCAGTTGCTGGTCTAAAGTCAGTCGATGAAAATGACGAACACAATCGCTGCCAATCGGAAAGAGGCGTTGACCTGTAACTCCGTTAAAGAGTTCGTAGGCGTATTTAATGGCATTCCCACAGACGCAATTACTACGACCAATGCCATTAAAAATCAAGGAAACTTCATTCCATTCCTTGGTAGCTTGATCCCAAGTATCGGCTTTTGAAGCCTGTAAAACCGCATCGTGCAGAGATTTTCTAACTGGAAGTGGCATGAGGTTTCCTTTCTAGATTATACTTTTACAACCTGAACCTCGTCTTTGCCAAGTAAGATCAAGTATTTTTCAATATTTTCAATCGAATAGGCTCGTGATAAAGCTTCTCCGTAGAGCGCTAACTGCCCACGATAGCGTTCAATGAGTTGACTTGGCTCATCATAGCGGTCTGTCTTATAGTCGAAAAGAACGATTCTATCATCATAAAGCAGATAGCCATCCAAGATTCCACGAACAACAAAGTCTCCCTGACTCTTTTGGTCCCATTTGAGCATGGAAAAAGGTTGCTCACGATAGAGATAGTCAGTATTAGCGAGAATCTCCTGACCAAGTGGTGTGTCAAAGAAAGCTAGGACTTTAGAAAGATTGATCTTTTTTCTAACAGCTGGACTAGTCTGAACTTGTTTGAGAGTTTCTGTCAGAGTGGCAAGTGTTGGTTGCTGACTAAGGTCAATTCTCTGCATCAGTTCGTGGGTTGCACTACCAATCACAGCTCCTGTCACCCTTTCTTTAGTTGAAAAATCTGGTAAATCAAAGCTGATTTTCTTGTCTACTGACTGACTTTGACCTGCAATCTCAACACCTTCCATATCCATAACAGGTTCGTAGAATTTCTTGATTTGGCTTGGGGTTTGAACACTAGGTAGCTCAATGGCTGCACGGTGAAGAGTATTATAAACTTCCACCTCTTTCAGCATTTCCAAAGCTTCTTTAATGGTTTCTGACTGGCGATTGTCTGCTTGAGATCTATCTTGTAGAGAACTCTTGTTTTCCAACTGACCAATAGCTTCTCTAGTCAACTGGTCTTCACCAACAAAACGATAGCTAAAGTTGAGATTGTCTCTAGCAAATACTTTACTAATCGCCCATATCCAATCTTGGAAATTCTTAGCTTGAAGTCTGGTATGTTTATCTAGTTTTCCGTTTTCAGCTGTTGGATATTCCTTGGCTTCCAGTTTTTCACGAGAGCCCTTACCGACAAGATAAAGCTTTCTCTCAGCCCGTGTCATGGCAACATACAGCAAACGCATCTGCTCTGAATAGCTAGCCAATTGCAGTTCTTCTTCATTCTGCGTATAGGTAAGGCTGGGAATGGAGAGTTTGATGGTTTTAGGATAGTGTGCTTCCACTGCTCCTGTTTCCACCTTGGCTATGTATTTGACACCAAGTCCATTTTGACGGCTGAGAATGACGTCTGACATCGAGTCTTGCTTGTTGAAGTCCTGATCCATATTGAGGATAAAGACGTAAGGGAACTCCAGCCCTTTGCTCTTGTGAATAGTCATGAGTTCCACGGCATCTTTAGGCGGTGCGACGGCTACGCTTGCGAGATCGTGCTGGGCTTCTAGGACTTGGTCAATCATACGAATAAAACGAGACAAGCCTTTGAAATTACTCTTTTCAAACTGGTCAGCTCGTAGAGCTAGGGCATAGAGATTAGCCTGTCTAGCAGGTCCGTTTGGCAAGGCTCCAACATAGTCATAATAAAAACGGTCATTATAAATCTTCCAAATCAAGTCATAGAGAGAATGGGTTTTGGCATATAAGCGCCAAGAATCCAAGATATCCATGAACTGATTTAGTTTCTCAGCTAGTTCTGTATGAATCAAGTTTTTTTGGCTAGCTGCCAGTTTTTGAGCATTGACAAGCTTCTCGTAAAGATTCTCTTGGATTTTATCTTCTGATTTCTGAAGGGACAAGCGTGCCAACTCGTCCTCATCAAAGCTAAACATAGGAGACTTCATCAGAGCAACTAAGGCATAGTCTTGCAGAGGATTGTGAATGACGCGCAGGGTGTCCAGCATGACTTGTACTTCTAGGGATTGGAGATAATTGTTTTGCTCACCATCGGTTTTAACTGGAATTCCGTACTCAGATAAGGCAAGTAGAATCTGATCATTTCGACTACGACTGGAAGTCAAAAGGGCTATTTCTTTGAAGGTAACGCCTTTTTCCTGATGAAGCTTCAGGATTTCCTTGATGACCAGACGCATTTCCCCAGTGAGTTTAGTTTCTGTTTGGCTCTCTTCCTCCTCTTGCCCGTTGTCGTCCTTATCGTAGAGGAGAAATTCTGCCTTGTTGTCTGGATTAGGAGTCAGTTTGGTATTGGCAAAAACAAGCTGGTGCATGCTGTCATAGTTAATTTCGCCGACCTCTTGGTCCATAAGGCGTGCAAAAGCATCATTGGTTGCTGACAGCACTTCTGAACTACTACGGAAATTTTCCTTGAGGAGAATCAACTTGCCTTCTTGAGGATTTTGCGCATAGAGCTGGAATTTTTCATTGAAAATCTGCGGGTCTGCCTGACGGAACCGGTAGATGGACTGCTTAATATCTCCCACCATAAAGCGATTGTGGCCATTCGACAGCAATTCTAGCATCCGTTCTTGAATGTGGTTAGTATCCTGATACTCATCGACCATGACTTCGTGGAATCGTTCCTGATAAGCCTCGCGGACTTGTGGGAAATTTTCTAGAATCTCGATGGTATAATGACTGATATCAGCAAATTCAAAGGCATTTTCCTGACGTTTACGTTCACGATAAGCTTCCACAAAATCGCTCATAAAGTTTTGGAAAGTTTTAGCTAGCTCCCAGGTGTCTCCATGATAACGCTCTTGATACTCGAGAATCGTTATCTGATCTGCTAGTTGTCCAAGTTTTGCAAACTGGGACTTTCTCTCCTCATTGTAGGCATCTACCAGTGGCTTCAAATCAGCCTTTCGACTAGAGTTAGCTAGAGCCCGACCATTTTTCTCCTTCGAGATGGCGACAACACGCGCAAGCACTGCTTGATAAGCCTGACTATCGGACTCTTGATTTAAGGAGCCAATTTCATCCAAAACCTGTTGAACAGCTTCTAAATAGGCAGCTTTGGGAAACTCCTTAGCATCATTATCCAGATGATAACGGAAAAAGCTTTCCAAATTCCAAAGCGCCTGTTTGATTTGCTCAGTTAGTTTGTCTTTTTCAATTACAAAGTCAGCTTCTTCAAACCCTTTGAGAAAAGACTCGTTCAACCATTTTTGTGGACTGCTGGTGGATTGGAGGAAATCATAGATTTTGTAGACTTGCTGGCGCAGACCACGTTCATCCTTACCTCGTCCGGCAAAGTTCTTCACCAAATGACCAAATTTCTCTTTATTCTCACCTTGGTAATGGTCTTCAAAAACCTGATGAAAAACTTCGTTTTTGAGGATTAACTGTTCACTTTCATTTTGTAGAATACGGAAGTTCGGTGCGATATCAATCAGATAACCATGCTTGCCAAGGAATTTTTGTGTGAAAGAGTCCATGGTTCCAATAGCAGCGTTTGGCAGATATGCCAATTGACGTCCCAAGTGTTGTTTGAGATCGACATCATCGGTTTCTTGGATTTGTTGGCTGATTTTTTTCTCCAAACGTTCCTTTAGTTCAGTAGCAGCCTTGACAGTAAAGGTCGAGATAAAGAGTTGGCTGATTTCCACACCTCGCGCCAATTGATCCAGAATACGCTCGGCCATAACAAAGGTTTTACCTGAACCAGCTGAAGCTGAAACTAGGATATTTTGCCCTGCAGTATAAATGGCTTCGATTTGCTCGGCTGTTTTCTTCTGTTCCTTGCTCGAACTTGCTTCTGCTTCTTGCAGTTTTTGAATCTCTTCCTCAGTTAAAAAGGAAATGGGCTTCATCGATTCAACTCCTCTCTCATTTTCTCAAACCAAGCTTGCTTGAGTTTTTCTCCGACCAGACGTTTGCCGTCAGACAACTCTAATTTCTCAAGGAAACGGGCTTGTCCCAAGTGGTAATTGGCTTCAAAACCTGTAATGGCTTGATGTTGCTGAACGTACGGGGCAATACTTCTGCCGTTTTCTGTGTATGGATTGATGGCAAACTGGCCTTCTAAAATCTTCTCAGCTGCCTTCTTGTATAGATGGGCATTGTAGTCCAATAAGAGTTGGAATTCCTCGTCTGTCAGCTGATTGGCCTTGTTTTTGTTATAAAACTCTCCCAAGTGACTGCTTTCTTTTTCTAAAAAGAGTCCTTGGTATTTCATTGATTTGCTGGCTTCTGCTACTGCTCCTGCCAGACTTTTAACAGCTAATAAAGATTGGACGGGTTCAGCCATTTCCAAGTACATAGCTCCGAAAAAGTTCTGCTCCCCTTCTCTTTTTAGGGCAGCAAGATAGGTTGGCAACTGGGAATTAAGCCCATTAAAGAAATGAGGAAACTGGAACTGAGTCAGACTAGACTTGTAGTCCACCACTCCCAGCGCTCCATCAGCTTTCAGGCGGTCAATACGGTCAACCTTGCCTCGCACATGGACACTGCGACCATTATCCAATTGAATAAAGGTCTGATCTTTACCACCAAATGTTGCTTCCTCTTGGATGGTTTCAATGGCTGGATTATGACGAAGGATGTGGCCCGTAGTTCGCGCGACATCAAGTAGAACTTCCTTGGTAAACTGGGCTTCCAAACTTTCCTGATAAATAGCCTCAAATTCACGTTCTTGGCTGGTTTCTTGAATAGCTTGTTCCAGTCGTTGGTCAAACGGATTTTCAGCAGGCAGTTTCAAGGCTCGTTCAAAAATACGATGCAAGAAATTCCCGTGACTGCGAGCATCTGGGCGTAGGCGCAATTCTTCCTGCAAACCTAAGACATAACGGAGGAAATAGCTGTACTCATTGCGGTAGAACTCCGTCAAACCAGAGGTAGACAGGTAAAACTCCTTGTCAGCTGGATAGAGAGCCTGCAAGGTCTCTTTTTCTAATGGCTTGCTGCTTGGACTAGTTGGGAGTGCTGGATTTGTAAGACCTTTTTGATCAAGTTTTTTCCCCATCACACGCGCTAGAACCTTGACAAAGGTTAAATCCTGCTCATTTTCACTAGAACCTGCCTGCTGGTGATAGGCAACTAGACTAGACAAGAGGCTGTGATAAGAACCCATATCATCCTTAGACAGACCTTTGTGATGAATCTTCTTCTCTATCCGGCTATATCCAAAACTCACCAGTTCCTGAAGATAGGCCGATTCCTTGCTCTCATTTTCATTAAGAAGACTTGGTGCTGACAACACCAACTGCTTACGAGCGGCGTTGACTAAAGAAAGCATGGTATAGCGATTTTTCTTGAGATTTTCGCTACTTGCAATAAGTAATTGCGCACCCTCTTCAGTCGCTTGATTTAGGCTTTGTCGTTCTTCATCTGTCAAAAGACTGGTATTTTGCGCGATTTTTGGTAAATGATCCTGAGTCAGCCCAATGGCGTAGACAAAGTCAGCAGTCAGAGGTGCAATCAGATCGTAACTCTGCACCAGAACGGTGTCCACTGTCGCTGGAATGGTGTGATACTGAGATAAACTCATTCCAGAATGGAGCAAGGCTAGGAAGTCCTCTAGACTAACTTGTGAACCAGCAAAAACCGTCGCAAACTGTTCTAAAACATGGCAGAAGGCTTTCCAAACTTCGGCTTGTCTTTCCTGTTCTAGAGTTTCCATAGTAGCTGTCAATTCTTGCATCTGCTTGCTTAAAGCAGCATTTTTTAGAAAAGTATTCCACTTTTGCAAGAGATTTTCAGTCTTTTGCTTCCGACTGGCAAATAAGGTTTCAAGTGGTACCAAAACTCGCAGACGAAGAGAATTTAAACGCTCTAAATCAAATTTTCCATGGTGGGATTTTGTGAAGGTCTGCTGAAAAGCTGGCAAGCCATTGATACCAAGATAGCGGAGATATTGCTCAAAAGCATCAATATCCGCTTGGCTAAGGTCAGTATATAGACCAGTTCTGAGGAGATTAATCAAATCTTCCTGACGGAAACGGTAGCGTTTCAAACGCAAAATAGACTCCACATACTGAGTCAAAGGGTGGTGAGCCATGGATTCACTTCTACCAAGATAGAAAGGAATCTGGTACTGGTCAAAAATGGTTTTCAACGATAACTGGTAAGAAGCCACATCCCCTAAGAGAATACGGAAATTCTTGTAACTCAGATCTGGATTGTCATGTAATTTCTGACGAATAGCGCGAGCTACCAGCTCCAACTCCTCTTTTTGCGTCAAGCAAGACCAGATTTGCAGGTTTTCTCGGTCCTTCTCATCGACCTCCAATGTTAATTCTGAAAAGTCATAAGAAGACTCCAGCAAACGAGAGGCCTTGTCAAAGCTATCCATCTTCTCATGAGTCTGAGAACGATCCTGAGCAGGTGTTTGGTATTTAGTAGCTAAATGATGGAGAAATTCTACACTGGCTTGGTAGAGATTTCCTTCAGTGAACGGACTGGTATAGGCCTTCTTACTTGCATAAGCGCCAATGACAATCTCAGCACCTTTGCGATGGAGTAGATCCACTACACGCTCTTCCTCAGCAGAAAAACGGGTAAACCCATCAATGACTAAGGCAATCTGACTGAAATCACTACTTACCTTATCATTCTCAATAGCCTCAATCAAATGAGACAACTGACTTCCCTGAGCTAACTGAGACTGATTGAGATAGGCAGTCACCTTCTCAAAAATCAAGAGTAAATCTGCTCGCTTGTCCTCATCCGTCAAACTTTCCAAGTCTAAAAAGTACATCTGAGCAGTCGTCATCTCATGATAAAGTTCAATCAGCTGCTGGATAAATTGAGGGTCCTGTTTAATCGCACCATAAACACGTAAATTCTTGGAATCGAGTTCCGCAAGGCACTTATAAAAAGCCATCCCAAGACCGATGTCATCTAGACTCGTCTTAGCTGGCAAATCATTTAAAACCAGGTAACGAGCCATTTGAGCAAATCGCGTGACGGTAATCGCAAAAGATGCCTGCTGGGACAAACATTCCAGCACGGCACGTTCCTTTTCAAATGAAAGAGAGTTGGGTGCGATGTAGAAAACTCGCTTGCCTGCAGCAACCAGCTCTTCCGCCTCTCTGGTCAAGATTTCTGTCAAAGAAGTCCGAATATCAGTATAAAGTAATTTCATCTCAGCCTCGTTTGGTTTATCAAAGTTTCTTACTCTATTATAGCAAAGTTCGCTTCACAGTCCAAATCCAAAATTCTTGTTGAAAATCATTTAACTAGCAAATCAATCATGCTTCATCATCCACTTTCATATGCTGAAAGATATAGAGGAAAAAGTCTTTGGAAACTTCAAAATGCCCATAACGAAGTCGAGAAGTATAGTCTTTCCATTCAGGATGTTGTCTGGCTGTTTCTATGGAACAATCTTTGACTGGTTGATAATACTCGACATTTCGTCTAAAGGGAAAGAATCCTTCAAACTGCTCTACTTGATAGGCTTTGTCATCTATAATCTTACCTACGGCCACAAAAGCTTGTAACTTATCTTGACCATTCATATCGTATTTTGGACTATAGTATAAAAGATAGTCACCTTTTTTCATACGATTTAAGGGGCCGCCCTTTCCATGACAGACCTGACAAAAATTTCCCTCAACTCCTCTTAAAACATGGTTCTTTGAAACAACTCCGACCCAATATCTAGGCATTTTTATCCTCCAACACTGCTAACATGCGATTAAAACTTTCTCTATCGTTAGAAAGTTTTTCAAAAAAATTTTCATCAATCCCTTCTACTAAGGGTAAAGCTTGATTGACCTTCTCCGCGCCAGACTTCGTCACTGAGACCAGTTTTGCCCGACTATCCTTTGGATGTTGATCACGTCTAATGTAGTCCTTCTTCTCCAGTAGTCTAACAATCTGGGAAACCGTCATGACATCCATACCAGTGAACCGAGCAATATCAACTTGCGTTACATATTCCTCTCTATTAGACAGAAACAAAAGCGAAGTCAAAACGATAAATTGAGGCAAAGTGAGGCCAACTGATTTCAAGACTCTTTTCAAATTGCTTTCCCACTTGTTGTAGACTTTGATGAAAAGAAGACCTGTAGATTCTGTTTCATCATTTTTGTAAATTGAATTAAAGTGATACTTTGACATTTTTTCTCCTTAAATATTAAGTATACATATTATATAAGAATTTATTTTGTTTTTCAAGAAAATGAAAGTCGAATGTTACAATTCTATCAGACATTTTATAGTCTATATGCTATAATAAAAGCAAAACACCTAGAAAAGGAAGTCTTATGATTAAACTACTTGCCTTGGATATGGACGGAACCCTCCTCAATGAAGCCAAGGAAATCCCGCAAGCCCACATCACTGCCATTCACCAAGCTCTTGAAAAAGGTGTCAAACTGGTTCTCTGTACAGGTCGCCCGCTTTTTGGAGTTCTTCCTTACTACAAAAAACTGGGACTAGATCTCCAGAATGAGTATGTCATCGTCAATAACGGTTGTTCAACTCACCAGACCAGTGACTGGAGTCTAGTGGACTGGCACGAACTCAGTCCAGCTGACATTGAATACCTTTATGACCTAGCAGAAAAAAGCGACGTCCAGTTAACTCTTTTTGATGAGAAACATTATTTTGTCCTCGGTGGTAAGCCTAATGAAATTGTTCAAAATGATGCCAAGCTCGTCTTTTCAGACCTGACTGAAATCTCCCTTGAGGACGCGACTAGTGGCAAGTATCGGATGTTCCAAGGCATGTTTTTAGGAACAAAAGAGCAAACAGACGATTTTGAGCAGCGTTTTGCGACAGAACTATGCCAACGGTTCAGCGGTGTTCGTTCGCAGCCTGTCATTTATGAAGCTATGCCACTTGGAACAACAAAGGCTACTGCTCTTTCTCGACTAGCAGCGATTTTGAAAATCGAGCCCTCAGAAATTATGGCCATGGGCGATGCCAATAATGATATCGAAATGCTTCAGTTTGCAGGACTTGGCATTGCTATGGGAAATGCCAGCGACCATGTCAAATCCCTTGCTAATGACGTTACAGCCAGCAATGAAGAAGAAGGCGTTGCACGCGCCATTGAGAAGTATATTTTATAAAAAGAAAAGCAAATAGACAGAATTTACTGCTATTTGCTTTTTTGCTATTTACCCAAATAAGCAACCAGGGTAATAATCCATAGATGAGCTGGGTAGAAAATATAAAAGAAATATTTACTCCAACTGGTTTCTTTTCCTCGCTGTCCATTATACAAGGCCATAAAAGGAAATACGGTGATAAAGAGCCAGTCAGAATTGTAAAGCATCATTTCTAGTGTTTGGTGCCAAGTGTCGTAAATTTGGATGGAAGTCACTAACAGAAAGGCCCACAGAAAGGCATAGAGGAGATTTCGCAATCCCTTACGATTTCGACAAGAGTAACTAATCAAGAGAAATGGTAGCATGGTGATGCCACCCTCAGTAAAAAGACAACCGAAAATCAAGAGCCCAGCAACTCCAATCCGACGCCACAACTTCTCGTTTTTATCCAACTCTTTTCTGGGAAAACCAATCCAAAGCATGGTAACACCGATGGCCAAAGTCAAGAAAATATTATTAGTGACCATTACTCCCTTGGATGCAAATAGGGCATTGAGGAGGCTATTTCCAGCAAACATGATAAGCGCCCAACTCCAAAGGCGGATGAGGTAGTTTTTCAAATTCCGAGTATGGATGAATCCTTCCATAGCCATATAAGCAAACCAAACTCCCACACAACGGGTCAAAGCGTGAAAGATACCTTCCCACAGAGGAGAAACGATTCCGGTGATATGAGGAATATGGTCTAGAACCATTACTGCTGCCATCAGATACTTCAACTGCGTCGCATTCCATTTTTTCATAATAAACCTCTTTCTTTTTTATCTACATAGAGTATAGCATACATTTCCACGTATAATCGTACACCTATCTTACATTTAAAAAGCCTATCTTACATTTTTGTAAGACAGGCGTGAATGTCAAAAGTTTATTCTGAAAGTTACCTTCTAGTCCGTAATTCGTTGGTACATTTCTGGTCTTCTATCTCGAAACAGTCCCCAGTTGAGGCGTTCGCTTGCTCCCTTGTCAAGGTCATAAGTGGCTAACAGAACAGCTTCACCTTGTCTTTCAGCTCGCTCTAGAATAGCTCCTGTTTCATCCGTCATAAAGGACGAACCGTAGAAGTCAAGACTGGAACTCTGTCCACCATTTTCCTCACTAGGAGTGACCTCCTCCAAACCATAACGATTGGCTCCAATAACCGGAACAATATTTGCTGCTGCGTGCCCTTGCATCGTACGTTGCCAGTGACCACAACTATCTGTATCCAAAATTGGTTCTGAACCAATGGCTGTAGGATAAAAGAGCAATTCAGCACCATTCAGAGCAAGACAGCGCGCTGTTTCAGGGAACCATTGATCCCAACAGATGCCAATCCCAATCTTAGCGTAGCGAGTATCCCAGACCTTGAAACCAGTGTTACCAGGCGTAAAGTAAAACTTTTCTTGATAATAATGGTCATCTGGTATGTGGGTCTTCCGATAAACGCCCAGCACTTCTCCATCAGCATCAATGACGGCGATAGAGTTATACAAGACATTGCCATCTTTTTCATAGAAACTGATTGGTAGAACAACTTTTAGTTCCTTAGCAAGCACTTTAAAATGCTGAATGGCTATATTTTCTGTCACCGACTGGGCATACTGGTAGTAGTCATACTGGCGTTCCTGACAAAAATAAGGACGTTCAAACAACTCTGGCAAGAGAATAATTTGTGCGCCTTGTTTTGCAGCTTGGCGAACTAAACGTTCAGCTGTTTGGATATTTGTTGCCACATCCTTGGCGCATTGCATCTGGATCGCTGCAACTCTAACATTTCTCATCTTCTTCTCCTATTCTGGGATTTGTTGGGTGATACAGTGGATATTGCCACCACCTAACAGAATGTCTCTTGCTGGTATTCCTACGACCTTACGGTCTGGGAAACACTTGCTGAGAATATCTAGGGCCACTTGGTCGTTTACATCCTCAAACTGGGGCACTAAGACAGATTTATTGGCGATATAAAAATTCACATAGGAAGCTGCAAGACGTTCACCTGCATAACGCTCTTCTTCCCCTTCTTCATAGGTATAGCCTGGTAAATCTTCTTTAGTGACAACTTGACGAATAGCTGGGATAGGAAGCTTATGAATGGTGAAGTGACGCCCTTTTGCATCTGTTTCTTGCTCTAAGAGCTCTAAATCAGCTACTGACATGGCATATTGGGGATCGTTTTGATCATCTGTCCAAGCCAAGACAAGCTCTGCAGGACCGACAAAGGCTACAACATTGTCAACGTGTTCATTGGTTTCGTCCTGATAAATACCATAAGGCAGCCAGATAACTTTTTCAGCGCCAAGGCTCTCTAATAAGGTGTTTTCAATTTGCTCTTTAGACAGGTGGGGATTGCGACCAGCGCTTAGTAGGCAACTTTCAGTCACAAGAATGGTTCCTTGACCATCGCTGTGTATCGCTCCGCCTTCCAGTACAAAAGGTTTGGCATCGTAAACAGGCATTTCCAAGGCCTCAGCAAAACGACTAGCTACTTGGTCATCTGCTTCATAGTCTTGGTAGAGACCATCTACAGCCCCACCCCAGGCATTGAAAGACCAATCAACTGCCAACTTTGCTCTTTTTTCATTGACGAGAATGGTCGGCCCCGTATCACGCGCCCAGGCATCATTAGTAGGAATATCTAGATAAACAACCTTTTCTCCAAGATAGGACTGGGCTTCAGATAGATTATCCTGCTCCACCAAAAGATAAACAGTTTCCGCTTCTGCTATAGTCTTGATAATCTGAGTAAATGCTCTTTTGGCAGCCTTTCCTTGAAAGGGCCATGAACCTGGTCGAGTCGGCCATATCATGAGGGTACCATGGTGTGGTTCGTACTCTGCTGGCATACGATAGCCTGCTTTTTTCGGAGTTTCTATCATGATAATCTCCCCTTAAAGTCTTGATAGCCGAAGGTTTTGACTATGCTGCAGTCACCCTGCTCGTCCATGAGATAGAGACTTGGCAAGCCAATACCGTTAAAGGTATTATTTTTGACAAAGGAGTAAATAGCCATATCTTCGAAATAGAGTCTATCTCCAATTTCAACTGGATTTTCAAAACTATAATCGCCAATCACATCACCTGTCAGACAGGTATTAGAAGAAAGTCTATAGGTATGGGCTTTTTCCTGAGCCTCAAATCCATTTCTCAAAGGTGGACGATAGGGCATTTCAAGTACATCTGGCATATGGCAGGTCGCAGAGGCATCTAAAACCAAGATTTCCATACCGTTTTCTACAATATCCAATACTTCCGTCGCTAGATAACCTGCATTAAGCGCAATAGCTTCACCCGGCTCGATATAGACCTCAAGATTGTAAGTTTCTCGGATACGCTTAATTTCAGAAATCAGTAAATCCACATCGTAGTCTTCTCTTGTGATGTGGTGTCCACCACCCATATTGAGCCATTTAACTTGATGCAAATAGGGTCCAAACTGCGCTTCTACTGCTTTCAAAGTTGTCTCTAAATCATCTGAACCTTGCTCACAAAGAGTATGAAAATGAAGTCCGTCCACTAAATCCAACAAATCACTAGGAATTTTATCAAGTGTCACACCAAAACGAGAACCTGGTGCACAAGGGTCATAGAGCGCGTGGTCACCCTGCGTTGAACATTGAGGATTGAGACGTAGACCTACACTAATACCAGCCTCACGACAACGAGGCCCATGTTTACGCAATTGTCTCTCAGAGTTAAAAACGATATGGTCTGTTATCTCAAGCAATTCCTCCAAGTCTGCATCCTTGAAAGCAGGTGCAAAGACATGGACTTCCCCCGGAAACTCTTCTCTAGCTAACTTAGCTTCATAGAGTCCACTAGCCGTTGTACCAGAGAGATACTGGCTAATTAGTGGATAGGTTTTGTAGAGGGAATAAGCCTTCTGGGCAAGCAAAACCTTGCAACCAGCTTCTTCTTGTACATATTGTAAAATGCGGCAGTTGGCTTCTAACTTTGCCAAGTCAATGACATAGGCTGGCGTTGGTACTTGTTCTAACTTCATTAGTCCACCATTTGTGGATTTTCAACCACAACCCATGGCAATCCGTACTCATTCAAAGCTTCCATGAATGGATCTGGATCCAACTCTTCAAGGTTATAAACTCCTGGTTGTTTCCAAGTGCCATCCATCACTAATTTTGTCCCAATCATAGCAGGAACACCCGTTGTATAAGAAATGGCTTGTGAACCAACTTCTGCGTAACATTCCTGATGGTCGCAGACATTGTAGATGTAGATGGTCTTTTCAACACCGTCTTTGACACCTGTAAAGATACATCCGATATTAGTTTTACCAACAGTGCGTGGGCCAAGGCTGGCTGGGTCTGGAAGCAAGGCTTTCAAGAATTGGATTGGTACGATTTCTTGGCCGTTAAAGTTAATAGCATCTGTACGAAGGAGACCAACGTTTTCCAAGCATTTCATGTGCGTTAGATAAGATTGGCCAAAAGTCATAAAGAAACGAATGCGTTTAACACCTGGAATGTTTTTGGCAAGTGATTCGATTTCTTCATGGTGAAGGAGATACATATCTTTTTGTCCAACTTGAGGGAAATCATACTCACGCTTGATAGACATAGCTTCGACTTCGACCCATTTTCCATCTTCCCAGTAAGAACCTGGCGCAGAAACCTCGCGGAGATTGATTTCTGGATTAAAATTCGTCGCAAATGGATAACCGTGGTCACCACCATTACAGTCTAGAATGTCGATATAGTGGATTTCATCAAAATAATGTTTAAGGGCGTAAGCTGAAAAAACGCTGGTTACACCTGGGTCAAAGCCAGATCCAAGCAGAGCGGTCAAGCCTGCTTCTTTGAATTTTTCCTGATAAGCCCACTGCCATGAGTAGTCAAAGTAGGCTGTAAAACCAAGTTCCTTGCAACGTTTTTCATAAATGTCACGCCATTCAGGGTCTTCTGTATCCTCTGCCTCGTAGTTAGCTGTGTCGATATAGTGAACTCCAGTCGCTAAACAAGCATCCATAATGGTCAAGTCTTGGTATGGTAAAGCTACGTTCAAAACGGCTTCTGGCTTGTAGCTTTCAATCAAAGCAATCACTTCTTCAACCTTGTCAGCGTCAAGGGCAGCTGTCTCAATCTTTGTACTTGTTTTACCTTCCAGTTTAGCCTTCAAGTCATCACATTTTGACTTGGTACGGCTAGCAATCATAATTTCTTTAAAGGTTTCGCTATCTTGGCAAATCTTTGAAATAGCAACTTGGGCAACGCCCCCACATCCAATAACTAATAAACGACTCATTTTTTTCCTTCCTCTTCTTCTAAAATGTCTTCTACATACTTGGGCAGCATAAAGGCTCCAACGTGCAAGTTTGCAGTATAGTATTCCGTGAAAAGCTGGCGTTTTTTCCAGCCTTCCTTGTCAAAATCTTTGATAGGGTGGTATTTTTTCGATGCAAATCCAAACAACCAATAGCCAGCTGGACTGGTTGGGATATGCGCCTGATAGACCCGGCTGATTGGAAAGGCTTGATTGACCTTGCGGTGCATGCTTCGGCAAGCTGACTCATCCTCGTCAAAGAAGGGACTCCCATGCTGATAGATCATGATGCCGTCTTCTTTGAGAGCTCTGTAACTGTTTCCGTAAAATTCCTTGGTAAAAAGCCCTTCCGTATGTCCAAATGGATCTGTCGCATCGTTGATGATAATATCGTAGTCATCTTCACAGTTTCGTAAAAAGCGTAGACCATTTTGGTAGTAAATGGTAACACGAGGATCATCTAGCCCTGCAGCAAAGTCTGGGAAATACTCACGACAAACCTCAACCAACATCTCATCTGGTTCTACAATATCGATTTGTTCCAATTCTGGATACAGTGTCAAAACTTGGGCAACACCGCCGTCACCACCCCCGATAACCAAAACTTTCTTGGGATTTGGATGTACAGCCATAGGAACATGAACAGTCATTTCATTGTAGACAAAATCATCCGCATCTGAAAACAAGACATGCCCATTTAAAATCAATATCTTTCCAAAAGCTGGTGTATCTAAGACTTCGATATCCTGCCATTCACTTTTACCAGCATAGAGTTGCTTGGCTGTTCTCAGGGACAGTTTCACATCCGGAGTATGAACTTCAGAAAACCATAAATCCATCTAGTTCTCCTTTCTCTCAATGACGTTGATGTGATTGACCTCTGGATCTTCCGTCCCTTGGAGGGAACAACCACGTTCCTTGGCAAATTGGATATAATCCACAATCTCTCGTGTAATCCGTTCACCCGGTGCTAGGATTGGGATGCCTGGAGGATAGCACATGACAAATTCCCCACAGACCTGTCCAACCGACGCATCCAAGGTTAAACTTCTTCTCTCTGAATAAAAGGCATCCTGAGGAGATAGCACCAACTCAGGTTGGATATATTCTCCAGCAATCAAGTCTTTTCCATCTCTTGAGTAGAGTCTCTTGATATCAGCCAAAGCACCGACTAAGCGCTCGATGTCTTGGATGCGGTCACCGATGGAAATATAAGCCAAGATATTGCCAATATCACCAAACTCGATCTGAATATCGTATTCGTCTCGCAAGAGGTCATAAACCTCTATCCCTGTTAAGCCAATACCCTGAGTATAAACGGACAGCTTGGTCACGTCAAAATCACAGACCGACACTCCGTCTATTAACTCTTTTGAGTAGGCATAGTAACCACCGATAGCATTGATTTCACGACGAGCGTACTCGGAGAGTTCAATGACTTTCTCAAAAGACTCTTTGCCACGAAGGGCTAAGTTTCGTCTAGAAATATCTAGACTAGCCATAAGTAGGTAAGAGGCAGATGTAGACTGGGTCAGGTTGATAATCTGACGAACGTACTCAGGATTCATCTGCTCCCCGATAAGAAGGATGGAGCTCTGAGTCAAACTTCCGCCAGACTTATGCATAGAAACTGCTGCCATATCCGCCCCAGCATTCATAGCGGATAGTGGCAATTTATCTGTAAAATGCAAATGCGCTCCATGGGCTTCATCCACTAAAACCAGCATGCCCGCTTCGTGAGCCATCTCTGTCAATCCCTTAAGATCTGAACAAATCCCATAGTAAGTAGGATTGTTGATTAGGATAGCTTTAGCATCTGGATGTTCCTTAATGGCCTGGGCAGCCCGGTCATTTTCAAGACCTAAAGCGATGCCGATTTTAGGATCCACACTCATCTCGATATAGATGGGAATGGCTCCACATAGAACCAACGCATTGATAGCAGATTTGTGGACATTTCGTGGCAGAATAATCTTATCTCCTGCCTTACAGGTGGAAAGAATCATGGTTTGAACTGATGAGGTTGTTCCCCCAATCATCAGAAAGGCATGGGCTGCACCAAAAGCATCCGCAGCTAAGTCCTCCGCATCTCGAATAATCGAAATGGGATGGCCTAGATTATCCAAGGGTTTCATCGAATTGACATCAATTCCAACACATTTTTCTCCTAATAGTTCGACAAGTTCTGGATTTCCACGTCCACGCTTGTGACCTGGCACATCAAAGGGGACAATCCTTTTCTTGCGTAGCTTGACCAAGGCCTCATAAATTGGGGCTTGGTTTTGATCTAACTTCTTCAAGACAAACTCCTTTACCGTATTTTTAGCACCTCAAGAAGATAAAAGCGACTAAAGGTTGACTTATGAAAAAAGAGCAGGTTTTCACCTGCTCTGCAATCTTCTGACGTGTGTATTTTGGTTTCTGTTGAGTATGTCTGTTCCTGATGTTTCCTAACTCTCTAGTAGCAAATATTACGTACTTTATTGATCGTTTCACAAGATGACGTGTGCTTTCACCACACTAAAAATTTATGAATTAGGACAAACGTCCTAACATCAACTTATAAAAGTAGGCTTTTAACCCTATCAATAATGTGGCTTTCTAACCACGCTTCGGCATTCAACCCTGCCTGTCCGTAGGCATTTTTTACTCGGGTTTATATTTGCTAGAAAACATCATCTCATTTTCTAAGCCTTATAACTATATCATGTTTATAAGAACTTGTAAAGGATTTTGTGAAACTTTTTTAAAGAATTTTATTTTTTATTCGTCAAATTCTGTTGAACTATAAAAGGAAATCGCTTTAAAACGTCATAGGAATAAGAAAAAAGAAACTACAACCATTAGCTACTTCAATAATCTTAAAGTATAACTTGATATTGAAAATCAATTCTTTTCATCAGATTTTATACATATTTCCAGCTAGGAAGTGTGAATCAACTGCTCCAATTCTACTTTTGAAAGCTGTCCTTGATTGTAAAGTTTTCTAAGTAAGTCCTTATCTACGGTAATTGAATAGTAATCCGTCACAAACTCATGAAATTTCTCAAAACTGTCAAAGAAATAGGATAACAACCATTCGCCACCATCCTGCTCTTGGTAGGTATTTTGATGCTCTTGACCGTCATACCAGATAAGGAAGGTTGTTTCGTCTTTTTGTTCTTCTGAGTAAAGGTTTTTATACTTTTCATCCAGCCCTTTATAAAATCCGTCTATGATGTCTTGATCCCACTCATCCGCAGCAAATTGACTCAAACTGCTTTCATGATCAAAGCCCTTTATAAGGATCATTTTATCAGTGAAAATCACATCTAGAGAATCACCAGAACCGTTGTCGATAAGGTAACGGATTCCGTAGCTTTCCTCAGTCTTAACGATCAATCGAAGCCAGGTCTTATTTGGATCTGTTCGATACTCATCAATGACAAGCAAGGCATCTAAACGCGTCTTTGCATTTTCCCATTCAATTTTTCCCATCTCTTTAATCCTCCATCTTAACGTTTAAAATCTATTATGCTTACAAATTCTATAACCAATTTCTATCTATCCCATCCGACTACACTGTGGAATATTTCCTTCACCAGACAAATCATCAGGTGTATGATTTTCTACATGTGCATTCATCACGCACCTGACTAACAGTTGGTAAAAGTAGTTAACGAATAGTTACTAAGACATTTCCTTTGAGAGTTAAGATTTTCTTATAAAAGTTTTTCATTTTTACAAAACAGGTTCGAATATCATCCTTGATTTCTTCCTCTTCTTCAAGATAATCCCAAATATCGGGGTATAAATCTGACTTCTTGCATGCTTCCATGCTAAAGTTAGCTAGAGTCCTATCCACGTCAAAATTCAATAAAGCTTGAACAATCTCAGCTATCTTTGAGTGTTCAGTATAAGCCACATACTCTGATACATTTTCTAAAGGAGTTGCTCCCAAGACAGCTTCTCTCAAGGGAGCGTCATCCATAAATTCTGAACTACTAAAACCTGTCATAACAAAGAGTAAGACATCCCACATTTTGTCAATATCTATCAACGTATCATTTCCCTCAGGATAATCCTCTACCAAGTCAAGCAAATCCTCTTCCTGACAAGAATACCGCTTTATTTGGCTTAATTCATTATCAGATAGATATTGATAATTAGCAATCATTCCCATAATGTTTCCTCCTATTAGTTCCCTTTCTTGAAAAAGGCAAGAAATCTACTGTTTTTGGATACTCCTCCTTATTTCTCATTCTCATCTTCCGTCACTTCCCAGACTTCTGACTGATAACCCTCACCATCTATATCATAGCGCTGCATATAGCCAATAAATCTTTCCTTTTTATTTGCCTTACCAGGCTTGAGAATGCTTACAGCCCAGAATCCGATAAGAATGAGAACTAAAAGTGCCATCACTGTTTCCATCCGATTCTCCTTTGCCTATCTTAATAACCTTCAACCCACTTTTCATTGTCCATAATGAAAGGCTTAGCTAGTCCATCACCTGTATAATCCGCATATTTGGTGGATAGATATTTGTAACAATCTTCCTTGCTGGCAAACTTAATAGCTTGATAGGGCTCTTCAAAAGTCAGTTTCTCTACAAATAAGAAACCCTCCTCAGCTGGCACTAAAACACCTACGTGCCCAATAAAAAGAAACTCTCCATCCAAATTGTCATGCAATACAACAGACAACATTCGAGCTTTGTCATTGAATTGAAACTGGGAGAAGAATTTCTCCATCTTCTGCGCGTGAATTTTTACATCTGTCGTTGCTTCCGTCTTTACCCTAGAAAATAGAATATCAAACTCTTCCTTATCTTTCGCATCAAATAGCTTTCCCTTATCGATAGCGTCGTTATCCACAAAAAGCAGCTGATCATTCTTTTCAAGTTTTGGAATTGTGACCGAATTTTTCAAGAGCGCATAGCTATTAATACGGCAGTTGGTCCCGACAAAGTCACCCTTTTTTTGATTCCAGAGATTGCTGATTTTCTCTACGTCGTATTCTGTCTTCGTAAAGGAGGCAAAATCCCCACTTAAGCCAGTAGAACCGACAGTCGCATTATAATCTGTGACAAGATTGAAAAATGCATCAACACTATTTGGGTCCAAGTGAGCTGATAAGAGAGATTTGACCTCTTCGGTACTGACCTGATTGTTCAGATTGGTATATGAAGCCGTCCAAGGAACTTTATCCGAACTGGTCTGTGTCTGGTTTGCAGCTTCAGTGCTCGTATTATTTTGCTGACAAGCAGCCAATCCAAGAAATAAGGGCAAACACAGTCCCAAGGCTACTACTTTTCTCGTTCGTTTCATGCAATTCTCCTTCTAGAGTACCATTCTCTATTACTTTTTAAACACTCTTCACTAATCCCTCAACAAGTAATCCGTGATTTAGCTTTATTATACTACATAAGTCAAAAAAAGACTGCACGAATCACCTATTCATAACAGTCTTTTTGAGTACGATTTTTATCGGATTATAAAACCTTTAGGCAAAATTTCCAGTTGCTGGTCTAGTTTTTCGCAATGACTGGCTAGCGCTACAGACTCACTATCTATAAGATAGTTTTCAGTTGATTGGTTAAAAATGGCTTGGACCTTTTGTCCATCATAATCCCATTCAAGAGCTAGCACGTCCGGCTTAATTTTTTTTAGGCTATAGGTGCCATGTTGTATAATGCCTGAAACCTCCTTACGAAGCTGAATCAACTTCTTCATAAAATTAAGCATGTCATTACTGTCGGAAACACGTTCCCAAGGCATGACACGACGACAATCTGGATCTGGCCCTCCACCTAACTCCAACTCTGTTCCATAGTAGAAACACGGTGTCCCTCTTTGTAAAAAGAGGTAAGCTAGGGCAGACTTAACCAGTTGGGCATCTCCCTTGGCAGTAGCCAAAATACGCTCCGTATCGTGCGAATCCAGAAGATTGAACATCACTTCCGAAATCTGTTGTCTATAGTACATAGACTGGCTATTGATCTCATTGAAGAATTGAGGTGTCTTCTTAGTCCCTCGCAAGAAATAATCCTTGATGCTGTCGGAGAGAGGATAATTCATGACTGCGTGGAATTCATCGCCATTTAGCCAAGGCTGAGAAGTGTGCCAGACTTCTCCAAGAATGTATAAGTCAGGCTTTTTAGCCAGGACAGCCTTCCGGAAATCTCGCCAAAATTGGTGGTCCACTTCATTAGCTACATCCAAGCGCCAAGCATCAATATCAAACTCTTCAATCCAGTAGGTCGCAACTTTTAAGAGATAGTCTTTGACTTGAGGATTGGCCGTATTGAGCTTGGGCATATAGCTGGCAAAGGCAAAGGTATGGTAAGGGAGTTTTCTAGGGTTTCCCAGCTTATCCTTGGTCACTGGGAACTCTTGAACATAGAACCAGTCTTTGTAAACGGAATCTTCACCATGTTTGAGAACATCCTGCCATTGTGGAGATTTGTCCCCAATATGGTTGAAAACAGCGTCCAGCATGATTTTCATCCCTCTCTGATGGGCCTCCTCCACCAGTTTACGAAAAGTTTTCTTATCTCCAAAATGATGGTCTATTTCGAAATAATCCGTCGTATTATACTTGTGATTGCTTGGGGATTCAAAAATCGGACAGAGATAAAGACCTGTAATCCCTAAGTCTTGCAAGTAATCCAGATGGTCAATGATACCTTGTAAATCACCACCAAAGAAATCACTCGTTTTTGGTTTGATAGAGGAATCCCAAGCTAACGCACCTTCAGGTGAAATCTCAGGGTTCCCATTAGCAAAACGTTCCGGGAAAATCTGATACCAAACTGTATTTGATACCCAGTCAGGAACATAGCAAGCATCAATCTCGTGGATATAAGGAATTTTAAATCCATTTCCTTCATAATGAAGATTTTCTAGCGTGTTTGCAACACATCCCTTATCGCCATACAAAATACTCTGACCTAGCTTATCTTTGAGTTCAAAAAGATACTGGAGTCGCGCATAGCCAACTGAAACTTCCGCTTGCCAGTAATCAAATAAGGCATCGGAAGTTACTTTGATCAGATCCTTGCTTGCTTCATAATGGTCCTCTATAAAGATAAAAGGATCTCCATAATGCAAATGGATGCTTTCAATATCATCTTTCTTAGTCCGGATACGAATGTGCATTGTCTTGTCTTTATAAAGATAAGCATACTCCGACTCTGGTCTATGGTAAATGGCTGTTAATTCCATTGTTCTGTCTCCTAATTTACTTTTATTTATCTTGATGCGCAAACGTTTTCATGATTGTGATTCTAGTATACTATTTTCGTATTTTATTTGCAAGGCTTGTCCGTAGTGTCGAGTGGTTTGTTTCTAGAAATAAAAAAGCCTTAAAAAAAGGCTTTGAACTATATTGTAACTAATTATATTTCACTAGATTAATAAATGATTAAAAATTAAAGATATATGCTCATGATTGTTAAAGTACTAACATAAAGCTACACTATTTTCTACAATTTGATATTGCTTCTTTTACTTCTTCCCAAGTTGCATCTTCGTCTGAAGTAGCTTCTTTCTTGAGCCATTTTTTAAAGTTTACTTGGTTTAAGCGACTGATTACAAATGGTTTCTCAAAATCAGCTGTTGTAATTTTTGTAACGGATGTATTTTGTATATCTAGTAATGAAGCGACTTCTTTATAAGCCATGTATGATACATAAAGATGCCATTTTTGACTATAATAATATTTTTCATTCTCATCTTTATCTATTCCATCAGTAACTAATTGACGAGCCTCATCTTCTGTGAAATACTTGAATGTTTCTAATTCAGTTAGTTTTTTCTCGTCAATTCTTCTTTTGATTTCATTACTATAGATAACATCATCTTCTTTACCTTTTCCAGTAATAAAAGTTTTTACAAGATAATAACAATCATCTTTAGGGCTGTCAATTTGAATGTGATTAGGTTTATCTTTATAAAAATATAGAACATCATTAAGTAAAACTTCATTATTTGTGCTCATATTTTTTCCCCTATCTTATAATATAATATTAAAATATATTTTTTAAAATTTGTCAAGCGAATTATACAAAGGAGTTAGTTTTTTAAGTAATAACAGGCCATCTTTACTTCATAAACGAAAAAAGTTAGCACACCATCAGGTGCACTAATTTTTACCTTCTACTCTTTCGGCTTTGAAAATACTTCTACTCGCTGAGCTAGGACTTTGATTTCTACAGGTAGGTTATCCGATTTATCGCCGTCAACATCTGACTCCAATTCACTATCTGAAGAGATCTTAATATTACGCGCTCTGATATACTCAATATTATCATTGCCGACAACATCCCCTTTTAGTAAATCAGGAATAACAGATAATTTAGAGAATATAGAAGCATCTTTTAGAATCAAAATATTGGCATAGCCATCTTTGTCTTCTTCAAAGATTTTCTTATCAGCGAAGTAATTTGTCAAGAGAACCAAAACATGACTAGCTTCACCAACATAATTTCCATTTTCTGTCTCAATCTTAATGTTAAAGACCTGATCCGTCATGACAGACTTCATTGTATTTACAGCATAGGCTAAAATACCGAATTTTGTCTTGTCCTCGATTTCCACATTGTGAATCGCCTCAGGCAGAGAACCGATACTAAAGATATAACCAAAATAGTTATCATTTGCTTTACCGATATCAATCTTATTAGTTAAGTTGAAATCCAGTTCATCTATCGCGCCATCGATGTCTTGATTGATTTCCAACAGTTTCGTAATGAGGTTACCCGTACCGCCTGGGATAATCCCCAACTTAGGAATGTAGTCTCTCTCAGCAATACCTGAAATGACTTCATTGACAGTCCCGTCTCCACCGAAAACAACCACTGCATCGTACTGCTCGCGTGAAGCTTCCTCAGCAAAATGGGTTGCATCTAAGGCTTTTTCAGTAATCTTGGTTTCCACGTGCTCAAAATAATCTTTGGCTTTATTCTCCAGTTTGGTCTTATAATCCAAAGCCTTTTCCCCACCAGAGGTAGGGTTGATAATCAACATTGCTTTTTTCATTGATAATACTCCTTAATAGTTACAAAAATTCTAGTAACTAATTATATCACTTGAGTTATGTAAACGCCATCTAAATGCTTAAAAAATCGAATCCACTAACTAGAATAGAGACGTTAATCTGTCAAATGAAACACTCAACTTTTTAAAAATTCTTTAGACTTCTGGACGATATAGAGCTGTTCATCCTCTTGAGCGAGTTTTCTAAACAACTCATTCGCCCTGGTCATATCTCCTTTTAATCTAGAGTTCAAAGCTTGATAGTAAGTGATTTCCAATTGTTGATATTTAAATTCGTTTTCCAAGTCTTCAAAGTAATCATTGGATTGATGAGCAATTGTTAAATCGTAAAGCGCAATACTCACGCTTTTTGTTTTCTCTGCTAGAGTTGGATCTGATATGGACATTTTATTTAACATGAGTTCAAGCTCGTTCCTGGTCAGGTCAGGATGTGCAAGAATAGTCGAGCGAATAAGATAACTTTCTAAGAAATCCCTATATTTTGGCTTCAGTTTTTGATCAGTCATTGCTTCAGAAGCCTCCTTAATGGCAGCATCGAAATCACCAATCATATAGGAATACCCAACAGATGTTAGTATCACATCCATTTTTATAATAGCTCTTTTTGCAACTTTCTTCAATTCAATGTATTGCTTCCAAGATGCTAAATCTAAGTCCATATGCAGCAACTTAGTACCACTCCTTACATACTCTCTTCTGATTAAGCGCAATGAAAAGAAATAAGAGTGCATTTATGAGTAGAATACAAAGGGTTTGAATAGTCCTATCTTTCACCATCCAAGCTATAAAAAGACTGAGAAGAACAGCCAAAACAATCACGACTTTTCTATAAAATCCATATTTCTTACGTATTTCTAAATAATTCATTTTTACACCTTTTCTAAATTATAAAATGTCATTACGAGAGAAGTTCTGAACCTTAAATGAGTTATTGAGCAACATAAACACTTTCTTCGCTATTATATAATTTTTTCTTATAAAATAACCCAATATGTCCTGCAAAAGAGCATCATAAACAGCTTTCATCTTAATTTATAACTTCTCTATTCTATCAAAAATAATCTCTTGCTTTTCGACACTTTCTCGGAGTGGTGACATACCTAAAATCACTGTAAAGAATCCCAACAATAGAATACTATTAATAACAAGTAAGGCTCCCTCTGTTCCATTAACAGTATATAGATAGAATGCAAAACATCCAAGAGTCGGAACAAGGATAAAAGGAAGAAGTTTGTAATGTTTTAATTGACGTTTATTTCCAACTGGTTTAAAAGTTATTTGATAGTTTAAAACTTTATTCTCAAGTCTTTTTTGGACACTATGACGAGCTCTTATGGCAATGAACCAGAAAGCAAGATAAGCTAGGAAAATGAATAGGCCATATAAACTTATCTTTAAAGGAAGGTTGTGACTAATCCCATTGTTTCTAAAAAAATTTGTCACAAGCCGATAGCCAGATCCCCCTATTGCTGTACCAATTGCAATCCCAATTGATTTACTCATAGTTGGAGCTACACTTTCAAAACGCATATCTCTTTTATCTAACTTTTGCATTTTTGCAGTAATCTCATCAGGAAGAGAACCCCAGAAATAGGATTTTGGTCTAACAGTCGTCAAATCTAGAATATACTTTTCTCCCTCTACTTCTACTATTTTGAAAAATACTTTATTCGTTTCTTTAAATTTTACCTTCATAGTCACCTTTAAATCCTTCTCAGAGTTAAAAAACTCTTTTCAATAACATTCCTAAATCGTTAGCCCCGTTTTTTAATAATAGTTAAACCAATTTTGACAGACATCTCTTTCGATGTTAACTGTATTGTAATCCCATAATTTGTTTTATCTGAGTGATCTATTCTAATTTGGCACGTTGTTTCCTCTGGTAGATCATATTTGCTTTTCACTTTTTGAAAGAGTTCAGAGTGAGTGTCTGGCTGGTAGATAATTTCACTAAGCTCTGTTGTTCCAGTTCTTAACGTTCTTTTTACATTCAAGGAGTCAAAAACATCTCTTTTGATAACTAAGTTAAGAATCTCTTCGTCAAATAAAGGGGCTATCTCCGAATCGTAATGCAACTTGCCATTAGAATAACTAACGGGAACCGTTTTTTTGTTTTCTCCGATTTGTATTCTATAGTCACCCTTACCATCTGCCTTGGTAATACCTAGGTCAATTTCATATCTTTTGACTTCGTCACCATTTTTTATATAGACTCTACTTTTATAAGCTTCCAGCCCATTAAAATCTTTCTGCTCTTGTTCCAAAAATTTAAACATGGCATCAAACGTTTTTTCAAACTCGTACTGTTCCTTTGTTCTATTTTGGGGAATAGTTTCACCACCCAAACTACAAGCAATCAATGATAATAGCGAAATCAATACAATTACCAAGCCAGACAGCCATAATAAATGTTTATATTTTTTCATTTATATCTCCAAAATCACGAAGTCTAAGTCTATTATAGCATGAACATATTGGAAATGGCTTTCTATAACCATTTAGATTCATTCATAAAATGCATTTAAAGACAATTGACCTATTGATAGGAAAACTTGATAGTTTAAAAGCTTTGACCTTACTCTTGTACAAAAAAAGACATTCAAGAAAATCTTAAATGCCTGTATAAATAGTATATCAAGGATATTGCTTGTTAAACTTCTCCTAACCAGGATCGACATTAAGAAATCTTACTGTATACCCATTATCGGTATATAGAAACTCTACTTGCAACACCATATCTACTCGTTCAGAATTTGAAGTCAAATCATAATCAACAGCAAACCCAGTCTGGTCATCATAATCATAAATCTCCAATTGAGAATACTCATAAGGCGGATTGAAATGACATTCCACACCATACTCATCAATCGTATCAAAATCATTTAATTCTAATGTCTTTTCAACATAACCAAAAAATTCATTTAAATCGTCAATCTCTGATTCATCGACATAATTCATAATGTCTTCATATTTTTTCAGGTGAATAGCCTTTAAAATATTTGTGATAACCTCTATAACTTTTTCTTTTTTATACATATCAAGTAATTCCATCGTTGCCACCTTTCTACTTAACCAAACCATCATTTTCCTGCTATGAAAAGCTCCCATCGTTCAATGACATCCTTTAACGGCTCATCTAGGTAGGAATAAGCCTTTTCCTTAATCCAATCAGGAATTCCATAGGCTGCCTCTGCGATACTTCCTGTGATGGCAGCAAGAGTATCACTATCCCCACCAAGGGAAATGGCGTTCCTTATAGCATCTTCGAAGTCTCTACTTTCTAGAAATGCTATAATGGCCTGGGGTACGGTATCCTGACAGGTTTCATTGAAACGATAGTTAGGTCGAATTTCATCTAGAGTTTGAGATAGATTGTAGCCATATTCCTGCTCAATATAATCCTTGATCTGTCTTTTGCACTCTGTAGGATTGTCATTGATTGGTTGCTCATAATCTCCGCAATAACCTCCAAAGTAATAACGACACAGAAAGATAGCATCAGTTGTCGCCATGGCTCCTTTGATACCTTCTGGATGATTATGGGTGACTTCTGCTGAAAGTCGTGCAAGCTTTCTAGTTGATGGTGTCATACCCGTTCTTGCACAAAAGCCGCAGTCTATAAGCCAAGCACAGGGAGAAACACGCATAGCAGAACCATTTCCAAAGCTATAGTAAGGTTCACGATTGTCACTATCGATCCAACTACTAAACCGAGTACCATAGCCCGCATCGGGGTACATTCTGCCGTACTTTTTCATGGCATCAATAAAGTCATCTTTCCGACCACCAATCATAACAGCCTCAGCAACAGCGCAGGTCATGACCGTATCATCAGTGAAAAAACAATCCTCACAAAATAAAGGAAAATCCTTTGTTTTGATATTGTTCCATTCGTAAACTGAACCTACAATATCTCCAATAATTGCTCCTAACATATATATACCCTCCTTAGAAAATACCCATTATAAATATAGTTTACTTATGAATCAACTCGTACAAGTAGCGCCACACATTCTACATACGCGGTCATAGGGAACATATTCACGGGTTACACGTACTGAGCAATGTATCCGCGTTTTTCGGACGGCTAAGTTGATTCACTTGTTATCACCCTCTAATTGAACCTGTGTATGAGCTAGAAAATCTCCTAGATGCCTTTTATCTTTTCTAAAAATTGCCATTGCCAGTAACAAAAGTGCAAGTAGGGTTGCTAAAGACGAAAGGATAATGGATACTAAATCAAAATCACTATAGACTCCATGAATAGTTCCCATATGCCCTAATTGCCAAGGTAAAAATTTGATGAGATTTCTAATAAAGCTAGCCTGAATTGTTTTTTTCTGATAGACCAAACGAAGCCCTGCTTTTGATTTCCCAAAACTTCCATTTTTTGCATAATCCGAAAATGTGAAATAAAGCATGATTGGTAGGACACTGATAAAAAATGTAAGAGTCTGCGCCTGAAATTCTGTTTGCATTGGCACACCATTAAAAACAAAGTAGTAATAAGTTATAGAGCAAAGAAACAGAATACCCAGGTAAGTTATGATTAAAAGATAATCAAATAGTAGTTCAGTCATTCTTTTTTTAACCGAAATAAGATTAATTTTCAAAATCTCCATTATTTTATCCTCCTGTCTAAGCTCGTAAAAGCAGTGATACCTCATCAAATAGAAAACTATCTATCAAATCCTCTAAATAGCCAATCATTACCTTCAATAATGGATATCCTGATTTAAAATTTAAAATATTTTTTTTCTTAATAATTCTATTACTTGCCAATATAGTATAAATTAAATGACCAATAAAAATGATGATAAAAATAACATAGCAGCCAGTCTTACAACTTACTACTTTTTATATGATAATTTACAAATGTCTTTCCAGCCACTCGATCTTTTTAAAATCCTTATTGTTATTGTGATCATTTCGATAGGAGTCTTGAGAAGAAGCTTTGTAAATACTTAGATACTGCTCCAGACTTGGAAAACGAAAAGTGATTCCTTCAATGTGAATAAGCTCTATATCCGATTCCGAAACTCCTGCAAAATCAAGTAAGGAATCGATACTTCCAAATTCAACACTCACTCTATCCTTTTGGAATTCATGCTCATGAATATCTATTAAGACGTAGCCTAAGTCTTTCATCACTTTCATTATCTTGTCCCAGTCATAAATTCTGAGATGATCCGGTGCTTCCCAACCTCTAGGGTCACCAGGCACATGAATGTCAATGTCAGACGGCCCCCAATTTTCTTTCGTTCTAAACTCCAACCCCAAAGAACCCATCAGTGTCGGTGTAATTCCGACTCGATTTAAATGGAAACAAATGGTTTTAAATTCTTCAAATAAGAGACTCATGTTTACTCTATACCTTTCATCTAAATGTTCGTTATTTCTACTTTATTACCTTGAAAAAAATCATTTTCATTTTCTAGAGTTTATCCAGTTATTTTGGATACAAAGTCTTTTCCATCTTCTAAAGAATCAAACACGACTTAATCTTTAGAATAATCATTTTGGTACAATTCCAATAGATACATCTTCCATTCTCCTAATATTTGAAAAACTAACCGATATTTTAAGCAACTTACAATCAAATTATCTAGCCTTAATATACGCATTTATTATATAACGAAGATAATTAAGTGCGGTTTATCCAGGATCAACATCTATAGAAGTTATTTTGTAACCATCATTATTGTATAAAAATTCTAATTGTAGGGTTAAATCTACTAATTCAGAATCGGAGGTCATCTCATATTCAACAACAAAGCCAGTTTGATCATTAAATTCATAAACTTGTAGTTGGGAGTACTCATAATTCGGATGGAAATTACAATCTACACCATATTCATCAATTTTATCAAAATCATTTAATTGTAATGAATCGTCAATATATTCAAGTAACTCTCTTACATCATCAACTTCTGAACCATCAACACAATCCAAAATATCTCTATAATTATTTAGATGAATTGCTCTTAAAATCTTTTTAAGTATTTCAATTACTTTTTCTTCATCTAGGTAGTTTTCTTTGTACTCAAAATCATCGAATATTCCCATGATAATACTTCCTTTTTGTAATCAACTTTAAATCTTATAAATATTAAAAATGTTTCACTAACAAACTCACACACTCAGTGGTTCGGACTTACCGTATCATCCGTGAAAAAACAATCATCACAAAATAAAGGAAAATCCTTCGTTTTGATATTGTTCCATTCGTAAACTGAACCTACAATATCTCCAACTATTGCTCCTAGCATCTGTTTCCTCCTTATGGCATATCAGATTCGTTACACATTTCTAATGAGTCACTCTTTAAAAATGGCACCACCAAATCAATCCACTCATAAGGTAGGTAAGCTGATAAATAGCCGTGGTTATAGCCCTTTGCTTCATACAAAATTGTATTTGAATGTAGCTGATGAAATAATTTCGCTGATTCTTTCACACAGTTCAATTCTTTTTCACCATAGATATACAGAACCTGAGCCTTGCTAGCAGAAATCATATCTTTCAGCTTGTAACATCCCATATAGTTTTTGTAAATGGTCACCAATGTTTTGACAGGGGTTCTTGGCAAATCCTCCAAATAATAAGCTTTTATTTCCTCTGGATAAGCCAGTTTAGGACAGAGTTTGTTCATCATGCTTAACTGAAGTTTGCAAGAGAATTTATTGAACATCAGTTTACCAAATAGAGACACTAGAAAGATGCTGATTTTAGCTAACCTTGGTTGAGGAATGCAGAGGCTTCCATCTATGATGGCCTTCTCAGCAATTTCACTGTCTAAAGACAAAAGCTCCATGGCAATTTGACCACCAAGTGAAACACCACCGATTGCAAACAATTTCCCACCACAGTTTTCTTTGATATAGTCTAGAATCTCCAAAGCAGAATCTTCAGTAGAAACATAATCAAGTTGATATTCCTCGCCGTGGCCATTCAAAGTGGGTAGAATAATACGGTATTCTTTTGACAAGATTCGTGCTTGACGAAGATAATTCCACCAAGAACTGCCACCACCATGTATCAGTAAAATAGGAGGCAAATTCTTATCACCAAATTCATGGAATTTCATGTTTAAACTCCTTACTGTAGGACTTTTACTAGCTACACCCTTATTTAATCAGCTCGTACAAGCAGTGATGTCTCATCAAATAGAACAGTCTCTAACATTGATTATCTAGAATGACCACACGTTACTCTCAATAATGGATATCCTGATCTAAATTTTAAAATGTTGTTTCCTTACTAATTCTATTACTCGCCAATATAGTATAAATCAAATAACCAATAAAAATGATAATAAAAATAAGATTAATTTTTAGCACAAAATAGAGATTTAACAAATTTGCGAATGCATGAAATAATACACAGTATCCCACAGATTTCGTTTGACGGTAAAGAAGCCCTAAAACAAAACTTAAAAATAATGTATATATAAAAAATAAAATAAAAGGAAATCCTTGATGACTTTCTCCAACTATAAACCATAAAGGCAGATGCCATATTCCCCAAATTGATCCTACAATCAAATTAGATTGCCAATAAGTATATTTTTTATCAAGTAATGGTTGTAATATTCCTCTCCATCCTAATTCTTCATGTCCACCACCCAAAAAAATTAGTTGTATAAAGAATAACGGCATCAGATAAATGGATACTCCGTTTAATTCTAAGGAAGATACAGAAAATAGTATCAAAATTGCTAACATATGATAAATGAAATAAATACTACTATTTTCTATCCTATTAAATAAAAAATGTTTAAATTTTATATTATTACTTTTTAAATAAAAGCCACTTGCAATAGCTGGTCCAAGTGCACCAACTATATGTAATATTCTTCCTATAAATGTCTCTAATCCCAAAATATAAGATTGTGTAAATATGGCAAGAAGCCCCCAAGATATATAAGTAATTCCAAATGTAAAACAAAGATAATTTTTTAAGTTCCTTTTATCAATTTCTGTCATTTTTTTCTTCCTAATCTTGATTATTTTATGAATAATATTTTTACTGCTTCTTAGTTGCTATCGATTATAACTACCTATATTCTATCATAAAAACACAAAAAAGCCTTACAATCAAGGCTTTTCACTATTCATTTCGTCAATACTTTAGTTTCGTAGATTCAGATTCGCATGATTAAAACTAGTCAATTTTCTCAATAATGTTTCCAAGTCTATCCAATTCAAGACAGGAATGATCATTTAGTGGAATTATGGTAACACTGACGAGTTCTTCTGCTCTATCCTTATTAGCTTTATCATTCCAGGAATCATAATGGACACTAATTAAAAACTGACTAAAGAGTCCTAATCCATTTTTTATCTTTATCTGATGATCTGAATTATCATTAGGTGAGACATAGACTTTTTCTCCTAATAATAGGGCTCCTGCAGAAAACCCTATAACTTTTGCCCCTTTATTAAGCATATGATCGATATAATTTTTGAACTCCTGATTGACATAAGTAGCTATATATTTTTCCGTATTTCCTCCACCAATGATGATTAGATCAGCATCTAAATAGCTATCAAAATCAATCTGCTCAGTGTCCAAAAGTAAGTAATCAGTGTTTAGATTAGGAAATTGACTTTGGAAAACTTCCGTGTACTTTTTCATATAGGGTTGCCAATTATCTCGAAAAACTGTAAAAATGACAATTCTTTCAATCTTTCTTGATGACACAATTTTATCAACAATGCTATATTTCGTTATTGGGGGATTCCCACCCATCAAAAATATTTGTTCTTTCAAGTTAACACACTTTCTAAAGAGACATAAAGTTTAAACAAGTTTATTCATAATTGTCATTATAACTGTTACAAAAAAATTATTCAAATTCCTGACTATCTCAACTTGTACAAGCTGAGTCACACACATCATATGTCTTGACTGTTATTTCAGTGAATTCCTATAGAAAAGTATTGAATGCAATGCTTATCAATACAAATTCAAAAATCTCAGAATCGGAAGCAGTCAACTAAGTCCCGAATAAAACAGATGAGTCGATTAAATGATTAGACTTTAAATTGTCTCGGGATAACAATAAATAAAAGTGTTACTAGGACTGACAGTCCTACTCCTGCTGGGAAGATTGTCAGAGATAAGATAAGCCCTAACATTTTAATACCAATATCCCATCGTATCCAACGCTTTCGTCCTCGTCTTAACGCATGCATCTCAGCTATATCATTCACTTCATCCAAGGTACGGTAATACCATAATACTGAAAAGCTAATGAGTAGAACGATTACCCCATAGAATGCTTGCATACTACCATTGTCGAAATGGGTTGCTATGAGCTGAGTGGTATAGGGAAAAAGGGAGGAGAAAAAGAGCATAATAATGGTTGCCCAGACTGTTTTTTGGCTAACTTTTTTAATGAGATGCGAAGAAGAATGGATATTGACCCACATAGCTCCCAGCCAAAAGAAAGAAATACCATAGGCAAGAAAATTTGTTCTAAGCTCCCATAGTCCTTGCAAATCAAAGGTTTTTGGCTTTTCCAGCTCCAAAACCAAGATAGTCATAACGATGGCTAACACAGCGTCAATAAAGGCTCCCAAACGTTCCTTTTCCATTATTTGCGGTTGTTTTTTCATCAAATAGTCCTTTCGATTCTATTCTATCCAAGTGCCTGATTATTTCAGTCACACAATAACTTTATTTTTATATATGTTCAAGGCTCCAGTGGAGTTTTGAAGCATCTCGCTTTGAAATAAAAAAGCGAGTTGATTAACTACATTTCTCTAAATAACTTACGCACTCCACGTGGTGCGTCTGCGGAAACAAATCCACCGGCTGTACTTTCTTCAATTCATATCCCAATTCTTGATATAGTTTGATATCACGTGCCATGGTTGCGACATTGCAAGAGATATAGGCAATGCGGTCTGCTCCTGTTTGAGCACTTGCTTTGATAAAACTTTCGGTCAAACCCTTGCGTGGTGGGTCGACCAAGATAACGGTTGGTTGGATACCTTCCTTGAGCCAGTTCTTCATGGCATTTTCAGCCGTGTCACAGACATAGTGGGCATTTGTAATCTTGTTCAAAGAAGCATTCTTCTGGCTATTCTCTACTGCTTCTGGAATCACTTCAACACCGTAGACTTCTTTAACATGCTTGGCGACGGACAATCCAATCGTTCCAATTCCTGAATAGGCATCAATAACCACATCGTCTTCTTTTAACTCTGCAAAGTCAATAGCTGTTTGATAAAGTTTCTCTGCCATTTCAGTATTGACCTGATAAAAGGCTGGGCCAGCGATTTGGAAGTCATTTCCCAACATCTGGTCCGTAATATAGTCTTGACCATAAAGAGTCTTCCACTCCTTACCAAAAATCGCATTGGTATTCTGGTCGTTGATATTTTGCATGACAGACACAATCTCTGGGAACTGCTTGATAATTTGTTCAATCAATTGCTCCACTCGAAAAACTTTAGGACGTTTAGTCACTAATATAACCATGATTTGTCCTGAATAGTGACCACGACGCACCACAAGGTTCCGAATCAAGCCAGACTGCTCCTTTTCGTCATAAGGTTTTAAATCAAAACGACGAAGCAAATCGCGTAGAACTACCACAACTTGGTCAATGACAGGATCCTGGATAAAGAAATCTTCAAGTGGCATGAGGTCGTGCGAATTCTTACGGAAAAAACCAGTTTCCAAGACACCATTCACTCGACGAACTGGCACCTGTGCCTTATTTCGATACTGGACTGGATGGTCCATGCCGAACGTTTCAGCGACCTCTACATCCGTAATACCAGCAATCTTGTAGAGACTGTCTTTAACTTGCTTGGTTTTGAACTTAAGCTGCTCTGGATAAGCAAGATGCCCCAAATCAGCGATACCTGAGCGTAGATAAGCTAGGTCAAGGTCTTGGTTACGATGAGGTGACCGAACAAAGTATTCTTCAACTTTCCCAAAGCCAATCTTTTTATTGACCTTAAGGACTCGCATGAGGATTTTCTCAGTTGGTAGAGCATTTTCTACAAAGAAAACTAAACCATCTACCTTAGCAACCCCTGCCCCTTCATGGGTCAAATCAATAATTTCAACTTCTACAATATCATTTTTCTTTAACATATTTTTCACTTTCTATTGGCCGACAAAAAAAGACGGCAACATTTCTGTTACCATCTATTATATCATGAAATGACCTAAGCACCAAAACTCTTGAAGAAGTTGACAATGGCTTGCCAAAGAGAGCTAAAGAAGTTGCCCCCCTCTTCTAGCGCTTTATTGGCATCAAAGTTGAGGTTGATATTTTTAAAGCTATCTCCAGCTTGGGATACAATGCTTTCCTTGAGGTCATTGAGGGTTTTAGTGAAATCAGCATTGTTCAAAATGTCGCTCTTTGAGAGGTTGAGGGCAAAATTGATGATGATATTGACCTGGTTTCCTGTTATAACCTGATCAAGTTTGTAGTTTTTTAGCGTGTCTTCAACGATTTTGCGGACATCTTCTTCTGTCAGATTTCCTTTTGCTTCTTTTGCCTTTGCGATTCCTGCCTTGATATCTGCCAAAGCGACATTGAGTTTATTGGCATCGTAGCCTGACTTGTCCTTGTTTTCAGCATTGATATCTGACAAGGCTTTTAGTTCTTCTTGGGCCAAGTCTTTATTGGCTTGTGGTACTTTAGCTCCATTAGCCTCTAACGAGTAGTAAATCCCTGCTAGGGCACTCTCTCCTGTAACTGGTATAGGAGCTGCAACTGTGATTTTGGCATGCTCCACTCCAAGTGTCACTGCTGCGTTACGGTACATATCCTGCGTCACCTTGGTGATATTTTCAGGCGTTTCAATCTTAACTTCTATAGGCGACTTATCACCTAACTTTTGAATCTTAGCTGACGAATAGAGCTGTAGGCTAGCATCATTAGCCACATTCATGATTTTCGAATAGATATCAGGTGTCATAGTTTTGATATCTTTGGTGTCTTTTGATGCGTCATAGCCAAGTTTGCTAAGAGTTTGATTCTTCTGGTCTTCAGTTAGGGAAGAGCCAAGAACATATTCAGGTTGAACATAGGTTTCATCGATTACTTTTTGAACATCGGTTGCTGCATGGACGCTTGTCATAGCTGTTGCGGCCCACAATACTGCAGCACTTGTTAGAAAGAATTTCTTTCTCATGGGATATTCCCTCCTTTACCTTTCTAGGGTAATAAAACAATCTTAAAGAAAACTTATAGTGAAAAACACCTGGTCAAACCAGATGCTTAAAAGAAATTAAAGAATTTCATGATATACAGGTTAAAGCGTACCTGTCTCGAGTAGTAATAATTTCCTCCATTTTCATAGAGTTCTGCACCATGAAAGATAGAAATTGGGTTGATGTAGGTGTAGGTCTTTCCAGTGGTATTTCCAAGGATAGGAGCGACCGTTTCTCGGGAATAACGCTTGGCTAATGCTAGTGTATTCTCCTTGCCATTCTGAGCGATAAAGTCTATATAGGCAGGTCCAAAATTATAGGCTTGAACGGCTGTCCAGACATCCACTCCTTTGTTTTGTGCAAGATAAAGGTTATCTGTTAGAGTTTGAATTCCTTGTCGAATACTAGCGGCATCATCATTAATGGTATTGGTTGTACCACTAGCAGACTCACTAGACTGCATGACGTCTCGCTCTTTTCCTTTCGTTTCAGTATAAATCATGGCAAGCACTAACTCTTCATTGGCTGGAGTATCTCTTTCACTAAGGATTTCCCGAACCATAGGTTGGTAGGTCATGACTTGCTTTACATCCTGACGAATGTGATAGGCTTTGTATCCAGCAAAAAGAAGGACTGCTAGCACTAGCATTCTTCTTATAAATTTAAACATTATTTACTTTGAATATCCTCAATATTTTTGATTAAGATAGAATAGGTTCCATTGTCATTTTGGATAAACTCAACAGACTCCGCGTCCTGGTAAACATTATTTGGAACGATGAGTTCGATTCCGTTTGACAAGGAAAGTTTTTGGTTTTCAAATTTCTTGAGCTGACGACTGGCATCAATTTCATCAAACTGGACTGGTTCTGGTACAGCTTCCTTGACTTGGTCGATAAAGCTCAAACGAGCTGTCAGATTGTTATCAAAAAGGTCGTTTGCCAATTTTTCAGGCGACAGCTCATTGCTTTCTTCAAGATTGTTGAAAATAGCTGATTTGACCTTGGATTGAAACTGAAAATCATCTGTGTTAAAGGACTCAGCAATTCTCTGGGCTGTTTTTTCCAATTCCTTGATGGATTTTTTTGGCGAAATCTTAGGTGCAACAGCTAGGAGATTGTCTGAAAAATAATTCAAGAAAGTCCCATTGTACTTGATTCGTTTTTCGATGAGATGGTACTTGCGACTTTGAAGATTGACCACCAAAGCCTCATCAGCCCCTGTTCCAAATCCAGGAAGGTTATTCTGAGTTAGCTTGATTGGGTTATCAACTTCTCCACCAAGGTGGGTCAAGGTCTCACGTAGAGCAATTCGCAAGAAAGCGAAATGTTCAACGCCTTCTTTAGAAAACTGAACAAAAACCAAGTCATTGGTCTTGAGATTTTCAGAAATGCTAAACTCCTCTTTCCAGAGATTAGCCAGTGTTACTGATGTCTCCAACAAATCATCTGTGATGTGATTGAAGAAGGGATTTTCTTCTTCGAAAATCCCAGTCTTGGCTTCATCTGAATACACGCGTTCAATTTTTTTGCGCAGGTATTCTTCGATTTTTGGAGTGATATTGAGAAATTTATCCGCTAGAAACAGCTCAGTATCATCTGGGCTGAACTGATGGATAATAGCTTTCTTAATATAAATGTCCATAAAAGTATTAGTCCTCGTATAGTGGGAAGGCATCTGTCAACGCTTTGACTTCACTTCTCACTTCTTCTAAGACAGCTTCATTTTCTGCATTCTTAAGGGTTTTAATGATGAGTTCAGCCACTTTACGGCTTTCTTCTTCACCAAATCCACGTGCAGTGATGGCTGCTGCTCCGATACGAATTCCACTTGTCTTGAATGGTGACAAGGTTTCGTATGGAATTGAGTTTTTATTTAGGGTAATATTGACTTCATCTAGCAAGTTTTGAGCAACTTTTCCGTTTTCTACAACCTTGGTTACATCCACTAGGAAGAGGTGATTTTCAGTACCACCAGAAATGATACGGAAATCAGGGTCTTGCAAGAAGACTTCAACCATAGCCTTGCTGTTTTTGATGACATTAGCAGCATATTCCTTGAAGGCTGGGTCCAAAACTTCTTTGAAGGAAACAGCCTTAGCAGCGACAACATGCTCCAAAGGACCACCTTGAATACCTGGGAAAATAGCTGAGTTGATTTTCTTAGCTAGATCTTCATCATTTGTCAAAATCAAGCCACCACGTGGTCCACGAAGGGTTTTGTGGGTCGTTGTTGTAGTGATATGAGCATATGGCACTGGGCTTGGGTGAAGACCGGCCGCAACCAAACCAGCGATATGGGCCATATCGACCATGAGCTTCGCCCCAACAGCATCTGCGATTTCACGGAATTTTGAAAAATCAATAATTTGAGAATAGGCTGAAGCACCTGCTACGATTAGTTTTGGTTTTACTTCTTGGGCTTGTTTCAAGATAGCATCAAAGTCCAAGAGTTCCGTTTCAGGATCAACACTGTAAGAAACAAAGTTGTAGGTTTGACCAGAGAAGCTAACTGGAGCTCCGTGGGTCAAGTGTCCACCTGCTGCCAAATCCATTCCCATTACAGTGTCACCAGGCTCAATCAAAGCCATATATGCTGCACAGTTGGCTTGGCTTCCTGAGTGAGGTTGGACATTGGCGAATTTAGCACCGAAAATTTCTTTTGCACGTTCAATAGCTAGAGTTTCTACCACGTCTACTACATCAGTTCCACCATAATAACGGCGTCCTGGGTAACCCTCGGCATATTTGTTTGTCAAGATAGACCCTTGAGCTGCCATAACAGCCTTGGAAACCACGTTTTCCGAAGCAATCAACTCGATATTGTTTTGTTGGCGTTCTTCTTCTTTGGCAATAGCATTCCATAGATCAGCATCGTATGCTTTAAAATCGTCTTTATCAAAAATCATAGGTCTTCTCCTTTATAGTGTGACTGGTCCTTTAGTTTAAGAAATTATACTAAAAGATGCGAATAAACCGTTTCTGCACTTTATCACAAGTATAACCAACTTTTTCATAAAATGCATGAGCTCCCAGACGATGATCAGCAGAGTTTAAGCGGATAAACCCATAACCCCGTCTTTTTGCTTCTTGATCCAACCCTTGCAGTAAGCTTTTACCGATACCTCGTCCTTGTGCTTGAGGCGAAACTGCTAAGCCTAAAATATTAAATCCTGCTTTGGAATAGAGGGATTCATAAACTTCAGCATGGACATATCCAAGTAGGACATGGCTGACCTCATCCTCATAGCCAAGTAGGAAATGATGAGAATCCTGAGACAGTCTAGCTAGTTGACTAGCTGTGTCCTCTGAACTAAAAGAATAGCCCAAAGCCTCTTGGTTAATCTCACATATAGCATTCACATCTGTTTCTTGCAAATTTCTTAGCATCTCATTCCTCCTCAAAAGAAATCTCTGGCAACTGTGCAAGAATATCTTCTCGCTTAATCGCCCCCTGGCGTAAGATTTTCACCTTGTCTCCAGACAAATCCAAAATCGTCGAATCCTGTCCAGTTAGAAAAGCGTCGTCCTCCAGCCCCAAAACCTCTTGGTCAAAATCCTCTAGAATTTGAGCAAAGGTCACGCCACTCGCCTGACCCGAGATATTGGCAGACGGCCCAATCAAAGGACCTGTCTCTCGAATCAAATCTAGGGTAATGGGGTGTCTCGGCATCCGAAATCCCACCGTTGCAAGACCAGAATTGACCCAAAAGGGAACTCGGTCATTGGCTTCGAGGATAATGGTCAAGGGACCTGGTAAAAAGGTCTCTACAAGCTTTTGGAGATAAGTTGGCTGTTTCTTTGAAAAGTGCAAGATGTCCTCTAGAGAAGCAACATTAAGATTGAGCGCCTTATCTCTAGGACGACGTTTGAGTTGGTAAACATGGTCGACAGCTTTTTCATCTAAGGCCTTAGCAAAGAGACCATAAACTGTCTCGGTTGGTAGAACAACAGCCCCGCCCTTTTCCAACTCTTGTCTAATCCTGTCCATCATCAACTACAACCATCCTATCTTGACCAAATTGGTCTTTGAGTGTTCGTACCCGTTTTTCAGGAAAATGTTTCCTAAAAAGTTCAGGAACACTTTGACCTTGCTTGTATCCAATTTCAAGGTAAATCTTGCCACCATCTGTGAGATAGTCTTTTGCATCTTCCGCAATTCTGCGGTAAATAGCTAGGCCATCCTCATCTGCAAAGAGAGCTGAATGAGGCTCCGAATGCAAAACATTCAAACCGACCTCTGACTCATCTTCACGAGAGATATAGGGTGGATTGGATACAATTATATCATATTTTTCAGAAATTTCTGCAAAACAATCAGATTTTTTAAAAAATATATTAAGATTTTGATTTTTAGCATTCTCTGATGCAAGCTCTAAGGCGTCTTGTGAAATATCTGCTGCTGTCACTGACCAATCTGGTCTGTTTTTTGCTAGTGCGAGGGCTATGGCACCACTTCCAGTACCAATATCCAAGTTCTTGAGATTTTCTTTAGGATTTTCAGCTAGGATGAGTTCCACCAACTCTTCTGTTTCTGGACGAGGAATCAAAACCCGCTCATCCACTTTTAACTGCATTCCAAAGAAATCTGCCTGTCCGATGATATACTGAGCTGGTTTATGGGACGCTAACTGCTGGAAAATTTCTTCTACAAATTGTTTTTCGGCCTCTGTTACCTCTTGCTGGAGGGCAAAGACAAAGTCCGTAAAAGAGAGATTTTTTAAGCTACGATAGACAAAAGAGAGGCTTTCAGCTTCCTCTCCTTGTCTTATCAACTCTTCTTCAAAATCTGAAAATAATTGAGCTAGTTTCATTATTTGTTTAATTCTTCTAATTTCTGTGTTTGATCATAAAGAACCAAGGCATCCACGACTTCATCCAATTTACCAGACAAAATGGTATCTAGTTTCTGGAGTGTCAAACCAATACGATGGTCTGTGACACGATTTTGTGGGAAGTTGTAAGTACGAATACGTTCTGAACGGTCACCAGTACCAATAGTAGACTTACGTTCAGCGTCTTGTTCGTCTTGTGCAATCTGAGCAAAATGGTCAGCAACACGCGCACGGATGATTTTCATGGCCTTCTCACGGTTTTTCTGCTGGGTACGTTCTTCCTGCATCTCAACCTTGATATTAGTTGGTAAGTGAACGATACGAACGGCAGTCGCAACCTTGTTGACGTTCTGACCACCAGCACCAGATGCGTGGTAGATATCAACACGAAGGTCTTTTGGATCAATATCGTACTCTACTTCTTCCACTTCTGGCATGACAAGAACTGTCGCTGTTGAAGTATGAACACGACCCTGACTTTCTGTCACTGGGACACGTTGTACACGGTGGGCACCTGATTCATACTTAAGCTTAGAGTAAACAGACTGACCAGAAACCATGGCAACCACTTCTTTGAAACCGCCGACACCATTCATAGAAGCCTCCATGACTTCAAAGCGCCAGCCTTGGGCTTCAGCATATTTTTGATACATGGTTAGGAGGTCACCAGCGAAAAGTGCTGCTTCGTCTCCACCAGCTGCACCACGGATTTCTAGGATGATGTTCTTGTCATCGTTTGGATCCTTTGGAAGGAGCAAGATTTTCAGTTTTTCTTCGTATTCTTCTTTTTCAGCCTTGGCATCTTTGAGTTCTTGCTTGGCCATTTCTTCCAAGTCAGCATCTCCGCCTGATTCCTTAATCATCTCTTCAGCATCAACGATGTTTTGAAGGACTTGTTTGTACTCACGGTAGGCAGTTACCGTATCACGAGTAGAAGCCTCTTCTTTCGAAAGCTCCATGAAACGCTTGGTGTCTGAGACGACATCTGGGTCACTGAGCAATTCTCCTAATTCTTCATAACGGTCTTCTACAGCTTGTAGTTGATCATAGATGTTCATTTTTCTTCATTCTCCTTATTGATTTCAGGGGCAAAATAATGTTTACGGCAGACTGAGATATAAGTTTCATTTCCACCGATCTGAATTTGTTCGCCATCATAGACTGGTACACCATCCTGCGTACGCAACACCATAGTCGCCTTTTTCTTACAATACTGACAGATAGTCTTGATTTCGTCAATCTTATCTGCTAAGAGCAAGAGGTATTTGGAGCCTTCGAACAGTTCATTTCGAAAGTCATTCTTCAAACCAAAAGCCATGACAGGTATGTCTAACTCATCAACAACACGAGCTAGGTCGTAAACATGGTGACGCTTGAGAAACTGGGCCTCATCGACCAACACACAGTATGGTTTCTCAGGTAAGTCTCGGATATAACCAAAGATATCCGTCGTTTCCTCAATCGCAATGGCTGGGCGTTTCATACCGATTCGACTAGATACATAGCCAACACCGTCACGCGTATCCAGAGCCGAAGTCATAATCACAACTCCCTTTCCTTGCTCCTCGTAGTTATAGGCCACCTTGAGAATCTCAATCGTCTTACCAGAGTTCATGGTCCCATAACGATAATACAACTGTGCCATGCTTCTATTTCACGTCCATTTCTAAATTTTTGCTACATTCTAGTATATCATAATTTTCTGAAGCTTTAAACGGCAAAATGTGGTAAAATAGAAGAAATCAAAAACTAGTGGAGGAAGCTACTATGCCATTTGTACGCATCGATTTATTTGAAGGTCGCACGCTCGAGCAAAAGAAAGCTCTTGCTAAGGAAGTAACGGAAGCTGTTGTCCGCAACACTGGAGCCCCTCAATCAGCCGTTCATGTCATCATCAACGACATGCCAGAAGGAACCTACTTCCCTCAAGGGGAAATGCGCACCAAATAATCCAGCTTAAGCAGAATTGCTTAGGCTTTTTCAATCTCCAAGTAGCATCCATTGAAGAAATAGTCTAATTTTGTTACAATTTGAAGAGATGCTTGGATACCTATCCTAAGAAAAGAAACACAAAAGGAAATAGTATGATTACACGTGAATTTGATACCATCGCTGCTATCTCTACCCCACTAGGTGAAGGAGCCATTGGTATTGTCCGCTTGAGCGGAACTGACAGTTTTGCCATTGCTCAAAAGATTTTTAAAGGAAACGACTTGAGCAAGGTTGCAAGCCATACCCTCAACTACGGTCACATCGTTGACCCGCAGACAGGGAAGGTCATGGACGAAGTTATGGTTGGAGCTATGAAGTCTCCAAAGACCTTCACTCGTGAGGATATTATCGAGATTAACACCCACGGCGGGATTGCGGTAACCAATGAAATTCTCCAACTAGCTATCCGTGAAGGAGCTCGGTTGGCAGAACCTGGTGAATTTACCAAACGCGCCTTTCTAAACGGTCGTGTGGACTTGACACAGGCTGAGGCAGTGATGGACATCATCCGTGCCAAGACAGACAAGGCCATGAATATTGCAGTCAAACAATTGGACGGTTCTCTTTCTGATCTTATCAATAATACTCGCCAAGAAATCCTCAATACGCTTGCCCAAGTAGAGGTCAATATCGACTATCCTGAGTATGATGATGTTGAGGAAGCTACTACTGCTGTTGTCCGCGAGAAGACTATGGAGTTTGAACAATTGCTAACCAATCTCCTTAGAACAGCTCGTCGCGGAAAAATCCTCCGTGAGGGAATTTCAACTGCTATCATCGGTCGTCCCAACGTTGGAAAATCCAGCCTCCTCAATAACCTCCTTCGTGAAGATAAAGCCATCGTAACAGACATCGCTGGTACGACACGCGATGTCATCGAAGAATACGTCAACATTAACGGGGTTCCTCTCAAACTGATTGATACAGCCGGTATCCGGGAAACAGATGATATCGTGGAACAAATCGGTGTCGAACGTTCTAGAAAAGCCCTCAAGGAAGCTGACTTGGTACTACTAGTATTAAATGCCAGTGAACCACTGACCGCCCAAGATCGCCAACTCTTAGAAATCAGTCAGGATACCAACCGCATTATTCTACTCAATAAAACTGATCTTCCTGAAGCGATTGAAACTTCGGAACTACCAGAAGATATCATCCGTATTTCAGTTCTTAAAAATCAAAACATTGATAAGATTGAGGATAGAATCAACAACCTCTTCTTTGAAAATGCTGGTTTGGTCGAGCAAGATGCCACTTACTTGTCAAATGCCCGTCATATTTCTTTGATTGAAAAGGCCGTTGAAAGCCTACAAGCTGTTAACCAAGGTCTGGAACTGGGGATGCCAGTTGATTTGCTACAGGTTGACTTGACTCGTACTTGGGAAATTCTCGGTGAAATCACTGGAGATGCCGCACCTGATGAACTCATCACCCAACTCTTTAGCCAATTCTGTTTAGGAAAATAAGAAAAATCCATGATCGTTCATTCGGTCATGGATTTTATTGTCTTTATTAGTAATCTGGTCTAAGGACACCTGTTACAGTTGCCTTAGTTGCTTCGTAGTCGCCATCTACGACAACTTTGATAATGCGTTTAGCATCTTCTTCTGGTGCTGGAACTAGAGGTAATCGAGTTGGTCCAGCTTCGAATCCCATATAGTTAAGGACTGCCTTAACTGGAGCAGGACTTGGATAAGAGAAGAGGGCGTTGACCTTAGGAATGAATTTACGCTGAATAGCTGCCGCTTTTTTCATATCGCTTTCTGCAATGGCAGTGAACATCGCATGCATTTCATCTCCATTTGTATGAGATGCAACAGAGATAACCCCATCCGCACCAAGATTCATAGCATGGAAAGCGTCTCCATCCTCACCAGTATAAATCAAAAATTCTTCTGGCTTGTGCTCAATCAAGTAAGCCATATTAGCCAAGCTAGTACATTCCTTAACACCGATGATATTTGGATGGTCAGCCAAGCGAAGCATGGTTTCTGGAGTTAATTCAACAACTACACGCCCTGGAATGTTATAGATGATAATAGGCAAGTCAGAAGCATCTGCAATTGCCTTAAAGTGCTGGTACATTCCTTCTTGAGAAGGTTTGTTGTAGTATGGTACGATCGCAAGCCCAGCAGCAAAACCACCAAAATCTGCGACTTCTTTGACAAACTCGATCGAGTCACGTGTATCATTGGTACCTACACCCGCAATCAAAGGAACGCGTCCATTAACAATCTTTTGTACAGCCGCAAAGAGTTCCAACTCCTCATCGTGGGTCAAGGTCGGACTCTCAGCAGTCGTTCCAGCTAGGAGAATGCCGTCTGTGTGATGGGCCAATAAATGCTCAATCAAGGCTGGAATAGCATCAAAGTTGATGGAACCATCCTCATGGAAAGGGGTAATAAAGGCTGTGATGATTTTACACTCTTTTAAATCTTGATAAGACATGAGAAACACCTCTCTATTTCAAAGAAGGAGTTCATCTGAACTCCTAAACGATATGACTATTTTAATTCAAATTTCAACTCAGCTGTTGGGCGAACCAATCCACGTTCGTGAAGCGTTTCTGCAATCTGAACTGAATTCCAAGCAGCACCTTTAAGAAGGTTATCTGAAACAACCCACATGTGGATTCCTTTTTCAGCATCCAAGTCTTTACGGATACGACCAACAAAGGTATCACGTGAACCAACTGCATTGATGGCTTGTGGATAGATTTGATGCGCTACATCATCTTCAAGAACTGCACCTGGGAAGGCTGCGATAGCTGCTTTCACTTCTTCGATTGGAGCCACTTCTTTTGTTTCGATATAAACTGACTCAGAGTGAGCTGACAAAACTGGAATACGAACACATGTTGCAGACACTGCGATGCTATCGTCTTCCATGATTTTCTTCGTTTCCTTAGTCATCTTCATCTCTTCGTAAGTGTAATCATTGTCAGTGAAGACATCAATTTGTGGAAGAGCGTTAAAGGCAATAGGATAGTGTTTCTTGTCACCACCTGAAGGTAAGATTTCCGCATGCAAATCACGTGGATTCACACCGTCATTCAAGACTTCACGAAGTTCACGTTGTGTTTCAAGGATCGCTCCCATACCTGCACCAGAGACTGCTTGGTAAGTTGAAACGATGATACGGTCCAAGCCCCATTTTTGACGAACCGGTTCAAGAGCCACCATCATTTGGATTGTTGAACAGTTAGGGCAAGCAATAATCCCTTTGTGGGCATCAAGTGCGTGAGCATTGACCTCTGGGACAACCAAAGGAACATCTGGATTTTGACGGAAATAAGATGTGTTATCTACTACTACAGCTCCAGCTTGAACTGCGTATGGTGCATACTTAGCTGATGTCGAACCACCTGCTGAGAAGAGTGCAATATCAACACCCTCAAAAGCGGTCTCAGTCGTTTCTTCAATCGTAATATCTTGGTCTTTAAATTTCAAAGTCTTGCCTGCTGAACGTGCAGAAGCAAGGTAACGAATTTTATCGATTGGAAGTGTTGATTCTTCCAACATTTTTATCATCTGAGCTCCGACAGCACCTGTCGCGCCGACTACAGCAACTGTATATCCCATAAATAACCTCTTTCGGAATTTTCTAAAAATTTCTATAATAGATGTATTATACTACTTTTTCCGGAAATTGAAAAGCATTTTTGGGTTATATTTTCTGAAAACTAAAAATCCCTAGTCATTGACTAGGGACTAAGAGGCATCTTCATGTGATGAGCAGGTTCACACAACTCATCAAGGTCCGCTCCTGCGTTATGACCTCCTTATGCTCAATAGTAGTCCGAAGACTACCTATCGACTCATCGCAAGTTTAATTCTACTATGCTTTGCTGACTTTGTCAAGGCTAATGCGGGGTAAATATAAAAAACTCTCGAATATCAAGAGTTTTCCTGTCTAAATAATGCTAATTGCCGGGATTGAACCGGCGACCTCATCCTTACCATGGATGCGCTCTGCCAACTGAGCTAAATCAGCTTACCTAAAAAGTATACTATAGTTCTATGCTCTTGTCAAGCGCTCTCTTTTAATTTTCTGGAATGAAAAAAGCTAGATTTATCAAGAATCTAGCTTATAAACTTCTTATTTTGTAAGGTCGATTCGCTGTCCTAGTTTTCCGATTAGGATTGCACCGACGATAAGCGATGCAAACTCTCCAATCCCTGTAGAAAACCAAGTAAAGAAGAATGGAGCTTCAGCAACGATATGAAGTTCTGCTGCAATGGTAATCATTGAAATTGAGAATAGGATTGAAAATAAGAAATGATCTTTTCGAATCAAACCATTGAACAAATAGTCTTTCTTATACTTGCTAAAGAGCCAAACACCTAGACTAAGGAAAACTAGGGTAGATCCTCCGCCGACAAAGACATCAATTATGCCAAAACTAAAGAAATTAGCAATCATACAACCAATCGTCACACCGATGATGTATTTAGGATTGTAAAAAGCCAAAAAATTCATCATCTCAGAAATACGGAACTGGTAAGCACCGAAGCTAATAGCATTTAGTGGTGGGGTAATGGTTAAAACCACATAGATAGCAGCAACGATGGCAATATCTGCCATGTCACGAACAGTTAATTTTTTCATGTTTTCTCCTTTGGCGGTTTCCCGCGTAAAATATGCTTGGTGAAAGAAGCTAAGCACCAAGGGTTGAGTGAATCAACCTTACCAGTATAGCACAATATATGACTTTATGCTATACTAAAATCATGAAAAAACTAATAAAAACTTTTTTTGATAGCGAAATCCTCTCTTATCTATTTTTTGGTGGTGCTACTACTTTAGTATCTATTTTATCACGTTTAGGTATTTACCATATCAGTCATCAGGAAATCCTAGCAACAGCAGTCGCTAATATTATCGGTATTCTTTTTGCCTTTATCACAAATGATACATTTGTTTTTAAACAAGAGAGGAAGAATTGGTCAATTCGACTAGTTAAATTTTTCTTAGCCCGTCTCTCTACTCTTGGCCTGGACCTTCTTTTAACTTATATCTTTGTTACAACCTTTCCTGATGTTATTGGCCAGTTTGTTAAATATAATATAGATAAAGTTAATACTATCGAGACCATATTAGCACAGATATTGATCATTATTTTAAACTATATTCTCAGTAAAATCTATATTTTTAAAAAGGGCAATTCATCTCAAAAACATTAATCTTGCAATTCGTTCGATTTTAGCGTATAATAAGAATGAAATTTTGGAAAGGAATTTATGAAAATGTTAAAGGATCTTAAAGAATTCTTGCTTCGTGGTAATGTAGTTGACCTCGCTGTCGGTGTGATCATTGCTTCTGCATTTGGTGCTATCGTTACTTCATTTGTTAACGATATCATCACTCCACTTCTATTGAACCCAGCTTTGGAAGCTGCGCAAGTACAAAACATCGCTGAGCTTGCATGGAATGGTGTTACATATGGTAAATTCTTGAGCGCTGTTATCAACTTCCTTGTTGTGGGTACAGTTCTCTTCTTCGTTATCAAAGGTATTGAAAAAGCGCAAAACCTTCGTAAGAAGGAGGAAGTGGTTGAGGAAGCACCTGCTGCTCCAACTGAACTTGAAGTTCTTCAAGAAATCAAAGCTCTTCTTGAGAAAAAATAAGACAAATAAAGGATCTAGCTTAAAGCTAAATCCTTTTTTCTTTACTCTTTTGGTAACTTCCCAGCCTTTTCGAGCATTTTCTTAATCAAGTAAGGCATCTTCACATTTTCACGGCCTTTTTTCTCAATGAGTTTTTTGACAAATTCTGGCATCTGAAGGTCGTCTGTCTCCTCCATGATGTCCTTGGTTGTTGCCGAAGGTGCTAACTCATCAAAAGTTTCTTCTTCTGGGAGAAAATCTTTAAATTCTTTGTCTTCATTGGCTCTTACAGTAGCAACTAAAGCGTCAATTAAACGGCTATCCGTATTGGGCATAGGGGGGCGATGGTAGGTGACACCTAATTCTTGACACAAATCATAACATTCTACATCGTTGTCAAACAAGACTTCGATGTGCTCACTGATAAAACTAATCGGGATAAAAATATAATGTTCGGGATGTTGCTTTTGTTCTCGTAAATACTCTAAGACATCTGGCTTGATCCAAGGGATTCCAATATCACTTTCGCTCTGCCAAGTATTGGTATACTTGTCTGTCATTAGGCCGAGTTGTTCAGCAATTAGCTTGCTATTATCGAAAATCTGATCGATATAAGGATCTCCATAATCCAAGGCAAAAATGGGGACGCTATGGGCTGAAAAGATCACCTTGAAAGACTCTTCTCCCACATGGTTTCGTAAAATTTTTCTAATCTCATCTGTCCAAAAGTCCAGCAAAGCCTGTTGTTGATACCAGTCCTTAATAACTAAAAATCGGATCTGCTGGCTTTCCAGAAACTTTTCATACCCCATGACTGAGTAAAAGGAATAATGAGGTTCCAAAATCAAACAAATACATTCTTCAATACCATCAGACTCCATCTGCTTGATCACGTCTGGGATAAAGGGACGAGAAAACTTATTGGCAAAGTAGATACCGTACTCCTCCCCTAAACGTTCTCTTACTAAAGCAACTTCTTCCCTTGTAATCCGCTGCAAGGGCGTCCCACCGATAAGGACGTAGTTGTCATAGAGGGTCTGAATCTCGTGGTCTTGGGGTCTAACACCACGACGAATGTTTGTAAAAAATTCTGCTACTCCTTCAAAACTAATCTCCTCTGGAGATCCAAAGGTCATCATCAATATTGCTTTTTTCATGTTATCATCCTTATGATATTATTTTCACTATCAATTCTATCACGAAAGAGAAAAATAGTAAACGCTTCCGACGTCTACTATTTCTTTTGTTCTTTTGTATTTCTATCTCGCCTCATGATTAGGATGATAACGACAAGGAGCAAAATAACGATAATCAGGAGAAGAAAGGCAAGGATATAAATCCAATGCGTTGGAATCCCTTGGTCAAAATAGCGTGTTCCTACTGCTTCCCCACTTTTATCCTGGGCTGCTTTTACTGGTGCATCCGTTATTTTAGCTAAGAGGATATGTCTTCCGTTGGTAATATTAAGGAAACAGGTGCTTAACAAAACAATCTTGTCCGTTGAGGTCAAGGAGACATCTCGCTTGTACTTGGCTTTACTTAGCAGATATTGATAGTAAGCCTGGTGTTCCTCATCGTTGGAACTCAAAGTCCGGTAAATCTCTGTATCATAGGCATCTACTTCTAAAATCCCAAATATCTCAAGACCGCTTTCACGACCATTGTAGTAGATAGAACCATAGCGATGTTTTTCAAAAAAATCTTGATCCGCAAATTTTTGAATCTCCCCAAACATAGCACCAGAAGCCATGGAGTGACCATAGATGATGGTGTTAAAGTCGGTAAAGTTGGGGTTAAAACGATAGTCTAGGAATATAGAACCTGACACAGTATAATCGCCAAAGGCATTGCGATCAAGGTATTTGATATTGTCCTGACTCTGTAAGAGAGGATAGTCTACCTTGGTCCCATCGAGGCTAATCCAACCACAAACATCCTTGTTGAGGTGCTGCAAGGTTTCAAAGCCCGTACTGCTGGCATCCTTTTCAATGGGATTATAATGATCGTAGTCACTCGCAAGAACTCTATCAGCTGTAAAAAGACAGAAAAAAGCTAGAAAGAGGGATAGAATGACCTTTATGGTCTTTTGACTCGTACTTGTTTTCATATTTCCTTCTTTCTCCTTTCTAGCCTTGAAAATAAAAGAGCAAGAGAGGCTGTCCCTTTCTCTTTTATTGGTAGTTTAGTCAGTAATGGTATCTGCTCCTTCTTCCTTTGCTTCTCTTCTACGACGCAAGATCAAGTAGAGGATGATGAGCAAGAAGATCAATAGCAAGAGCAAGATAAACAAGATGATGTACCATATCCACAAAGGAATCGATGAGAGAAATCGTCCAAGTGACGAATCATCAAAGACACTGTAAGGGAATGGTTTTGATTTTTTCGTATGGAAGGTGTTCTTTGGAACCGTATCCGTAATCTTGGCAACTACGATATGTCTCCCATTTGTTACGTCTAGGAAACAGGTACTGAGAAGGATGATATGGTCATTTGGCCCCAGTGTAATGTCTCGTTTGTGGATGGCAACCGAGAGTAAGTGATCGATATATTCTTGGCGCCGATCATCCCCATTAATACCTGGATCGTAGATGTTAAAGTCATAGGCGTCTACCTCAAGCATCTCAAAGATCTCAAGACCTTTTTCAACGCCATTATAGTAAATACTACCGTAGCGATGCTGGTCAAAAAATTCCTTATCAGAAAACTTTGCTACATCTCCAAACATAACCCCATTTTCTACATGGTGTCCGTAGATGATGGTATTAAAATCCTCGAACTTGGATTCATTTCGAGCCTCAAGAAAAATAGCTCCTGTAGCTGCAAATTCTCCCTTGGAATCTTTGTTCAGGTACTTTTCATTGTCTTTGGCTTGGACTAAGGGATAGTCGATATTGGTGCCATAGACATTGATCCAACCGAGAACCTCTGGGTTGACTTGCTGTAGCTTGTGAAAGCCAGAAAAACTAGCAAGCTCATCCTTCTCACTGGTACTAACAGGTCTATAAGCCTCATACTCACTTGATGAAGCCTGAGAATAAACCTGATTGGCATCCCAAAGGGCGTAGAAACCAAAGAGAAAGACTAAGGCTGCCAAGAGGAGCAGGATATGATTCATCAATGCATCTACAGCAAGGACCAGACGCCTAGACAAACTCCTTTTTGGTTTCTCACGCTTGATTTTCATAATTCAAACCAGTTGCCTAAGCTTGTCTGCGTTTTTTAGACAAAACAACAAATCCAGCCAAACCAAGACCAATCATCAAGATGAAAGGAAGATTGTCAATCAAGAGACCAGTAGGGGTAACGTCTGGCAAGCTATTTGTGATAGTATTGTTGTTTGGTTTTTCACCAACAAGGATGTTGTTTTGAGTAAAGTCTGAAGAAGCTCTTCCATCTAGATTTTTACTTACTCCGTTTTCCATATAAGCAGCTGAAGCCATATATCCTGCAGTTCCAACTTCTACTAATTTATAACGAGTTCCTGCTGGAATCGTGTCAAATACTAGGGATTGATCATGGTGCAATGTGATTGTTGTTTCTTTTCCGTATTCAAATGTTTTAGACTGATTACCAATTTGTCCTACAATGGAATTGTTTTCTTCTGTTGATGCTTTTGTGAAAGTAAGCTTGAAAGTGAAATCTTTCGATTTATCTGCTGTCGCTCCAGACACAACTTTTTTAATTACTAATGATTTCGCATTAGGATCATAATGTCCAAGGTGAGAATCATTAGGATGGGGATCTTTAGGATCTGTTATCTTACCAGCATTTTTACGATAGATATTTGTAAATAAATCATATTTGTATGTAGGCCCTTTTTCAGATGGCTTCACTTTAGCAGTAGCTCCTGTTGTAACTTGTTTAAAGTATACTGATGAAATATAAACTCCTGAGGTACTTTTATTTTTAACAATAACGTGCATTTCATAGCTACGATCATCAAATGTCATTGAGTCAATTGCAACTCCACCTTTTTGCATTGGTTTCCAACCCACATTTTGTTTTTCAGCAACAGTATAGACATATTCTCCAGCGTGTGTGTAGCTCACATTTTCAAAAATATTTCCAGTGCTCTTCTTAATACTTGTTTGACCACTCAACAAAACATCTGTTTCTGAATAATTTACTGTTTTATCTGCTATTTGACCGTTTGAGGAATTGATTGTTTCATATAGTACCCCGTTAGATGAGGTACCTGTTTTAGGTGTAAAAGTAAAGGTAAAGTGAGCGTAAGGTGTAGTGATTCCTTCCGCAATATTCAACACCTTGTTAATGGATACTTGTGCATTTGTTTCTCCATTGGACATTGCAGTTGCGTCAGAGTTTTCATCCGCAAATGTTGGCAATCCTCTAAAGACCGACAAGGCGGTTACAGCTGCAATACTTGCAGTAACTAATTTTTTCAAAAATGTTTTTTTCATGATTATTCCTTTTATTTTTAAATTTCTTTTTTCATAAATTATCATCAAAAGCCCCGTCGCCTTAGGACTGTTACCACCTTGCCATGGGTATCCTGTATAGGAATAGTTCCAAAAGCACGGCTATCTACAGCCGTTGTTCGATTGTCTCCGAGGACAAAGAGTTGTCCTGCTGGGACTTTCATTGGGAAGCTAGCCCCTTCCTTATAGAGCAGCGTTTCTTTGTAGATATCCTGCTCTTGTTGAGGAGAACCGTTGATAATGAGACCATTTTCATTTATATCGATCGTACTTCCTTCGGTTGCAATGACACGCGCCACTCTTTCCTTACCCTTATAACTATAGACAAGCAGATCACCAATCGAATAACGTTTATCCAACCTATAGTAGACAACCAAGTCGCCATCTTTTAAGGCTGGCTTCATGCCATCGTCATTGTATCTCAATAGTCCAAAGACAAAAAAGTAAAGGGTGGCCAGTACAAATCCAACCATCAGAAGCTTACTGACTAAGTAGAGGATATCTCCCCATACACTCGGCGGAGACTTATCCCAATTGACTTGTGTTACTGTTTTCTTATGTTTCTTTTTAAGTAGCATTATTTTCTCCTATGTACCACTAGATATCCGAGCAGGATTGTAAAGAAGATTCCTCCTAGAGGAAGGATTATTCCTAACATGAGTGTACTGCTGAGGAAGTCAACTCCGGTTTCAGGTACACTATTCTTATTATTCGTGACTGTCGCGGACTTATCCCCATCCAGCTTGCCTTCTTGATTTTCATAAGAAACCTGATATCCACGCGAAGAGTTTGATTCCTCTTCTACGGTATAGTGACTATCGAGTGGAAGTCCATCAATTTTTATGGTTTGGTCTTTGTTGAGATCAATAGACGCTCGACCATTCGTGAATTGCAGAGAGGTTCTTTTATTATTCACCGTTGCATTATAGGTTCCATTCAATGGGCTATTCTGAGCATCTCTGATGTTAATGGTAATTTTGAAGGATTTTAATAGATTGGCAAATACGCCTGTAACTTTTTTTGTGACTGATAAACTTGGAAGCTTGTGATTTGTGACAATACTGGTTTCGTCTTTATTCAGATCACCCTCTTGATTCTCATATGTAACGTGGTAACCATTCGTTGATGCCGCTTCTTCTTCAACCTTGTAATGTGTTCCATACGGGAGATATTTTAGAGATTTTTCGGCATTATGTGTTAATGGTATTTGAGCACGTCCATTAGTAACTTTGATATCACCGAAAGTACCATTTATAGGATTTCGTTCTTTATCAGTTAGCTCGATGTTAATATTAAAACTCTTATTCGATGTATCTTCAGGGACTAATATCTTTCTTATCGTCAAACTAGGTAATTGACGATAAGATACTTTAAAGGTTGGCGATTGGTCCGTTCCTTCTTTTTTTACTTCCTTAGTAAAACCTGGAACATCAGGGGCTGTAAGATCATATTGATAACCCTTAGCTACTTTTTCAAAATTGGAAGTTTCACTTAGCTCACCTGCTTTTACTCCAACACTAGTTTTCCTGTATTCATTCTTGTCTGTTCCAGCACTCTTGCTCTTTTGAATTAATTTAAAATCTAAAGCCTTAGGTTGACTAGCTGTTACTGTGCTACTTCCATTAACACCTTCCCACTTCACTTCCACCGGAACCGTTAATGGATCCGAAGGCTTAAATGTTGGGTTGTCAGAGTATTCTTTGGTCTTGGTTTGAGAGGTGCCTATTCCATAGGAATAGGTGACACTGGCACCTTTATTGGAGTAGAGTTTATTGACATCAGAACCTTCAGCATCACCAGCCTCTAGTTTTTTATCACCAGCAATAGCATCCAAGGCTTCTTGACTTGATGTAACAGTGAATTTTAGAACGTATCTAGCCCCATCTTCTAAGGAATAATTCGAAGAAAATTTAGCCGTAACTTCCACTAATCCTTCTGAGGTTGTCTTGGTATCAAAAGTTACTTGCTCTTCGGTTAATGTTTCACTACTTCCAGCCTTTTCTTTCACTACGCGAAACTCTGACGATCCGTTCGGTAATAGCTGAACATACTTAGAAAGAACATCTTTGATAGTCACGTGGTGGATTCCCAGTGGCAGAATCTTATCAGTGATATCTTTGAAACTGTCTCGTAACTGCTCTTCATTGTTTGCGGATAGGATTTCATTAGGAATGGAAGAATTGTGGTACCTGATATAATACTGCAAACTGGTAATACTATCGACATTATTTGAATAACGAAACTTAATAGAGTAAAAGCCAGCTAGTTTTGGAGCGAGACTATAGGCGAGATTATTGATAGATACATCTAAATTATTCCAGAACCAATCTGGTGCCGTTTCTGATCCATCTTGATTATTATAGTTATAAACTGTATAACCACTGTCGTTGTAATACATATTGGCAAACCCATCTGATAGAACAATAACAACCTTCTTGGCATTTGGTCTTGCACTATCTATCAATTGATTAGCAATACGAATACCCGCGCTAATATTGGTTCCTGTACCGATTCCTGATTCAGTCCCTATTGATTGACCACCAGCAATTCTCATATTACTGACTGCAGTCTTTGAACCACTAGCATCGTTATTCCAATTTAAAATTGTTTCCGCATCATCCCATGGGGATACACCATCATAAAATGCTGTTCTCTCTTCATACGGCCAATACCGATACCCCCACTCCCATTTTCGGTAGTAGGAATTCCATGCTTGTTCCGCAAACTTATTATCAATCTTTCCACCAAAACCTACCATGGATAACCGATTATTTGAATTGGATAAAATCGTATCAATTAATCCCTGACGATTTCGAGTTCCTTTAAGGGTATTTTTTAAAGCATCCAATCTTGTAATTGTTCGGCCAGTAGAAGAAGGAACATCTCTCTTATTCATACTTCCTGAGAGGTCTGCTACTAAAACAACATCCAAGGGATCCGTTTGGGTCTCCGTTCCCAGTTTGGATGTGATATCCAATGACAACTCATACTTGTCATCCTGTCCTGATATCGGAGTAATTGTCTTATGAAGAGTTGTCTGAGGTTCTGTAGTAGAATCTGCATTTAACAGACTTATCGGAGCACACAAAAACAGAATAGCTAACAGTGTAACTAAACGGCGCGCAATAATTTGAACTTTCTTAAAATCGAAGCGAATGTTCATTTTATTCTCCTTAATTATTTTGCTTTTAAATCTATTGTTATATCAATCTAAACATTTGCAAGACAATTGTACAATAAAGTTCACGCAGTGTCAATTAATATGATTAATTTTATATTATGTTAATTAATAAAAGAGTATGATTCTTCTTTGTCTTTCAAACTATTCTATGGTAAAATGATAAAAGAAATAAAAAATCTCATAAAATATCAATGCATATATTTTATTCTAAGATATCCAAGATTTCATTTGAAAGTCTATTGAATTTGAATTGTTATATTTTTTCAAAATTCATGAAATTTTCAGAATGAGGCTTTTTCCGAAGATAGCATTCTATTTTATGATTGTTAAAGGAGTTTTTATGACTTATCCGAACCTTTTAGATCGTTTTTTGACCTACGTTAAGGTCAATACTCGTTCTGATGAACACTCTACTACTACTCCAAGTACGCAAAGCCAGGTAGATTTTGCGACCAATGTTCTTATTCCCGAAATGAAACGTGTCGGTCTGCAAAATGTTTACTACCTTCCAAATGGTTTCGCCATTGGTACCTTACCAGCTAATGATCCTAGCTTGACACGCAAGATTGGCTTCATCTCCCACATGGACACAGCTGACTTTAATGCTGAGGGAGTTAATCCGCAAGTCATCAAAAATTACGATGGTGGAGCTATCGACTTAGGAGATTCTGGTTTTAAACTCGATCCTGCTGATTTCAAGAGCCTTGAGAAATATCCAGGCCAAACGCTTATCACAACTGATGGCACGACCTTGCTGGGTGCTGATGACAAGTCAGGGATTGCTGAAATTATGACTGCTATCGAATATTTGACAGCTCATCCTGAAATCAAACACTGTGAGATTCGAGTTGGTTTTGGACCAGATGAAGAAATTGGTGTTGGAGCTAACAAGTTTGATGCTGAAGATTTTGACGTTGACTTTGCCTATACTGTTGACGGTGGTCCGCTAGGAGAACTTCAGTACGAGACTTTCTCAGCAGCAGCTGCTGAACTTCATTTCCAAGGGCGCAATGTTCATCCTGGTACTGCTAAAGGTCAGATGGTCAATGCCCTTCAGCTAGCGATTGATTTTCATAATCAACTTCCAGAGAATGACCGACCTGAATTGACAGACGGTTATCAAGGTTTCTATCATCTTATGGATGTGACAGGTAGTGTCGAGGAGGCGCGTGCAAGCTACATCATTCGTGACTTTGAAAAGGATTCCTTTGAAGCACGTAAAGCAGCTATGCAAGCCATCGCTGACATGATGAATCAAGAGCTTGGGAATGATCGCGTGACTTTAACTCTGACAGACCAGTACTACAATATGAAGGAAGTCATTGAGAAAGACATGACATCCGTTACCATTGCTAAAGCTGTTATGGAAGATTTAAATATCACGCCTATTATCGAACCAATTCGTGGTGGAACAGATGGCTCTAAGATTTCCTTTATGGGAATTCCAACTCCAAATATCTTTGCTGGTGGTGAAAACATGCATGGACGTTTTGAATACGTCAGCCTTCAGACTATGGAGCGTGCGGTGGATACCATCATTGGCATTGTATCCTATAAAGACTAAAAAAGACGAGGTAGCTTAGCTACTTCGCCTTTCTTTTTATTCTACTGGTTTTTCTTGATTTCCGGTACTTGTTGTAGATTCTGTTGTTTCCTTTTCTGAAGTTGATTCAGCTGGTTTAGAATCTGTTGCATTACTCGGTTTGTTTTCGTCGCTGGTAGTTTCGCTGTTAGATTCTGCAGTTGCTGATGTTTCAGTTTCAGTACTTGTCTTACCACTATTTGCTTCAACATTTCTTGCTGGGGTTGCTTCTTCACCGACGCTTGATTTTGACTTGATTTCTTGATTTAAGACCAGAATAGATTTTGTCAATTCAAGTAAAGCGGCTTTATCTTTACTCTTAGTAGATAGCTGATCTAGTAGAGCATCAACCTTATCAAAGTCTGCATCAGAACCCTTATTATTTTCTAAATATGAGTGAAGCGACATGAGAATATCGTAGAGTTTTTGATAGAGTACAAGTGTCTGAGGATCTTGCTCTGCATTTTCCTTCTCTTGTTTAAGGGCGCTAGCGATACGAGTCAAGACGTCTTTCACCTGACTATTTACTTCATCCAAGTCTGCATCAGCCTTGTTTGTGGCAGCTTTGAGATTTTCTACTTCTTCTGCCAAGGATTGTTTGATGCCTTCTTCTTGGATTTGTTCCAAGAGTTGATTTGCCTTGCTCAGGAGACTTTCTACTTGTTCCTTGCTAACATGGTTGACATGTTCCTCAGGCATAAAGTCTCCATACAATTCCTTCAAGAAGCCATAAATAGCTGTTTTGGCACTTTGATTATCGACTTTTTCAGTATCTAGAACTGTTTGCGTTGATTTTACAGTAGTTGGTTGAGCTTTCAAAGCTTCTTCCACTTCTTGTTTTGTCTGATAGATGCTTGGGAATAATTTGTTCAATTCTGCTGCCTTAAGGAAGGATTGAGATTGATACAAGGTCCAAGTCAACTGAGCTACTTTATTTCGCAGTTCATCACTCAAACGACCATCATTTACGTGTTCGTAGAAATACTTGATGTATTCTACAGTTGTAACACCTGTTCGATCATTAAAGTCTTGTAAGGCTTGAAGTTGTGATTCAACCGCTGCTAAACCAGCCTCATCTTTAGCTAATTTAGCTTCTTGAAGTTGAACGAGAAGCTCTTTCTTAGGAAGACCATAAGAGTCTGTATCTAGTGTATTGATTTTATCAATCAAGGCCTGATATTTCTTATCTAGAGCGCTTGTTTCAACAGGTTTGATACTTTCATCAATATGGATATATTGCTTATCAAAAAGATCAAGTGTTGCAAGATAACCTGCCGTAGAGTTGGTTGCTAGTTTCTTCATATTTTCAGTAAACTGACCTAAAGCTAATTCAATCTGTCTTTGTGCGATAGGCTTGTCTTTGTAAATATTTCTGCTATATTCTAAAAGTTGATCCACTTTAGATAGAACAGTTTGTTCATCAAAAGCCCCAGGTTGATATGTCGATTGTAGGGCCGGAATCTTATTTTTCAAAGCTACTTCATAGCCCTTGGTTTGAACCTTGATGTAGTGATTGTGGTCTCCGTGAGGAATCACAAAACTACCATTTTCTACTTGCAAACTATAAGGAGACACCCCATCACGTAGTGCAGTCGTATAAAGTTCATTTAGGAAATCCAGTTCTGGATTTCCAGTTTGGAGAGGAATACGAACATGTTCTTTTCGAACGGCATAGGGATGGATATGGGTTGGATCATAAGCTTGATCCGGATTTCCAAAGACAAAGAATCCATTTGAAATGCGAATGGCTTCTAGCGGTACACCGTAGGTCTTAGCAATATACTCCATTTTTTCTTTGTCACTGGCCTCTCTAGAAAATGCTTCTACATCTTTTGCAAGAGGTTTAACAGACTCCGTTTTATTACTGTTTAAATGTTCTTGAGCAGCTTTAATCTGATCTTTTGTTAAATCTTTTTTAAAGAAATAGTGGTTGTGATCTCCATGAGAAACGACAAATCCTTTATCATCTTCACTTATCACTCGATCTGCTGCAAAGCCATGATCGTGTTCTTCCTCATGATGGTTTCCATGGTTATCATGATGGTGTTCTTCTGGTTTACTAATGTGGTTATCTGGGCTAGTTTCTGAATGTTTATTTCCGTACAAGTGATCTTGTGCTGCCTTGATTTGCTCAGGTGTCAAATCTTTCTTAAAGAAGTAATGATTGTGATCACCATGACTCATGATAAAGCCAGCTGCATCTTCGCTGATGACTCTATCCGCATCAAAGCCGTGATCATGGTCTTCACCATGATGGTGGTCATGCTCATCTTCATCATGGTCCTCATGACTTGGACTTGGTGTCACTGGTGACTTAGCTTTCAAATGATCTTGTGCTGCCTTGATTTGCTCAGGTGTCAAATCTTTCTTAAAGAAGTAATGATTGTGATCACCATGACTCATGACAAAACCTTCTGAATCTTCACTTATAATTCTATTTGCATCAAAACCATGATCGTGTTCCTCTTCTTCATGGTGAACATGTGGTAACGGATTATTTGGTGTAGAATTAGAAGGACTTTCTAAGCTTGGAGTGTTAGATTGTGCTTGATGATTGTTAAGAGATGATTTAGGGATATAGTGATAGTGGTCCCCATGTCGTACGATATAAGCATCGCCAGTATCTCTGACAATATCATTAGGGTTAAAGACATAACCATCATCTGCTGCAGAAACACCATTATTCGGTGTCAGTGACAAGGGTTGACTGAGAGCTGAACTATTGCCAGATAAATAAGCCTTTGCGGCAGCTAATTCACCCGCTGACAGATCACTCTTAGGAATATAATGGAAGTGTCCTCCGTGGGGAACGATATAAGCATCTCCTGTATCTTCAATGATATCAGAAGCGTTAAAAACATAACCGTCATCAGTTGTATAACGTCCTTGAGCTCTAGCTGCCACAACTTCCTTAGAATCATTTTTTTGGTCAGATGTATGCCCTTGTTTTTGTTTTTCAATTTGTTCTTTGGTACGAATATTTTCAGCTTGACTAGCATTTTTTAGGTAGACATAATATTTTCCATCAACTTTGATGATGTAACCACCTTTAATTTCGTTAACGATGTGTTCATCACGCAATTGATAACTTGGATCTTTCATGACTAGTTCTTCGCTGAAAATCGCGTCAAAAGGAACTTTACCATTGTAGTAATGGAAGTGATCACCATGTGAAGTCACATAACCTTGATCGGTGATTTTCACAACAATTTGTTCAGCCTGAATGTCTTCTTTTTTGCTAACTTGATCTGGTGTTTGGGACTCTGTTTTTTGAGAGTCTTGCTTCCCATCGACATAAGACACACGGTTATTATCTTTGTTTCCTTCTACCTGGTGTTGGTTCAATGCATAGATGCAAAGACTTAGGGAAAGGACAAGAGCCGATCCTGCTACAATATATTTCTTCTTCATTTTCATCATCTCCTCATTTTAATTCTTCTGCAAGAACATTCATGTTTTCTTCTAGATTTTCTAAGTAAGTTTTGTCATTTTCAGGATCTGCTTCTAAAGGATTGAGTGTCTTTAGGCTAACTCCTGTTGATTTGACCAAGGTCTCAGCGACTTTAGAAGAAGCATTGCTCTCAGTAAAGATGGTTTTAACCTTATAGGTTTTAACGAATTCTTGGATTTCTGTCAACTGTCTCGGACTTGGCTCTTGTTCAGGGGAAATCCCTGCTATACCAAGTTGTTTCAAACCAAAGCGTTTAGCGAGATAAGAAAAGGCTGTGTGTTGTGTAACAAAGGTCTTTTGACTCGCTTTTTCAAAAACAGGCTGGTACTTCTTAGTCAATTCTTGGGCTTTAGCGATAAAGTTTTTAGCATTCTTTTGATACGTTTCCTTATTAGCACTATCAATCTCCGAAAGTTTGTCCGCAATAATCTGCGCCTCTTCGCCTGCTTTTTCAGGATCTAACCAAGTGTGAGGATCGTAGAGTGTTTTTTCATCAATACCGTCACCAGCTTCTACATCTTCCAAACCTGGTACACGCTCCAACATCATTCCTTCAGAAGCTTCTAAAACTTTAACTTTTGAGTTTTTCAAGTTAGGATCTAGACTTCCCGCCCAAGATTCGAGCGTATGAGAATGGTAGACAAAGACATCCGCATCATAAATGGCAGCAATGTCATTTGCTGACGGTTCAAAGGAGTGAATCCCACTACTTGACTGAATCATCCGAACATCATTCAAGTCACCTGATACCTCTTTGACCATTGCATAGATTGGGTAAAAACTTGTTACAATCTTCATCCCTTTTGCTTCTTGTTTTTCTTTTTGACTACATGCTCCTAAGACAAGAACCAAGAGACCTACCACTAATAATAGAAATGTTCTTTTTTTCATCATTACTCCTTAACTAGTATTTAACCGTTTAATTAACTAGTAAATAGTTTATCTTTATTTACACTATATGTCAAGTTATTTTGCACATTTCCATGAAAAAAATGAGAACTAGAACTCACATTCTGCTCTCATTTTCGATTTTATCATTTCTAGCTCTCCTATCCTGTTTTTAGGAGTTAGAAAATGTTGCTACAACTACTTACTCTCCCTTAACAAAGCCAATAATTTTTCAGCTTCAGCCATAATGGTATTGTTATCCTGAGCACCAAATAGCAGGTTATTTTTTAAGCCAGTGAGAGTTTCTTTGGCATTGGACTTGATAATGGGGTCTTGGATCTTTGCAAGTAGCTCTTCAGCCTCTCTCAACTTCGCTTCAACCTTTTCAGTCTCGATCTGAGGTTCTTCTGGTTCCTCTGGTGATTCTTCTTCCAGCGCCTCAGTTGGTTTTGGAGATTCTGGTTTCTCACTTTGAGGCTTCTCTTCGCGTGGCTTTTCTTCCTCTGGTTTGTCTGTCCGAGGTTTCTCCTCTGATGGTTTTTCCGTTTGATTGGTATCAGCTTGACCATTTTGGTTTCTTTGAACATGGTCACTTGCATTGCCCCAACCACTATCTGAATGCGGACGTTCGTTTGGATGTTCGACATAGTACTTGACAGTCGCAAAGAGATCTTCTAGACTATACCCCTTAGGTGCCTCATAAAGTCCTTCGTCAAACCACTCAAATTTGATGTTATGGTAATGATCATAATGAGGAATGATTAAACTACCGTTTTTAACTTCCACGGTATGTTGGAGATTGTAAGGCATACGATCAAGCGGCACCTTCTTAGCTGCTTTCACGCGGTTGTAGATAGCTTCTGCTCCTTTAGCCTCCGTATTTCCTGGATTCTGATGGTCTGTTGAAGGAGGAGTCAAACCTTTCTCTTTAGCATAAACCTGGGCTGCCGCTCTTTCGGCTTCAGACAAACTATCTTTCTTAATCCAATGACTGTGGGTCATATGTGGAGTTACATAGGCATCCCCCTCATCACTGGTGATATCACGAGGATCAAAGATATAGCCATCTTCTGTTGTATACTTGCCTGCCAACTTGGCTACCTGAATCTCATCATCAGTGTAGGCAATTTGCGCATTTGGTTTTCCTAGACGTTCTGGATGACGAATCGGTGCTAGAAAGGCCAAGATATCATCCACCAACTTGACTTTATCACTGCTTTCATCATTTAAACGTTCCAACAGTTTATCCAAAGTGTCAAAATCAGCTTGGCGCCCTTTATTATCAAGTAAGTCTTGATGAACTCTTGCTAGTAAATCATAAGCCTTATTGTAAAATCATTGATCACCAGATGGGAGGTTGGTTTTCTTAGCTCCGAGTTTATGATCTAAACTTTCTTGCTTGACTAGTTTACTATCAATGGCTGCAGCAGTTTCTGCTGAAAGCTTCTTGGCAGGAATATAACGTGAGATTCCATTCTCCTCAAATACATAGCCATCAGCTACTTTTCGAATCACCTGTTTAACCAATTTTTCGTCAATTGGATTGCTTGGAGATGGTTGAGGATTTGGTGCAGGTTGCGGGCTTGGACTAGGTTCCGGAGTCGGTTGTGGACTTGGTTGTTCTGGTCTTGAATCCTGCACCCTATGGTTCGAACTGTACTGTAGAGGAATAATACGAGCGATTCGTTCTTCCAATTCAGACATCTGTGAATAAGGGATGAAATGGTAATAGTTCCCATGAGGCACAGCAACTCCTCTAGCTGTTCGACTTGTAATCTGTGCTGGGTCGAAGACAAGGCCATCAGATTCTACGTGTCGTTGGCTGAGCGGCAAGGCGTAAAGTTGTTTCAGAAGGCTATCAATATCCTCATCACTCTGACTTGCTTGGTTATCGTCTCTACTGTTGTTAGCTGTGTTCGTATAGCTGTCGCCTTGGTTATTATAGGATGGGGTCCATCTATCTACATCGCTGCTAGCACTGTTGTTATTGGTACGGCGATAAGTAGGCGCCTTTGATTGGCCACTTCTACCAGATAGAAAGGCTTCTGCTGCAGCCAATTCGCTGGCTGATAACTCACTCTTAGGAATGTAATGGTAATGGTTGCCATGAGGAACGATATAAGCATCACCAGTATCTTCAATGATATCAGAGGCATTAAAGATATAACCATCATCTGTGGTGTAGCGTCCCTGTGAACGCGCCAAGGCTACCGCACCATCGTTTGCTAAAGTTCCTCCTTCACGATGCTGACTATGCTCTTGTTTTTGTCGATTGATTTCTTCTTTTGTACGAACATTATCTGCATGGGCTGCATCCTTAAGGTAAACATAGTATTTTCCATCCAACTTGATCACATAACCACCCTTGATTTCACTGACAATATCCTCGTCCTTGAGCTGGTAGTTCGGATCCTTCATCAGCAACTCTTCACTGATGATAGCATCATAAGGAACCTTCCCATTGTAATAATGATAGTGGTCGCCATGTGAAGTGACATAGCCCTGGTCTGTTATCTTGATGACGATTTGCTCCGCATTGATGCCTTCTTTCTTGCTAACCTCATCAGGAGTCAGATTCTCTGTTTTTTGCGCAGCCTGTTTTCCATCTATATAGGAAACACGATTATTTTCTTTTACAGTTTGAGCTTGATAACCTAGTTCATAAGCGCAGACACTTAAAAAAAGTGTAGCTACTGACCCAGCTAGATATTTTTTATTAATTTTCATTCTTTCCTCTTTTCTTAAGTATATTTGATTCACTATAAAATAATAAACCGGTTAATTAACTAGTTAACAGTTTACTCTTTTTAATATTGCTTGTTAAGAATTTTACATATATACATAATAAAAATGAAAGCCTCTTTATTGAGACTTTCATTTTTCATTAGTTTATTTTTTCCTTACTTGCAGATGAAGGATTACTTCCTTTTAACAACGCAAGTAATTTTTCTGCTTCTGCCATGATACCATTATTATCCATAGTTTGAAGAGTCAAATTATTTCGTAAACCAGCTAGAGTTTCTGTTGCATTAGCTTTCAGACTAGAATCCGTTACTTTCGCAAGCAAAACTTCTGCTTCTTTGAGTTTGGCTTCTACTTTTTCAGTCTCTACTTGAGGGACTTCTGGCTCAGCAGGTGTTTCCTCTACTGGCTCTTCGTCCGCTTTGAAGTTCTTATTTGGTTTTTCACTGTGGTCTTTCTTGCCTAACACATGCTCACTGGCATTGCCCCATCCATCATTAGAATGTGGACGTTCGTCAGGGTGTTCTACGTAGTACTTAATCGTCGCAAACAAATCTTCCAAGGTATAGCCATTTGGAGCTTTGTATGTGTGATCATCAAACCAAGCAAATTTAATGTTATGGTAATGATCCTTATGAGGAATAATCAAATTACCGTTTTTAACCTCAACTGTATGCTCAACCATATATGGAAGTCGAACGAGTGGAATTCGTTTTTCCCCTTTCACACGATTGTAAATAGCTGCTGCACTATCTCCAGTTGGATTTGCTTGAACATCTGCGTCTGGAGATGGAGGTAGGATACCTTTTTCTTTAGTATAGGCTTGAGCTGCAACTTTTTCCTTATCAGAAAGGCTGTCTTTTCCAATCCAGTGACTATGGCCCATATGAGGCGTTACATATGCATCTCCTTCATCACTGATTATATCATGTTCGTCAAAAATGTAACCATCTGACGTTGTATACTTATCAGCTAATTGAGCAATACGAACTTCGTCTTCAGTATACTCAATCTGAGAATTTGGCTTGCCAAGTCGCTCTGGATGGGTAATTGGTGCTAGGAATGCCAATAAATCATCTACTAATTTTTCTTTATTAGAAGATTCATCATTCAAGCGTTCTGCTAATTTGTCTAAGGCTTGGAAGTCAGAAGTACGACCCTTGTTTTCAGACAAGGCTTTATGAGCCTCGGCCAATAAATTATATGCTTTATCATAAAATTCTTGGTCACGAGAAGCGACATTTTCTTTCTTCGCAACTAGGGCATGCGTCTCTTGAGTTTTCTTAGACAAGAGATTTTCAATAGCGTCAATCTTATCCTTGGCTAAGCCTTTAGCTAGAACATAACGACTAGCGCCCTTATCTTCGATAATATATCCATCACCAACTTTTCTAATAACCCGGTTGACATCAAATTCTGTCGGTTTATTTTCCACTGGTGCTAGAGGTTTGGTAGTAGGGGTTGGTTTCAGAGGAGTAACACTTGACAAGACACTGCCATTTTGTCCCTTAACAGCTATCATATGAGCCAATTTTTCTTCCAGCGGTGACATTTGTGAATAAGGAATAAAGTGATAATGGTCTCCGTGAGGCACTGCTACACCATTAGCTGTACGTTTGATGATTTGTGCCGGATCAAAGACTAATCCATCAGATTCCACATGGCGTTCTGATAAAGGTTTGGCATACAATTCACTTAAAAGTGTTGGGATATCTTCCCCTTGATTTTGATGATATGTTGGGGTGACAGTCAGGTTTGGAGTCTCTGTCAAACTTGGTTGGGCTGGTTTAGCATTATCACTACTTGATTTACTTGAGCTTGTAGAAGAATGAGAACCCTGTTTACCATTCCAATAGGCTTGGGCTGCAGCCAATTCTCCTGCTGACAAATCACTCTTAGGTATATAGTGAAAATGATTGCCGTGCGGTACAACAAAAGCGTCACCTGTATCTTCAATCACATCTGTCGGACTAAAGACATACCCATCATCCGTTGTATAAGCGCCTCCAGTTCCTCGATTTGGTGCCTGCGTATTGAGATTAAAGTTTGATTTAATCGGTGAACTTGGTGTTGAACTTGGTTTATCTGTACTGCTTGGTTTCGTATTGTCAGAATGACTTTGAACTGGCTGACCTCCAATTGGTAAATTTCGAGCCAATTTTTCTTCCAAAGCAGACATTTGTGAATAAGGAATGAAATGGAAATGATCTCCATGAGGAACTGCCACACCATTGGCAGTACGTTTTATAATCTGTGCTGGGTCAAATACCAATCCATCAGATTCCACATGACGTTGGCTAAGTGGCAAAGCGTATAATTCTTGAAGAAGACTAGCTAAATCCTCATTTTGGCTCTCCGGAGCTGTTGCAGGATTTTGAGGAGTTTCAGATGAACTAGTTCTCACACTAGATCTTGTTTCTCCCCTGCTTGAACGGTATTCAACCGTACTTAATTGGCCACCTTTTCCAGATAGAAAGGCTTCTGCTGCAGCCAATTCGCTGGCTGATAACTCGCTCTTAGGAATGTAATGGTAATGGTCGCCATGAGGAACGATATAAGCATCACCAGTATCTTCAATGATATCGGATGCATTAAAGATGTAACCATCATCTGTGGTGTAGCGTCCCTGTGAACGTGCCAAGGCTACCGCACCATCGTTTGCTGAAGTCCCTCTTTCACGATGCTGACTATGTTCTTGTTTTTGCCGATTGATTTCTTCTTTCGTACGGACATTATCCGCATGTGCAGCATCCTTAAGGTAGACATAGTATTTTCCATCTACCTTGATGACATAACCACCCTTGATTTCACTGACAATATCCTCGTCCTTGAGCTGGTAGTTTGGATCCTTCATCAGCAACTCTTCACTGATGATAGCGTCATAAGGGACCTTGCCATTGTAATAATGATAGTGGTCTCCATGTGAAGTGACATATCCCTGATCTGTTATCTTGATGACGATTTGTTCGGCATTGATACCTTCTTTTTTACTGACCTCATCAGGAGTGAGATCCTCCGTTTTTTGCGCTGATTGTTTACCATCAACGTAAGACACACGATTATTTTCCTTGACTGTTCTAGCTTGATACAGTCCCAATTCATAAGAACAGACACTTAAAATTAAAGCTGCCGCAGAACCAGCTAGGTATTTTTTATTAATTTTCATCGAAACTCTCTTTCTTTTTTAATATTTCTATTTGCAATTCATTTCTAAATTGCAGAAACTCCTCTCTATTAATTAACTGGTTAATAGTTTACTCCTAAATTTGCAACTTGTCAAGAATTTTATGAACCAGTTAAGTATTTTTTGTTCTGACCACAACTTTCTCAAGATTGGACTTTATATAAGAAAAATTAGCTTGAAAATTCTTTAAAAAAATCCCTGCAACTGAGTTGCAAGGACTTTTCGATTAATCAAAATTAACGTATTCTTTTTGAAGTTCAAGAACTTCTTCCATTGTTGAGCATTCTGTAAGGGCACGGTTTGCGTACTCTTCCATCTTAGCTGTATCGAGTTTCTTCATCAAGCTACGTGTACGAAGTACTGATGTTGCTGACATAGAGAACTCATCCAAGCCCATTCCGACAAGAAGTGGAACAGCTTGTTGGTCACCAGCCATCTCACCACACATACCAGCCCATTTACCTTCAGCGTGAGCTGCTTTGATAACGTTGTTAATCAAACGAAGGATTGATGGGTTGTATGGTTGGTAAAGGTATGAAACTTGTTCGTTCATACGGTCTGCTGCCATTGTGTATTGGATCAAGTCGTTTGTACCAATTGAGAAGAAGTCAACTTCTTTAGCAAATTGGTCTGCAAGCATTGCTGCTGCTGGGATTTCGATCATGATACCAACTTGGATATTATCCGCAACTGCAACACCTTCAGCAAGAAGGTTTGCTTTTTCTTCGTCAAAGACTGCTTTCGCTGCACGGAATTCTTTCAAGAGCGCAACCATTGGGAACATGATACGCAATTGACCGTGAACAGACGCACGAAGAAGGGCACGGATTTGTGTGCGGAACATAGCATCTCCAGTCTCAGAGATAGAGATACGAAGGGCACGGAATCCAAGGAATGGGTTCATTTCGTGAGGCATATCGAAGTAAGGAAGTTCCTTATCTCCACCGATATCCATTGTACGAACGACAACAGGTTTACCGTTCATTCCTTCAAGTACAGCCTTGTAAGCTTCGTATTGCTCGTCTTCTGTTGGGAAGTCTTGAGAATCCATGTACAAGAACTCTGTACGGTAAAGACCAACAGCTTCAGCACCGTTGTCATTGACACCTTCAACGTCTTTTGGAGTACCGATGTTGGCAGCCAATTCAAAGTGTTTACCATCAGCAGTTACTGTTTTAGCGTCTTTCAAGAGCGCCCATTCAGCTTTTTGCTTCGCATACGCTTCACCAGCAGCCTTGAATTCTGCTGCTTGCTCATCAGTTGGGTTGATAATAACCTCACCTGTGATACCGTTAACGGCAAGAATGTCACCGTCTTTAACGATTTCAGTGATGTTGTTTGTACCCAATACTGCTGCAATTTCGAGTGTACGCGCCATGATAGCTGAGTGGCTTGTACGTCCACCAATGTTGGTTACAAAAGCTTTTACAAAGTTTTTGTCCAATTGAGCTGTATCTGAAGGAGTCAAGTCATGTGCAATCACAATCACTTCTTCATTGATAGAAGCTGGGTTTGGCAATTTTTTACCAAGAAGGTTTGCCAATACACGTTTTGTCACGTCGCGGATATCCGCCGCACGTTCTTGCATGTATGGGTTGTCTTCCATGCCTTCAAAGATAGTGATAAACATGTCTGTAACTTCTTTCAGACCTGCCTCTGCATTCACTTTCTTCGCACGGATTGTTTCTTTGATTTGGCTGATCATTTCTGGGTCAGCAAGAACCATTAAGTGAGCGTCAAAAACTTGAGCTGCTTCTTCACCGAGCGTACCTACTGCTTTCTCGCGAATAACAGAAAGCTCGTCTTGTGATGCTTGTAGAGCGGCATCAAGGCGAGCTTCTTCTGCGTTTGTATCTTCGACTGTAATAGTCTCAAATGACAAATCCGGTTGAACGAGTAGATATGCTTTTGCAACTGCAACACCGTCAGATGCTGCGATTCCTTTAAGCATTTCTGTCATTTTCCTTATGCCAATCCTTCTTTTTCCATAGTTTCAGTGATAGCAGCGATTGCGTCGTCAGCATCTGCACCTTCAGCTGAAATTGTAACGTCAGCACCTTGGCCAACACCAAGACTCATAACACCCATGATAGATTTAAGGTTTACTGATTTACCTTTGTATTCAAGAGTGATATCTGAAGCAAATTTGCTAGCTGTTTGAACCAACAATGTTGCTGGACGTGCGTGAATACCTGTTTCTGCCACTACGTGGAAATCTTTAGAAGCCATAGTTTGACTCTCCTTTAGTTATTTCTTTTTTGGATTATATGTGATAACCCTTACAAGACTGTATTATATCACCTTCTAGATTATTTTTCAAGTGTTTTATGGACTTTCTTCTATTTCCTTTCAGATAACTTGCTGAAAATCTTCTATTTATCTTACCAATATACAGTATATAGTTTTTTTGTTTTGATAAACTTTGATAGTTCAATGAAAACCCAATTTTACACTCTGACAAAACACTATATCTTGTGCTTTGTTTTTGAAACTGTAACTTTTTAGCACAAGATTTAGTTTAAAAAGTTTGACAAAGTTTTTTTTTCTGATATACTAAGAAAGTAATCTATTTTGAAAGAGGAGTTACGAAAATGGTAACCGTTTATTCTAAAAACAACTGTGTCCAATGTAAGATGACCAAGCGTTTCTTGGACAGCAACAATGTCGCTTATCGTGAGATCAATCTCGACGAGCAACCAGAGTACATCGATCAAGTTAAAGAGCTCGGTTTCAGCGCTGCTCCTGTTATCCAAACACCAACTGAAGTCTTTTCAGGCTTCCAACCAGGAAAACTGAAACAATTAGCATAATCTTAGTACATCATCCAGAAGAGATTGCTTCTAGGGCTAACTTAGAGGCCTTTCTTTTGTAATTAGATAAAGGAAATTTTATGGGATTAAAACATCTTGAGGACGTAACTTACTTCCGTCTCAATAACGAAATCAACCGTCCTGTCAATGGACAAATCATGCTTCATAAAGATAAGGAAGCCTTGGATGCCTTCTTTAAAGAAAATGTAGTACCAAATACAATGGTTTTTGATTCAATTACTGATAAAATCAACTACCTTATTGAACATAACTACATCGAAACTGCATTTCTCAAGAAATACCGTCCAGAGTTTTTGGAAGAATTGCATCAATTTATCAAGGACCAAAACTTCCAATTCAAATCATTCATGGCTGCCTATAAGTTTTACAACCAGTATGCCTTGAAGACTAATGACGGTGAATATTACCTTGAAAGCATGGAAGACCGTGTCTTCTTTAATGCACTTTATTTTGCTGACGGAGATGAAGCGATTGCGACTGATATTGCCAATGAAATCATCCACCAACGCTACCAACCTGCTACTCCTTCCTTCTTGAATGCTGGTCGTGCGCGTCGTGGAGAGTTGGTATCTTGCTTCTTGATCCAAGTGACGGATGATATGAACTCTATCGGACGTTCCATCAACTCTGCCCTTCAACTTTCTCGTATCGGTGGTGGTGTGGGAATTACCCTCAGTAACCTTCGTGAAGCGGGTGCACCTATCAAAGGTTATGAAGGAGCAGCTTCTGGTGTCGTTCCAGTTATGAAACTCTTCGAGGACAGTTTCTCTTACTCCAACCAATTGGGTCAACGTCAAGGGGCTGGTGTAGTCTACCTCAACGTCTTTCATCCAGATATCATCGCCTTCCTTTCAACCAAGAAAGAAAATGCCGATGAAAAAGTTCGTGTTAAGACCCTCTCACTTGGAGTTGTGGTCCCAGATAAATTCTACGAATTGGCTCGTAAAAATGAAGAAATGTACCTCTTCAGCCCATACTCTGTAGAGCTTGAGTATGGTGTACCGTTCAACTACATCGACATCACTGAAAAATACGATGAATTGGTCGCAAATCCAAATATCCGCAAGACAAAAATCAAGGCGCGTGATTTGGAAACTGAAATCTCTAAATTGCAACAAGAATCTGGTTACCCTTATGTAGTCAACATTGATACGGCTAACCGTGCAAATCCAGTAGATGGAAAGATTATCATGAGTAACTTGTGTTCTGAGATTCTTCAGGTCCAAGAACCAAGCTTGATCAACGATGCTCAAGAATTCCTTCAAATGGGAACAGACGTTTCATGTAACCTTGGATCAACAAACGTTGTCAACATGATGACTTCACCTGACTTTGGTCGTTCTATTCGCGCTATGGTTCGTGCCCTTACTTTCGTTACAGATAGTTCACACATCGTAGCCGTCCCTACTATCGACCACGGAAATAGCTTGGCTCACACCTTTGGTCTTGGTGCCATGGGACTTCACAGTTACCTTGCGCAACAACTGATCGAATATGGATCACCTGAGTCAATTGAATTTACAAGCATCTACTTTATGCTTATGAACTACTGGACCTTGGTGGAATCAAATAATATCGCCCGTGAACGTGGTATCACCTTCCACAACTTTGAAAAATCAGACTATGCTAACGGTAGCTACTTTGACAAGTATGTAACTGGCGAATTTGTTCCAAAATCAGACCGTGTTAAAGAACTCTTTAAAGATGTCTTTATACCAAGTGCTGCTGACTGGGCTGAACTTCGCGAAAAGGTTCAAGCAGATGGTCTTTATCACCAAAATCGTCTTGCTGTTGCTCCAAATGGTTCTATCAGCTACATCAACGATGTTTCTGCTTCTATCCACCCGATTACGCAACGTATCGAAGAACGTCAAGAAAAGAAAATCGGTAAGATCTACTATCCTGCTGCAGGCTTGTCTACAGATACTATCCCTTACTACACTTCTGCTTACGACATGGATATGCGTAAGGTGATTGATGTTTACGCTGCTGCGACTGAGCACGTGGACCAAGGGCTTTCACTCACCCTCTTTATGCGTAGCGACATTCCAAAAGGTCTTTACGAATGGAAGAAAGAAAACAAACAAACGACACGTGACCTATCTATCCTTCGTAACTATGCCTTTAACAAGGGTATCAAGTCTATCTACTACGTCCGTACCTTTACAGACGACGGTGGAGAAGTCGGTGCTAACCAATGTGAAAGCTGTGTGATTTAATTTTTATCTGGGGCAACCACATTTTCTCAGACTACTGATTAAGTTCCCCATCATACAAAACTTGATAAGTATCTTAAATACTATGAAAAACTAAAAAGTCGGTCTTCCGACTTTTTGTGCGATACTCCTCTCAGACTATGATAAAATAGAGATGATTCGACAATCGCATTATTACATACAGAAAGAGATTTCAAATGGAAACTTACTACAAAGCCATTAACTGGAATGCCATCGAGGATGTCATCGACAAATCAACTTGGGAAAAGCTGACAGAACAATTCTGGCTCGATACGCGTATCCCCTTGTCAAATGACCTAGACGACTGGAGAAAACTATCAAACAAAGAAAAAGACTTAGTAGGAAAAGTCTTTGGTGGTTTGACCCTTTTGGATACCATGCAATCTGAAACAGGGGTTCAGGCGCTTCGCTCAGACATCCGTACACCGCATGAAGAAGCTGTTTTTAACAACATCCAATTTATGGAATCTGTCCACGCAAAATCTTACTCTTCTATCTTTTCAACCTTGAATACCAAGGCTGAAATCGAAGAAATCTTTGAATGGACCAACACTAACCCCTACCTACAAAGAAAAGCGGAAATTATCAATGAAATCTATCTCAATGGTAGCCCACTAGAAAAGAAAGTTGCCAGCGTTTTCCTTGAAACCTTCCTCTTCTACTCTGGTTTCTTTACGCCCCTCTACTATCTCGGTAACAACAAACTGGCCAACGTTGCGGAAATCATCAAACTGATCATCCGTGATGAGTCTGTTCATGGAACTTATATTGGTTACAAATTCCAACTTGGTTTCAATGAATTGCCTGAAGAAGAGCAAGAAAAGCTCAAAGAATGGATGTACGACCTGCTCTACACTCTCTACGAAAACGAAGAGGGCTATACAGAAAGCCTCTATGACGGTGTTGGCTGGACTGAGGAAGTTAAAACCTTCCTTCGTTACAATGCTAATAAGGCTCTTATGAACCTAGGACAAGATCCACTCTTCCCTGATTCAGCAGATGATGTCAATCCTATCGTCATGAACGGTATTTCAACAGGAACTTCTAACCACGACTTCTTCTCTCAAGTCGGAAATGGTTACCTCCTTGGTGAAGTTGAAGCCATGCAAGACGAGGATTACAACTACGGTTTAGACTAATTTGACCAATCATTCAAAATATCATGGTTTGTTTAAAACAACCATGATATTTTTGTTTTTGTTTTTGTTTTATTTTGTTTTTTTCTATTTGATTGATTGAGCGTTTTATGGTAAGATAATAATAGTAGAAATCGAGGTGATAAGGATGCTAAAGCAAGAAAAACTAGATAGTATTCTAGAAGCAGTAAATACAAAAGGCACTATTACTGTAAAAGAGATTATGGAAAGTCTTGATGTGTCAGACATGACAGCTCGTCGCTACTTACAAGAATTGGCAGATAAGGATTTGCTGGTTCGTGTGCATGGTGGTGCTGAAAAACTTCGTACAGGTTCTCTCTTAAACAACGAACGCTCAAACGTCGAAAAACAAGGCTTGCAGATTGCTGAAAAACAAGAAATCAGTCGTTTTGCTGGTCATTTGATTGACGAAGGTGAAACTATTTTTATCGGGCCAGGAACAACCTTAGAATGTTTTGCTCGTGAGCTCCCTATCGATAACATTCGTGTTGTAACAAACAGTCTTCCTGTTTTTCTCATCCTAAACGAACGAAAACTAACAGATTTGATTTTGATTGGTGGAAACTATCGCTCCATCACTGGTGCTTTTGTGGGAACACTCACCTTGCAGGATTTGACCAATCTTCAGTTCTCTAAGGCTTTTGTGAGCTGTAATGGTATCAAGGATAAAGCTATTGCTACTTTCAGTGAAGAAGAGGGCGAGGTTCAACGAATCGCCTTGAACAATGCCAATAAAAAATACTTACTGGCAGACCACAGTAAGTTTAATAAGTTTGATTTTTATACTTTCTACAATATCTCAGAGATTGATACCATCGTTTCAGATTCCAAACTAAGTCAGGAAACATTTGAAGACCTGTCAAAACAAACAACCATTCTTTTATCAAAACCATAAAAATTCCCCTGCCTTTTGGCGGGGAATTTTTGTTGAATTTTAATCAATAAGTTGTGTCTCAGCTAGTTTCTTGTACCAGTGAGCCGATTTCTTTGGATAGCGCTCCTGAGTTTCAAAATCAACATAGAAGAGGCCATAACGTTTTTCATAACCGTTTGACCATGAGAAGACGTCCATCAATGACCAGATAAAGTAGCCTTTGACGTTGGCTCCATCAGAGATTGCATCTGCAATCACTTCGATATGTTTCTTAACATAATCAATACGACCATCATCGTAAACAGTGTTATCAACAAACTCATCTTTGTATCCAAGACCATTTTCAGTAATGTAAATCTTGTTGTAGTTAGGATAATCTTTCTTCACCCGCATGATTTGGTCATACAAACCTTGAGGGTAGATAATCCAATCCCAATCCGTACGTGGTACATAATCAGGAGCTACACGACGACCAACACCTTTGATTTGGTACTTAGAGCTTCCTTTCTCACCTTTACCATTATGGATAATTTCAGTTTCTCCATCAAAGGCTTGCATCCAATCACTCATGTAGTAGTTAATTCCAAGGAAGTCATTCAGGTCTTTTGCAGCTTCTAGCACAGCGAAGTCTTCTTCACGCAGATCTAAACTTCCACCATTGACTGCTAAGATATGGTTGACACCTTCCATTGTTTCTTCGGAATAGCGTCCTAGATAAGTCGCATCCAGAATAAATTTATTGTGAATGATATCTTCTAACTCGGCTGCACGAACATCTGCTGGATTATCTGGATCCAGAGGATACTTAGTAGGCAGGGCGTGAACCACACCAATTTCACCCTTATAGCCTTTATCTTTATATAGCTTGACTGCACGCGCATGAGAAACCATCATATTGTGGTGCGATTGGAAAACTTTGGCAAGGTCGTACTGAATACCTGGAGGGAATTTCCCAACCAAGTATTGACCATCTCCTATCGGCCCAATTTCATTAAAGGTTGTCCAAAAGTTAACTTCAGGAAATTCTTCAAAACAGAAGGCCGCATAATCCACAAAGTGATCAATGTTTTCACGGTTTAAGAAGTCTCCATTTGAATGTAGAGCTTCTGGCGTATCAAAGTGATGAAGAGTTACAAAGGGCTCAACATGCCGTTTGTGACATTCTGCAAATAGATTATGATAGAACTCAACCCCCTTGTCATTAACCTTCCCATAACCAGTTGGAAAGATACGTGACCAAGCGATTGAAATACGGATACCATTGACACCATACTCTTCTGCTAGTTTGAGGTCAACTGGGTATTTGTGATAGAAATCACTGGCTGGTTCAGCAGTGTACCAGTAGTTATCTTTGAGGTATTTGTCCCAGGCAACTGGTCCTTTACCATCAGTATTGGTCGCACCTTCTGCTTGATAGGCTGCTGTTGCCCCGCCAAAAATAAAGTTTTTTGGAAGTGTTTTTGTCATTTAATTCACCTTTCAAGAAATAGAAATGAGATGGAGATAGAGTTGAGAGGAGTTTCGCCATCTCACTTCTAAAATTTTATTGTTCAAATTGCGCTTGAACAAAGGCAAGAGCGCCTTTTCCATCGCGAGTCAATTTAATGTATTGGCCACCTTCTGTCTTGGCAAGTTTGATACCAAGCTTGTCGGTTTCAGCCTTCATGTCTTCGAAGTTTGAAGCAACTTGAGGAGCAAGGATAACCAGATCAAACTCAGGCAACATTTCACGGTGAGCACCATAGCCACCAGCTGCTGCTTTAACAGGAACTTGGTACTCTGCAGCTGCCTTATTTAGAGCATTTGCAAGAAGACCACTTGTACCTCCTCCTGCACAGAGAACGAGAACATTAGTTTCTTCTGTGATTGTGTTTTGCGCTGTTTCTACACCAGCTTTTTCAAGAATAGCATCTGCTTTGGCAGTATTGAAGTTTGCTGCTACTTTTTCTTTCAATTCATCATTGGCTTTACCTGAACGCTCTTCTTCAAGAATTTGTTCATCATAAACCTTGAGGAATGGATAGTAAATGGCTACGTCTACAAGAATTAACAAAGCAGCAAGTACAAATGACAAGAATTGGAAGTTTGTACCGAGAACAATACCGAGAGGACCTGGTGTTGTCCAAGGAAGGTTGGCAGTAAATGAGTTCATGCCAAGCGTTTCAATAAAGAATTTAAAGATCCATACGTTAGCAATTGGCGCAAAGATAAATGGAATAAAGAAAATCGGGTTCAATACAAGCGGTGCACCAAACAAGATTGGTTCATTTACACCAAAGAAAGTTGGCACTACTGAAGCACGTCCGATTGCACGATTTCGTTTTGATTTAGTTAACCACATGAACATGAATGGAACAACCAGTGTTGCACCTGTACCACCCATGGTAACAATAAACATTTGTGTACCTGAAGTAAGGATCTTGTCTGCATGCATCCCTTGTTGGAGAAGGTTCAAGTTGACTTCGGCATTTGCATAGGTAATAGCTGCGATTGCTGGTTCAACGATAGATGGACCATGGATACCAACAAACCAGAAGAAGGCAAAGGCACCAAAGATAATCGTAATACCTAGATAACCATCAGCAGCAGAGAATAACGGTGCAAAGAATTTACCGATTGATTCAGCTACGCTTGCACCAACAAAATGACGAGCTAGTAAATCGAGAGCATAAAGAGAAACCACTGATAGAGTGAATGGAATCACATCTTTAAAGACTTGTGAGATATTTGGTGGAACTTCGTCAGGCATACGAATAGTGACGTTGTTCTTAACACAAACCTTATAGATGGTTACAGTAACAAAGGCAGCAAGGAATGCTGAAAGCAAACCTTTTGTTCCAAGGAAACCTGTCGCAAAGCCACCTTCAATCGGATCAGCTGCTAACATCAACAAACCAACAATCGCAGCTAAAAGTGTTGACATATAGTTGATTTGGTTCGTTTTCTCCATGCTACGGTTTACTGAGTCGGTCAATGACTTAGCTGTTGTACCAGCTACCAAGAGAGCTAGAATCCCCATTGAATAGCTATAAGGTTTCATAAGGAGATTTACAACATCATCAGACCATTTAAAGCCCCATGAGTTTGGTACAAAAGCAATCAAGATAAAGATACTTGAGAAGAGAATAACTGGCATACCAGCAATGAAACCATCACGAATAGCGCGAAGGTAGATATTACGAGACAGTTTTTCAAAGAAAGGCTTTCCTTTCTCGATAAAAGAAATTAGTTTGTTCATTACTTAACTCCTCTCTTGTAGAGTTCGATTAAATGGTGCATCAAATCTTTTAACAAAATGGTAGTCATCAAGTGATCCTGACCGTGCATCATGGTTACACTATAAGCCAAATCTTCACCAGCTGCCTCCTTAGTCAAAAGGCTTGTTTGCGCGTGGTGTGCCTCCGCGATGCAACCACCAGCTTCCTCTACGAGAGTATCAGCTTTCGCAAAATCGCCAGCTTCAGCAGCCTTTAAAGCTTCCAATAGTTTTGATCGAGCATCGCCAGCATAGGCAACAATTTCAAAACCTAACAATGTTACTTCTTCTCTATTCATGATAGAATTCTCCTTATGTATTTTTAATTAAATTTTTATGACAATAAACGTTGGATATGTAGAACTAGATAAACTCGTTCACTTTTATACAAATCAAGACCCGTATGTTGCGTAATCACATCATAGATTTTGGAACCGATCTCAAATGCTTTTGGATAGGATTGTTTAATATGATCTTCCATATCCAGAAGTGATTGGTTATCATCTCTAGATCTGTCTAAATAATCCAAGAAATAATTCAAATGAATCATAAAGCGATCATAGAAATGATTATTCTCTTTGGTTCGTTGAATTGCATAACCCTTTAGCACTTCTTCAACATTCCTGAGAATTTCTTTCCTCTTATCAATCGACTCCACAAGTTCCACTTCATTTTCACCTTCGGCATTAATGAAATGATAAGCGATCCGAATAATTTCATCCTCAGGGAAATGATCTGTTAACTTCTGACGATAGATTTCAAAGGCTTCCTTTGCGATTTGAAAAGCGACAGGATACTTAGTGGAAATATCTGGCAGATTACTATCCTTGTACCTTCCTTGTGCTAGAGCTTGGTAAGAGCAGTAAATATGATCTGTCAAGGTTACGTAGAGATACTCTTGAATCGGATAATGATATTTCTTTGATAGCTTATCAATGATTTCATAAGTCACTGTGATAAAATCAAGCGGAACATCTTTGAGGAGAGCCATAAAGTTTTCTCTTGACTCTTCGGTCTTCATCCGAAAGATTTTCTCAACCTGATTTTCAGCAATCAAATCCCCCTTCTTCTTTCCGAATGCAATCCCCTTACCAATCACAATCACCTCTTCTCCTTTATCATTTCTGACTAGTGAAACATTGTGATTCATTGGATTTAGAATTCGATACATGTCAACCTCCTTTTATATCTTAAAGGTATATGAGTACAAAAAATGACCACAAATGAACTAGAAAATCTTTTGATTTCTAATTCACCTGTGATCATGCCTAATATTACTTAGTAACACTCACCTTGTATTAGCTTGTGACTTAAGTATAGCACAAGTCAGTTTTTTTGTAAACCTTTACATGTAACTTTTTTTAAATTTTTTATTTAAATCAATGTTCCTAAGATTAGGGGGAAAACTTATACTCGTTCAGTCCATGAAGTCGCTGTGGTTTGAAGAACCTTGTTGAGTTCGTCAATGTTCTCAAAACCAGTTGTGCGAAGCCATTCGCGAGCTGCTGCTTCACCATCTTTGATGTAAGCTTCAACTGATCCAGCCCATGTTGCACGTCCACAAAGAACGCCGTTGAAGTTTGCACCTGATTCGTGGGCAAAGACAAGTGTTTCTTGGAAGAGTTTAGCTGATACACCCGCACTCAAGTAGATATACGGCAAGTTGGTTGCTTCATCTTGAGCTTTGAAGAAGGCTGCTGCTTCTTCTCGTGTATGAACGACTTCTCCATCACCAAAGCCTTCAACGTATTTGACGTTGACTGGAACTTCTACTTTCAAGACATCGATGTTGAAGCGTGGGTCTGAGAAGACCTTCATAGCACCGATAACCTTGTGTGGTTTCACTTTTGCGTATTCTGCAGAACCTGCGTCAGCGATTTTTTCATCGTAAGCGAGGATTTCAAGGAAGAATGGAATGTCTTCCGCCACACACTCAGAACCGATGCGTTCGATATAGGCTTGTTTTTCTTGGTTGAGTTCGTCAGCGCTGTCTACGTCATAGTAAAGCAAGAATTTCACCGCATCTGCACCTTGTTCTTTGATGCGTTTGGCAGACCAAACATCCAAGCAGTCAGGCAAGCGTTTGGTGCTCGTTGTATCGTAGCCAGTTTTTTCATAAGCAAGGAGAAGACCGGCGTTGGCATCAAGCGCTTTTGTAGCTGGAAGTCCATACTCAGGGTCTAGAAGCATAGAGGATGCGTATTTTGTCAATTCATCTGCAACCAATACTTTAAGTTCTTCCATTTGAGCCACTGTTGGTTCTTCTGTTTGGTATTGAGCCATGAGGCGTTTCAAAGCACCACGTTGGTCAAAGGCAAGGGCTGAGATAATGCCGTTCTCGTCAGAGAGTTTTTCTAAGCGTGCACGTTTTTGTTCTGTTAAAGCCATTTTATACCTCTTTTACTATTAATTGATCATATAGAGCTTGATAGTTGGCCATATTCACATGACCTGTCATTTTTTCTTGAGCATTAAGCATACCAAGGACATTTGCCTTGATGAGGAGTTCTGCATCCGATTCCTTATGAAGAAGTCCTGATGAAATCCCTGCCACAGTAGAATCACCAGATCCAACAGGATTGACTACCTGAATTCTTGGAATATCTACTTTGTAGAAAGTGTCACCATGTTTTGCAAAAGCACCATTTGCACCAAGTGACACGATAATCCACTCAATCCCTGCAAATAGAGGCTCTTGAAGAACTTCTTTTAATTCATCCAAATCCTCAGAAACTTCTTTCCCAAGAAGCTGAGACAATTCTTCGTTATTTGGTTTGATTACTGTTGGTTTATGTGGTGATTCAAGAACCGCCTGAAGGGCAGCACCTGAGCAATCCAGAACAACTGGTTTTCCTGCGCGATTAGCAAGTTCTACTAAGCTTGCATAGTAGTCAACTGGAAGACCTGCTGGCAGACTACCAGAGATGGCTACTACTTCCACAGTGTCAAGAAGATTTTCGAAATGAGCCAAGAAATCTTGCCCTTCTTGTTCAAGAACTTCGGGACCTTTTTCAAGGATTTCTGTTTGGTTATCTCCGTGCAGAATAGCGATACAGTTACGAGTCTCTCCTTGAATGGAGAAGAAACGTTTCGTTACTTTATCGTCGATATGCTCTACTAAAAACTCTCCAAGTTTACCACCGACCAAACCAGTAGCAACAACAGAATCACTAAATTCTGAAAGCACTCGTGTAACATTGAGGCCTTTACCACCAGCTGTCTTGGTCACGTCCACCACGCGGTTGACAGTGTCAATTTTCAATTCATCCAAAGGATAAGAAATATCAATGGATGGATTCATTGTGACTGTTAAAATCATGCGTCACCTCTTAGTCGTGGTATTCACCGCGATCCCATTTTTCAAGGAATTCTGTAAAGAAGTTTGCATCTGCTTGATGAGCATTGTGAGTTTCAACGTGCTCAATTTTCGCAATCAATTTTTTGTTTTCTTCTGATGGTTTGTATTCAGCATTGATAAAAGCTTCAATGATATCACACATGAGCAATTCACCAGTGATTTTACCACCAAAACCAATAACATTGGCGTTCAATTGTTCTTTTGCATAAAGAGCTGTTGTCATATCACGAACCAGGGCAGAACGAACTCCTGGGACTTTGTTGACAGCGTTGTTGATACCAACACCAGTACCACAGATACATACCCCAAGATCAGCTTGACCGCTAGTTACAGCTTCACCAACTTTTTTACCAAAGATTGGGTAGTGAGTACGTGTGTGGTCATAGGTACCAAAGTCGATGACTTCATATCCTTTTGATTTCAAAAATTCTGAAACCGCCATTTTTTCATCTGTTACGATGTGGTCACATCCAATTGCAATTCTCATTTTTAACTTACCTTTCTTACTGTAATCTAATTAGCACATTTTGTTCAACATATCAACACGAATTTGGTGACGGCCACCGTCGTATTTACCGTTAACAAAACCTTTAGCAATATTTTTAGCCAATTCATCACCAACAAGTTGTGCACCCATAGTGATCATACGTGAGTTGTTGTGTCCACGAGTCATATAAGCTGAACGTTCGTCAGATACTTCTGCGGCAACCATTCCTTTGATTTTAGTTGCGACCATAAATGGACCAGCTCCATAAGCATCAATCACGATACCAAGATTTTGTTCTTCTTTGTTTACTTCTGCAGCAACAGCAAGAGTCACATCAACAAAATCTTGACCTTCAGCTGTAACATCCACAACGTGGAAGTTTTCTTTTTCCAAGAAGTCTTTCACAACTTCTTTCAATCTCAAACCTGCAGCATCTGCACCGATAACAATAGACATATTGTTTACTCCTTTTTATTTTTCTAGGCTAGTAAAAACTTTTATAGTTAGCAGTTTACCTACAAAAGATTTTCTAGCAGTTTAGTGACAAATTTGATTGAATGAGATGAATAACACCTTATCCAAGTCCAGGAAACCAATTTCCTAGAAATAATCCTTCTCCACGAAAGAGAATATAACAAGTGATTGTTTGTTTGTTACAAACATCATTTGTTGTTTACAAACATAATATACTCCTATTTATAGAAAAAGTCAACAGTAAATGTTTGTTTTTGTAGTTTTTTATCTAAAATATTTCAATATCAAAGCCAATCTGATCTACTTGACCAGGTTCTAGGAGACGAACATTCTTCTTATCTTCTAAATGATCTCCTTCTTCAAGAGATGTTGACAAGCCAGACCAAGGTTCAAACGCAATGAATGGTCCCTTATTCAAAGTTGACCAGATAATAAGATTTGAAAACTCTTGGAAGTTTACTTTTAATCCCTTCTCATGCTTACGAGAACGAAGGGCAATTGTTCTGGATTGCAACTCATCCAAAGTCACTGCATCAACACTAAACAGATCGTAACTGAGGTCCACTTCCTTTTGTGAATCCAACCATGGACTTCTATCTTGGAAGTCTAACATTCCTGTTTCTGGGAAAGGACGGGGAACAGAGCAAGTCTCTTCTTTCTCAAACTCTAGATAATAATCTTCATAGACTTCATCATCAAGTAGAGGACAATTAAAGCCTGGATGTCCTCCTATAAAGAATGGCATTACTTTATTAGTTTCTTTATTGAAAATCTTGTATTGAGTACGAACAGTCTTGCCAGTCACTAGATAAGTGATTTCAAGGCGGAAATGATAAGGATAGTTTTGATATGTATTCTCATCATCTTCGATAGCAAAAGTTACGCTATTTTCTGTTTGATCCACTAACTTAAATTCATTTTTACGAACCAAACCATGACGAGGAATGTTTCCTTTCGTCTCCGTTCCATCTGCATGACTGTAGAAGGCTGTATCCTCTCTTAAAGAGCCGCAGATTGGAAAAAGTACTGGGGCTTGTCCACTCCAGTAAGTGGCATCTCCTTGCCACAGATACTCAATGCCCTCTCGATCCTTGATCGACGACAAGGCGCCACCTAAGGTTTTAAACTGGACCGTTAACTGGTCTGATTTGATTTCAATTACCATAATGTTCTCCAACTATTTTTAGATTTTTATATAAAAAACTAGGTTGCCACTCCCAATGTAGGAAATTAACAACCTAGTTTTCACAATTTACATTTTATAGGAGCGAATTATTTAGCATTTGCTGCGTATTCTTCGTTACGTTTGATCATTTGTTTTCTATACCAAGCAAAGATACCTACATAGAATACAAGGAAGACTGCTGCACCAAGGATTGCTTTGATATCACCTGTTGTAGCATTACCGATTGCCCAACCAAATAGTTTTTCAATTGGTCCTTCAAGAGTTGAGTGGGTAATCAATTGAGATTGGTTCACACCTTCTGGGAAGGCACCTACACCTTTAGCAAGTTCAGTTGCGAATGGTGCGATAAGAGTACCAGAAAGAAGGAAGAGAGGCAACAAGAGTGTTCCGAAGATAATCATACGGAGCAATTTACCACGTGTAACAACCAAGAGAGCTGGAGTCACACCCATAGCGATGATACCTGCAAGTGGCAAGATACCATTTCCGACATTAGAAAGAAGTACAGCTTCTACTAGCATGATTGGAGCAAGTACGTTGGCACAAGCCCAGATTTCAGCACGACCAGCGATGAATGGCCAGTCAAGACCGATGTTGAATTTACGTCCTTGAAGACGTTTAGTAGCAACGTTTGTAATACCTTGTGAAAGTGGTTCTACGGCTGCGATGAACCATGATCCGATAAGTGAGAAGAGTTCCAAAGCTACACCGGCTGTCAAACCAAGAGACAACCAACCTTTAATAACAAGTTCCCATGAAGATGCATCTTCTACTCCAGCAACTGGGTGTGGAGTCCCCATCAAACCAATAACAATACCAAGGATGAAACCGATAAAGAATTTAGATCCCCAGAAACCGATTTTTTTGTTCAATTTTGCAGCGTCAAAGTCATATTTATCGAGACCAGGCAATACTTTATCAAAGATCTTATCCAAGACCATGATAACTGGGTTCATCATGTAGTTCATGTGAGTTGAAGTCATTGGTGATGAACTTGGTGCATTAAGAAGGTCGTCGAAAGTTGGTTTCATCAAATCAGAGTTGATGATTTTCAAAATACCTACAAGGACAACTGCTGCAGTTGCGATGAAGAGTGAAACCCCTTGGCTTACACCGTTGTTGTCTGCATACCATTTAATCAAAAGACCAGTGATTGACAAGTGCCAGATATCGAAGATATCGACGTCAAGTGTATCTGTTTTCTTCATTGCAAGCATCACAATGTTGACAATCAACATTACAAGCAAGAAGTAAAGTGTCCATGCAGAACCCCAAGTGATTGTTGCAAGTGGTGCCCAACCAACGTCGGTGATGTTCAATTGGATACCAGTGTTTTCAACGAATTTCGCAAGTGATGCTGAGAAAGCTCCGTTGAGCATACCGATGATAGCACCGATACCAGTAAGGGCGATAGCAAGTTTGATACCACCTTCAAGCGCTTTGGAGAATTTCACTCCAAAAAGTAGGGCCAAAACTGTCAAAATGATCAGCATGATGATAGGGCCACCCATAGCCAAGATAGGTTTGAAGATATCGTTGGCCAGATTGATAATGACATCCATAATAGTTCCTCCCGTTTTTTTAGTTATATGAATGTTAACAAAATAAAGAATAAATTAGCTTAGTCCGTGTTCTTTGATAGCTGCTTCAATATTGTCAAATACTGGAGCGCTCATCGCTGGAATACGGAACAAGATTGGTCCAGCTTCAATTACTGGAATACCTGGTTCAAAACCAAGGTCAGTTGCAGCGATTGGTGTAAAGATATCGTAGCCCTTGATAAGGTCTTCGTTTACATCTTTCACCATGACTGCATCACAGTGAACATCATAACCACGGTTTGAAAGTTCTTCTTCTAGAGCACTTTTAATTTGGTGACTTGAGTTAACACCTGCACCGCAGGCAGCAAGAATTTTAATCATTTGGATTTCCTCCGATTTTATATTTTAATAAACAAGATTAAGCGGTTGCTTCAGCAATGTAAGCATAAAGTTTTTCTGGTTCGGAAATTTTTGATAAATCTTCCAGATGTCCATTTCCTGTGAAAAAGTCCATCAACTGAGCCAGAATATTTGTTTGACTTGAACTTGAGTTGTTAATGATAAAGAAGAGTAGGGATACTTCTACTTCCTTATCAGGAGCTATCATATTGTGAAAAGTTACTGGTTTTTCTAATCGAACAACCACCACTTTCTCAGCTAGATTATGAACAATATCTGTATGAGGAATCGCTACATTTGGCAAGTCCTTACCTAGAAATTCCATATCTAAACCAGTTGGAAATGACTTTTCACGCGTGATCAAGGCTTCACGATAAGTTGGAGTGACAATTTCTCGTTCTTCCAACAAGCTTGCTACCTGATCAAAGAGTTGATCTTGATTATCCGCTTCTAAGCAAAACACCAGGTTTTTGTCAAAGAAATGATCTAATCCCATAACATTTTCCCTTCTTTCATTTATCTTTTATGCTATAAGTATAACACTATATGAAATCGTTGTCAATAATTTTTGTTTTATTTTGTTCATTTTTTTGTAATTTTTGTTTCATTTAAAGAATACAATCAATATCAAACATTCTTGTTATAAAATCCACAAAAAAAGAAGGCCCAAGCCTTCTTCTCTTTCCTTACTTAATAGTAGATAAAATCTCTTCTAACTTATGGTAGTCCTTTACACTATCAATTTCATAGATGCTATTTCCTTCTAATTCTTCGACATAGACATCCAATTCTTTGATATTATCCTTAACCATGTTATCCCAGTAGAGATCAACAAATTCACCACTTTCGTAAGCTTTGTCAATAAAGCTAACAATCTTCTCTGCTGTTGGTGCATCCCAGAATGAAACTCCGCTCAGAATGCGACCAGCCTTACTGTCAACAATAATGTCTTGAACCTTGTAGTCATCACCGTAAACCAAGAACCACTCGTTCGTACAGTCTTCACGATAAACGCTAAAATAGGTAGAACGTTTAAGATCGTTTCGAAACATATTTTTGAAAAGATAGTTATCTGCATCAATGACATAGCTGTTAGCCAAATCTTCTTTTACTAAATAAAGTGAGTAAAAATTATTGTAATCAGCATACTTGTCGTTAAAGACCAAACGGACACCATATTTTTCTTTTAGGTAGTCAAATTGTTCTTTGAGGTAACCGACAACGATGATAATCTCATCAATTCCTCTCTCTTTCAAAAACTCGATTTGGTATTCTACCAAGGGTTTTTGATTAACCTTAACCAAAGCTTTTGGGGTATTTTCAGTCATAGGGCGTAGACGAGTTCCTAAGCCCGCTGCTAAAATAATCGCTTTCACACGAATCTCCTTTATTCTTTAATAATAATATAAACACCAGCCATAACAATAAGTGAAGTGATGATTGTCAGCATATCTAGCGGTGCACCCAAGAAAATAACTGCAAATAAGACAGTCCAGACTACATAGCTCACATTCAAACCTGTCGCTTTCGCAGGTTGCAAACGATTAATAGCGATATAATAAGCTAAGTAGGAAATCATATCAAAGGCCGCAAAGACAATCAAGAGGCCGAATAATTGCCCATCTGCCACTTCTGCAAATGAATGGTGAGAAAAGAGCACAATCACAAGATAGGACAAGAATGAGGTTACTTGTCGAATTAACAAGGCTTCAATTTCACTTAAATCACTTTCCATAGCATAGGAGCTGAGAACACTTTCACTCCCCCAGGCAATGGCACAGATAAGGGCACAAAGAATCCCAATGTAAAACGAGTTAACTTGTTCAACCTTGTAGGTTTGAGCAATGATCGCTGCAATAATCAAGAAAACACCGAATACTGTATTCTTTGAAACCTTGTGTTTCAAAATGAAGAAGGCTAGTAAAACTGAAACTGCTGGGTAAATAGCCGATACAGATGAAGCTAGAGAACTACCGATATATTTAACCGCATAAAGATTGGCCTGCATACCAATAGGTCCTGCTAGTAAAGCACCGATAATTACACTCACATTTCGAATATTTAAGAAAATCGAAAGACGAACTTTTCTTTCTTTTACCAAAAGAAAAGCTAACAAGATAAAGATACTCAAGAAATCATGAGCAGCAGCCACCACAAAAGGTGAAAGATTTGTAAAAATTGAAAAGATATAAGCACTAATTGTTAGACCTAATCCCCAGAAGATACCAGAGAGCAGACCAAAAGAAACGCCATTTTTATTCTTCATCCTAACCTCCATAATAAGTCAAACCTTCGACAGCTCTTTGGTAACGATTGATACCATAATCTCCAAAATCAGCCCCTTGAGCTTCTTTGTACACTGTCCACAAACTCCAGATAGTATCTTGCAAGATTTTATAGATACGAATCTTCTCACGTGATACAGGCGTTTTGTCACTTTCATAGTAGGAAAGGAAATCATCTTCCTCTTGCTTTGTAAATTCAGACTCTAAGAAAAGAGCTGCCAAATCCCACATCGGGTCATTCATAGAAGAGTATTCCCAGTCAATCAAATACAAACGACCTTGTGGTGACTCGATAAAGTTTTCTGGTACCAAATCGATGTGACAGGACTTTCTATCAACACCCAAATCAGCCAATCTCTTTTCTAGTGAAAATACATCTTTTCTTACAGCTTCATAGTTTTCATAAGGGATAGGTCCCTCAATCAAGGATTCATATTTGCTGATTTCCTCAAAAGGAGCAAATTCTCCTCTTAATTCTTTCCCTGAAGCATGGATGGTTTGTAAAATTGGTGCAATCTTTTCAAACTTGGATTTGATGGATGTTGAATCAAGAGTTACTGCCGATTCGATGTATTCATTTACTTTAATCCCTGACTCAATATCAAAGAGGTAGTTTTTGACATCTAAATCTAAATCCTCTAAAAGTTCAAGATTGTACTTTTCATTTTGACGATTGATGAGTTTTTCAGTCCCCTTACCAAAAAATTTCACAATATACTGTTTGTTGGTTGTTTTGACCAAATAGTTTTGGTTGGTCATGCCTCCCAGCTGTTCAACACTGAGTACTTCCTCTTCATCAGATAGTAAAGAAGAAATTTTTTCTTTGATGAGTTTCTCCACAATTAACCTCCATCTTCTACACTTCCCACTTGAATACTGTTTTAAAAGCAGTATTAAGGTCTGTAGCAAAGACACGATGAATGTCCTTGATTTCTCTCACGGGCTCTTCAAGATAAAGGATATTCTTCAGACGATTCGCAAACTTTTTGACTTCCATCATTTGAATGGCCTTCTCAAAATCGACGCGTCCTGAACGAGACGATCCCACTAATAACAATCCTTTTTCCAAAGCATCTCGTGTATTGATATTAACCTTGTATTCGCTCACTCCCATCATGAGAATCGTTCCCTGTGGGCGAATATAACGAATCAAGTCATTGATAGCTGGACCTGTACCATCACCACCGCAACACTCAAATCCATGATCAAAGGTCAAATCCTCTGGGATATTATCCGTAATGTAGCACTCTTTTGCAAAAGAGAAGAGCTCTAGTTTTTCCCAATGGCGACCAAAGACGATAATCTCTGCTTCTGGCAAGGTATAATTGATAATATTTGCAACAACAAAGGCCAAACTACCATCTCCGATAACAGCAATGCGCTCTCGCTTACTATGACCAAGATGCAAGAAACGATCCATGGCATGCATACCAACACTGACAAACTCAGTAATGGCTGCAACTGTGTCCTCAATGTCATTATAAGACACAACACGATCTTTTGGAAGAGAGACAAATTCTCTCATAAAGCCATCATAACCACTTGATAGGAAGTAGGTTCCGGTCATGTAGTTCTCGTAGAACTCCTTGTCACTCTGCATAGGCGGTTGATTGGGAATCATAACTACCTTTTGACCGACTTCATAAGTCCCAGTCGGATCTGAAATAACAGTTCCACAAGACTCATGAATCATGGCCATAGGAAGTTTTTTAGCCAATATCTTTGGATCACGCTTCCCTTGATAGTAACGTTGATCCGCATGACAAACCGCCATATAATTTGGACGAATCAGGATATGATTCTCCTGATCAATATCCTCTTCTTGATATTTTACATTGATAAACTTTGGTTTGGTCAGTTGATAAATTTGATTAATCATAGCCTTAGTCTTTCTCAATCATGCTTTTCGCGATTTTCAAGTCTGTCACCGTTGTGATTTTAAGGTTTGAATATTCCCCTTTAGCTAGAGCAACATCCTTTCCTTTGATAACAAAAATTTTACATGCATCCGTCAGGATTTCCTTTTCTTGGTCAGATAGGGAACCATACAAATCCATGAAATCCTTGCAACGGAAAGTCTGAGGTGTTTGACCTTGATAAAGGTGAGCACGATTTGGAATATCAGTGATAAACTGACCATTGATGCTTTCAACAATGGTATCAACCGCTTCTACTACTGTGTCAACCGCATCATGATTTTGGGCGAGTTTGATATTGTCCTGAATCATGCGAAGTGTGATAAAGGGACGAACAGAGTCGTGGGTAATCACGATATCTTCTGGAGTGATTGGACGATAGGCATCAATGGCTTCTATTATCTTCTCGATACTGGTATTGCGATCAGCCCCACCTTTGGTAATGATGATACGATTCTTGTGGAGAGAAAGATACTTGTCAACTAGGTCCTCAGCGTGTGACACCCAGTCTCCATGAACTCCAACTACAATTTTTTCAATACTTGGTTCTAAGACGAATTTTTCAATTGTGTGGATCAAAATAGGTCGATCACCCAACTCCAAGAATTGTTTTGGTAAATTACTGATTCCCATGCGTGTGCCAGTTCCTCCGGCTAGGATTCCTGCATAGATCATTTATATTCTCCTTTAGTTTATTCTAAAAAACTCATTACCATCTATTATATCACAATCTATCTTTATCATGAAGAAAATATAGAGCGCCATTTAGTTGAATCAACACACTATTTCGACCAAAAAATGAACAATATGCAACTAAATCTGAAAAGATCATAACAAATTAAAAAAGAAAAATAGATTATCCTCTATATTTCCTGCTTAACGTTCGGTTAACATAGAGTTCTTTAGAATATAATATAAACCTTAAAGAAAACTTAAATGAAATTATTTGTTTAGCACAGAATACTAAGTGTGCATAGTAAATTTCTTAAAAGTTGTTTGAGAGACTCATTATAAAAGTTCATATATCTCATGAATTAAACAAATAATAGACTTTTGCCCCTAAAATTGATAAAATAAAAAGGAAAATAATAGAAAAAAGGAAACTGTAAACCGCCATGATGAACATGCAAAACATGATGCGCCAAGCACAAAAACTTCAAAAACAAATGGAACAGAGCCAAGCAGAACTTGCTGCCATGGAATTTGTTGGAAAATCAGCTCAGGACCTTGTCCAAGCAACCCTAACCGGAGACAAAAAAGTTGTCAGCATTGACTTCAACCCAGCAGTTGTAGATCCAGAAGATCTCGAAACCCTTTCTGACATGACTGCGCAAGCAATTAACGCAGCACTTGAACAAATTGATGAAACGACTAAGAAGAAACTAGGAGCTTTCGCTGGAAAATTGCCTTTCTAATCCACAAAAAAAGAGAAACATCTGTTTCTCTTTTTTTATTAGAAATCAAAGAATTCCATTGCTTTCTTTAAGAGTAATTCCGTATATTCCGGATCGTCTTGAGCCGTTGTGACTTGTGACTGGACCATTTCAAGATCATCAGTAATCATGCCATCTGCGCCGAGACGAACTGCTTTATCAAATGCCTCCGAACCATTTACGGTCCAAACATAGAGTCTCTGATCAGTTGCCCAGAGTTTATTGACAAAGTATTCATCCAAAGTCGAGTACTCCATAGTGTAACCCGTTGCCTTGGTTCTTGGGAAGATACTGTTATAGGGAAGAATAAAGTAAACTGGAATTTCAGAATCATAAGTCAACACTTTATCAATCACATGATAGTCTAGTGATTGCATCTGATGCCCATATTTCTTGATAGTCGCTCCATACTTTTCGAGGAAATGGTCCATCATTTGCGGACTATCTTTTTTACTGGTCTTAATCTCAATCAGCAATTTTTGGTTTAAAGCATTTGCACGCTCTAAATAGGCATCAAAGCTTGAAATCTTTGTTTGATAACCATTCTCGTAAATATCTGTATTTGTTAATTCATCCAGAGTCAAATCTTGCGGTGTAGCATTAATACCTGTTAAATTTTTGAGGTTAGCATCGTGCATCATCACGAACTGACCGTCTTTCGTTTCCTGCACATCCATTTCGATGAGATCTGGTTTTAGTTGAGCTGTTTTTTCTAAAGACTGCACAGTATTTTGAACACCGTTTTCATTACTTACTCCTCTGTGCGAAATCACTAAAGGTGTATTGGTATCCGGAGATTCCAGATAAACGTAGCCTTCTATGGCAAAAATGATACTTGCACACCCCATGACACCCCATCTCATCAGATGATCTTTCTTTCGCCTTGGCATGATCTCCAACTCCTCTCCTGTAAGGAAGGAAACAAACTTCACTAGGAAATAAGTCAGGGTCATGTAATGGAAATTTTTAATCAAGACAAAGTTAATCACACCGAGAATCAAGGATTCTTTTTGAGTTAGATTATCCATCACTGCTTGCGCAAAAAGCAAGGGAATTAACAAACCAAAGAAGAAAAGATACGTTTTAATGATAATGAGGAGCAAGTTCCAAGCATAGAAGATAACGTGTTTTTTCGTCTTTTGCAGACTATATTTCACTCCCTCTCTCACTGTTTTCTTTTCAAAGAGAATCTTGGGAAGAGCAAACATGAAACGAACTGAAATATAGAGTAAAATCCAAGCAGAGGACAGAATCAACAGACCAACTAGCCAATGCTTATCTTCAAGGTAGGTAATGATAAAATCTGGAATAATAATCTTATTAAGGTAATAGATTTTTAAAATTTTCCTGATGAAAGGAAAAAGGATAGCGACGTAAAAGAAGACAAAGGCCATTTTACAGAAACTAAATCGTTTCATAAATAGAAAACTCTGTTGAAAGACTTTTCGACTATACTCAATCAAGGTTCTCTTTTCATGGTAGAGAAGGTGACGCGCCCCAATGAATAAAAGACAAATCTGAAAATAAGCGACCAAGAGATTGATTGCAATTAAGATGAGAAAGGCTAAACTGATAAAAGGTGAGCCTTGTATAATCGCCCAAAAGTTATTGTAGGAGATAAACAAATAACCGGTTTGTCTCAGAAGAATGCCAGCAATCCACGAATTTAATGGTAGCCAGACAAACTCAACCATCATAAATATCAAGAAAAATAGAAATAAAATCTTATCTAGGTTATAGTATATCTTCCTAAAACCTAGCTTTTTAGGTTTTTCAGGTTTCATAGGCACTCCTAGTCTAAAAATTGGGATAAATCTAAGCCACCGAAAGGATTGTTCATAGAAAAACTACTCTGGTCTTCTATTAATAGCTTTCCTTCATCCGATTCCAGAAAGGTTTCGTAAACACGCGCCGTCATGCGGGCGTCTTCTAAACTGTTATGAGACTTCCCGTGAAAGCCTAAAAAATTCGCTACAGTTTGTAATTTAAGATTGGCTATGCCGTGTAGGTCAGAACTACGGCGTTCAAAAGCCTCCTCATATAGATCAACCTTATACTGGTCACGATAATCAATACCATGCTCCAAAAGAATAGGCAAATCACTCTTAGCCGCATTGTAACCAACAATAGGTAAGTCGCCAACAAATGCTTGAAAGTTCTTTAAAACTTGCTCTACTTTTGGCGCATCTTTTAAGGTTTCAGCTGTGATTCCAGTCAAACCATTAATAAAACTCTTTAAAGGGGCTGTAGTATAAACATAAGAATCAAAAGCAGCACATTCTTGTCCATCTTGAAAACGGACTGCTGATACTTGAATTAAATGGGTAACCCCCTCGTGTTGATTGAATTCCAAATCAAAGGCGATATAATCTCTTAATTTTTCCATTATTTACCTCAATTACTACCCAAACTAAACTATAAATAATAAAAGAAGCCATTAGGTTAGTGAGTAACCCAAACAGCTTCTTTATTTTCCTCCAAAAAGGCGAGCAAAAAAGCCTTTTTTGGTTGCTTGGACTTCTTCTTTTGCTTGGTCCAACTCGAGTTTCAAGGTTTCTTGATCCTTCATGGCTTGAAGAGTTAACTGTTGCTGTTGGTCCAACTGTTTGTCCTTTTCAGCAATCTGGCGGTCTTTGATACGCATCTGTTCATCTTTTTCTGATAACTGGCGGTCTTTTGCCTTGAGCTGCTCGTACAAGCGAAGAATTTCAGCGTTTTTCTCATCGACCAAGATTTCCATCAGTTCACGTTGTTTGACATCATCACTGACTGGTTCATCTTCAAAAATCGTTTTTTTGTAGATTTCTTCTAGCTTGATCAAGCCACTTCGAGTAACTACAGTTACACCTTTGTCATTTTTTTTCGTGTCCTCTTCTGGAAGTTCTTTGACACGATTGTTGATTGCTTGACGAGATAGTCCTAAGACCTCTGCAATCTCACTGACGGTCATTTCAATACTCATAATATCCTCTGAAACGTTTTCTAGCTTTTCTTTATTTAAATCTTATCATAAGCTAGATAAACTGTCAAATTTCCGCTTAGTCTAAAGCCTTTAAAAAGGCTAGTAATACTTGGGCAGAACGACGTCCAGCTTCGATAATAAACTCATCAAAAGAGATAGAGGCTTCATGATTGGCATTGTCACTCATAGCACGAATGACTAGGAAAGGTAGACCAAGAGCCTGAGCCGCTTGAGCAATGGCTGCACCCTCCATTTCAACTGCTAAAACATCCGGAAAGTGGGATTTGATACTAGCAATCTTATCATCTCCAGCTATAAAACTGTCTCCTGTATCAATCAAGCCTAGATGCCAGGTCTGTTCTAACTGAGATAGACTCTCTTGGATTTTGGCTACAAAGGTTTTATCTGATTCAAAGTAAAGAGGTTGACCAGCCATTTGTCCATATGCATAGCCAAAAGCAGTCACATCCACATCATGGTAAGCTAGTCTATCTGCAATCACGACATCACCAACAGCAATCCCTTCAGCAAGAGCACCTGCTGATCCTGTATTGATGATAGCTTCTACCTGAAAATGGTCAGCTAGAATAGCTACACTCATAGCCGACATGACCTTTCCAATCCCACTCTGAACTAGAACGACTTCTGTATTGCCAACAGAGCCTGTGTAGTATGTATTTCCTAAGACTTGGACTTCTTGAGGTTTGTCCAAATTCTGAGTCAAATATAGGAGTTCTTCTGGCATGGCAGCAATGATTCCAATTTTCATTTCAAGTCCTTTCAATTACAAGAGTTTCATTGCCAACACTAACAAAATCAAAAGTAAAATTACAGCAAATAAGATGCGATTGAGTTTCGAATTAAAAACATTTCTCTTGGTGTTCTCAATGCGGCGACTCTTATGAATCGTTGGCTCTACTTCGATTGTTAAGGTATCTTGACTAAAACCGTGGTCTCTAGAACGTGAATAACCAAAATGTTGTGAAGACGTCGGTAGGATCTTTGTTTCCTCATCATCTTTAAGAGGTGGTCCTGATATTTTCTCACCACGGTTGGCACGTTCAATCATTTCGTCTGTTAATAAAGGTTTTCCCATGGGTTGCTCCTCTATTTCTTTTGTAGTTCCCAGTACTGGATCGCCATAATGGTCTTGGCATCACAGATATGACCTGACTGGATCAGGTTCTTGGCTTCCTCTAGACTTACTTCTAGGACTTCCAAGGTTTCATCATCATCTTGTGAGCGAGGATTTTCCACCTTGACCAAATCACTACCGAGGTAGAGTTTTAGTTTTTCATTACAAAATCCAATCGCAGAATAGAAATCGTACAACAGTTCTAACTTACCAGTGTAGGCAACTTCTTCTTCCAATTCACGAAGGGCCGCCGCCATTGGATCAGCATTTTCACCAAGTTCTAGTTTACCTGCAGGAATCTCATAAGAAACCGCCTCAATAGCTTTTCGGTATTGCTTAACGAGAACGATTTTGTCCTCGGCTGTCACAGCTAATACACAAACAGCTCCATTGTGAAAAATCAAGTCACGTTGGGCAGTTCCCTTTCCTTCTGGTAGTTCCACCTGGTCTTGTACTAGTTTGAAAATAGGACCTTGATAAATTTCCTTCCGACTAATCGTTTTTTCTTCAAATTCCATGACAGACTCCTACTGGTTCTTTGGATGATGAGGGAGGCGAGTCGCATATTCATCTTTGTTGACCTGACGTCCACGGCCGATAGCAATAGCATCAGCAGGAACATTCTTGGTAATGGTTGAACCCGCTCCAACCAGAGAATTATCCCCAAGTTCTACAGGAGCAATAATAGTTGAGTTTGAGCCAACAAAGACATTATTGCCAATGACAGTTTTGTATTTATTTTTGCCATCGTAGTTGACTGTAATAGTTCCTGCACCAAAATTAACGTTGCTACCCACTTCACAGTTTCCAATATAAGTCAAATGACCCGCCTTGGTATTTTCACCGATTGAAGATCCTTTTACTTCAACAAAATTTCCAATGTGAACTTGAGCAGCCAGACTTGAACCTGGACGAATATGGGCATAAGGGCCAACAGTCACGCCGTCTGCAACTGTACTTTCCTCAATCATAGAGTTGGTAATCACAGCTCCAGCTCCGATAGTGCTATCCACTACATAAGTACCGTTTGTCAAAACAGTCTCAGCACCAATCTTCGTTTGACCTTTCAAGGTAACATTAGCTTCGATTTGGACTTCGGGAGCAATCTCAACATCAATGTCGATGTAAGTTGCTTCAGGATTGACAAAGCTAACACCATTAACCATATGCTTTTGGTTGATACGGCGACGCATCACTGCTTCCGCAGTTGCAAGAGCTACACGGTCATTTACGCCAAGACTTTCATCAAAATCCTTGAGAGTATAGGCCCCAACCTTTTCACCCGCATTACGGAAAATACCAATCACGTCAGTAATATAGTACTCACCTTGGGCATTGTTGGTGTTGATGTTTTTAAGGGCTTCAAAAAGACGCTCATTGTCAAATACATAAGTTCCTGTATTGATTTCCTTAATTTGCTTTTCAAAGTCTGTGGCATCTTTCTGCTCAACAATACGAAGAACTTCAGCATTATCGTTACGGACGATACGACCGTATCCGAAAGGATTTGCCGCTTCAGCTGTTAAAATCGTAGCAACATTTTTGTGATTGATATGGAAATCCAAGAGGTTTTTCAAGCTTTCACCTGTAATCAGAGGAGTATCTCCAGCGATAACCAATGTGTGGCCTGTACGATTTTGGAGAATAGGCTCTGCCATCATGACAGCATGCCCAGTTCCTAGTTGTTCTGATTGGGTAACAAAGTCTGTCTGACCGGCTAATACTTGCTCAACTAGCTCTGCCTTGTGACCAACTACAGTAACTGTTTTTTCAGGTTGAATAGCACCAACACTACGAAAAACATGTTCCAACATCGAAATTCCAGCTACTTTATGAAGTACCTTTGGAAGATCTGATTTCATGCGAGTACCTTTACCCGCTGCTAAAATAATGGCATAATTTGACATAATCTTCTCTTTTCTCTAGAAATTCCCTTATATTATACCATAATTTAGTTTCTTAGGAGTAAACAAACAGAGAAATAGGGAAAAGACGCCCATATATTCACTTTTTCCGATGTTTTCTTTGATTTTTTTATCTATTTACGTTAAACTAAATAGATATGAGAAAAAAGATTAATCCAGCTATTATTTTTACTTTATTTACTATATTTATAGCTATTTTGATCCTCAATAGACCAACTTATGAAGACCATCCCGTCAAGTCAAAACCAAATGCTGTCCAGGTTGAAAATCAGGCCTTGCATAATCTTGACAAACCTATTATTGATGTCTCTGGTTGGCAAAGACCTGAGGAAATCAACTACGATACCTTGTCTCAAAATATTTCAGGTGTTATTGTTCGCGTCCACAATGGGGCTCAACATACTGAAAAAAATGATGCCGCTTATGCCAATGGTATTGATAAAGCCTATAAAAGTCATATTACAGAATTTCAAAAGCGTAATGTCCCAGTTGGAGTCTATGCCTATCTAGCTAGCCCCAGCAAGGAAGAAATGGAAAAAGCCGCTGAAGTTTTCTACAATGCTGCTTCTCCTTACAACCCTAGTTACTATTGGTTAGACGTGGAAGAAAAAACAATGTCTGATATGAATGAAGGGGTTGAAGCCTTTCGTGCTAAACTGGAATCTTTAGGTGCTAAAAACATCGGCATCTATATTGGAGTTTACTTCATGCAAGAACACAGTATCAATACAGATAAGTTTACTGCTATTTGGATTCCTTCCTACGGGACAGACTCTGGTTACTTTGAAACAACACCCAATACCAGTTTAGACTACGACCTTCATCAGTATACTTCAAAAGGAAGAATTGCTGGATTTGAACATCATTTAGATATTAATCTCATTTCTACCTTGAAGGAAAAAGAAGAAACCTTCAGAAAACTATTTTTAAGACCATAAGACAAGTGAAAATTGCTCTCTTTTTCACTTGTTTTTTCATTTTCTTCTCGTCTGTGTTATAATTGATAGAATAGAGAAAGAATTTTATGAAATTGAGGATTATATGATGTTTTCATGGATTGCAAGAGTTATTAAAGGAATCGTCATCGCCTTAGGATTTATCTTACCAGGAATTTCAGGCGGTGTTTTAGCAGCTATTTTGGGGATCTACGAGCGAATGATTAGCTTTCTGGCTCATCCTTTTAAGGATTTTAAAGAGAATGTCCTATACTTTATCCCAGTAGCAATCGGGATGTTGCTAGGCATTGGTTTGTTTTCTTATCCAATCGAGTATCTGCTAGAAAATTACCAGGTCTATGTTTTATGGAGTTTTGCTGGAGCTATCATCGGTACAGTTCCAAGTCTCCTTAAAGAATCTACTCGAGAATCTGATCGTGACAAGATTGACCTAGTCTGGTTCTGGACTACCTTTATCCTTTCAGGCCTAGGGCTCTACGCGCTAAACTTTGTTGTTGGTTCTCTCAGTGCTAGTTTCGCTAGTTTTATCTTAGCGGGGGCTCTTTTAGCTCTAGGTGTCTTGGTGCCTGGTTTAAGTCCGTCAAATCTACTCTTGATTTTAGGGCTGTACGCTCCAATGCTAACTGGTTTTAAGACCTTTGATTTATTCGGTACTTTCCTTCCTATCGGAATTGGTGCAGGTGCAACCCTCATCATTTTTTCAAAATTAATGGACCATGCCTTGAACAACTACCACTCCCGTGTTTATCACTTTATTATTGGAATTGTGCTATCAAGCACCCTCTTGATTTTGATTCCAAATGCTGGAAGTGCTGAAAGTATCCAATACACTGGACTTTCTATTGTGAGTTATGTTCTCATCGCCTTCTTCTTTGCGCTTGGTATTTGGCTTGGTATCTGGATGAGTCAATTGGAGGATAAGTATAAATAATGGCAAAGAAAGTTAAGATTAAAAAAACCTTGGTCGAACAAATCTTGACCAAGGCGGGTATTGACCATTCTGGTATTCAGATCAATGCGCTTGAGGGTGAACTTCCTTCGGAATATGATCGAACTCATATCTTTAAAACCTTGGCTCTGCTGGGTGATAAGACGGGGCCAATCATCGGAATCGTTCCCATAACAGAACACCTCGCTGAGAAAAAACTAGCAAAGGTTTCTGGTAATAAAAAAGTGAGCATGATTCCTCAAAAAGACCTAGAAAAAACGACAGGCTATATTCATGGGGCTAATAACCCCGTCGGCATTCGCCAAAAACATAATTATCCCATTTTTATTGATCAGACTGCTTTGTATTTAGACAAAATGATTGTCTCTGCTGGAGAAGTCGGGCATAGTATCATCATCCGACCTCAAGACTTAGCCAGCTTTGTAAAAGCGGACTTTGCTGACATCTTGGAGGAAAACAACTGATGAAACTCTATTTTGTCCGTCATGGTCGCACCCTCTGGAATCTTGAAGGACGTTTTCAAGGTGCTAGCGGTGACTCTCCCCTTCTTCCAGAGTCCATTGACACACTAAAACAACTAGGGCAGTATCTCAAGGAAATTCCTTTTGATACGATTTATTCTAGTGATTTACCCAGAGCAGTTAAGTCTGCTGAAATTATCCAAAGTCAACTCCAGGCCCCTTGTCCTTTAAAGAGCATTCCTGACCTACGTGAATGGCAACTTGGCAAACTAGAGGGATTAAAAATCGCTACGCTCAATGCCATCTACCCACAACAAATCAAGGCCTTTCGCTCTAATCTGGCTCAGTTTGATACGAGGATGTTTGAAGCCGAATCTCTCTACTCTACGACTCAGCGAACCATTCAGTTTATCAAATCTCTGAAAGGAAGTCCGGCTGAAAGAGTTCTGATTGTCGGGCATGGGGCAAATCTCACTGCTAGCCTACGCACTCTCTTAGGCTATAAAGAGGCTCACCTTCGCAAAGATGGAGGCTTGGCCAATGCTAGTCTGACAGTTTTAGAGACCGATGATTTTGAAACCTTCACTCTGAAAAGATGGAATGACACTTCCTATCAAAGAAAATAATGGAACTTGACCTTAATAGTCAAGTTCTTTTTAGTTTTCAAAGAATATCCGTGAATTTCTCTGCTATTTATGATAAAATGGGAGTATCGCAAAAAATGACTCATCGTATCAAATTTTGAGTAAAATTAGGAGGAACCCATGTCTACAGAACATATGGAAGAACTAAATGACCAGCAGATCGTTCGCCGTGAAAAAATGGCTGCGCTCCGTGAACAAGGAATCGATCCCTTCGGAAAACGTTTTGAACGTACTGCTAACTCTCAAGAACTAAAAGACAAATTTGCAGAACTTGATAAAGAACAATTACATGAACTAAATGAAACTGCTACTATCGCTGGACGCTTAGTAACTAAACGTGGTAAAGGGAAAGTTGGCTTTGCCCATCTCCAAGACCGTGAAGGTCAAATCCAAATCTACGTTCGTAAAGATGAAGTCGGTGAAGAAAACTACGAAATCTTCAAAAAGGCTGACCTCGGTGACTTCCTCGGTGTCGAAGGTGAAGTCATGCGTACAGATATGGGTGAACTCTCTATCAAGGCAACTCATATCACTCACTTGTCTAAAGCACTTCGCCCACTTCCTGAGAAATTCCACGGTTTGACTGACGTTGAAACAATTTATCGTAAACGTTACCTTGACTTGATTTCTAACCGTGAAAGCTTCGAACGCTTTGTTACTCGTTCAAAAATCATCTCTGAAATCCGTCGTTATCTTGATCAAAAAGGTTTCCTTGAAGTGGAAACACCTGTTCTTCACAATGAAGCTGGTGGTGCTGCTGCTCGTCCATTTATCACTCACCACAATGCACAGAATATTGACATGGTGCTTCGCATCGCGACTGAGCTTCACTTGAAACGCCTTATCGTTGGTGGTATGGAACGTGTTTATGAAATTGGCCGTATCTTCCGTAACGAAGGAATGGATGCTACTCATAACCCTGAGTTTACTTCTATCGAAGTTTACCAAGCTTATGCTGACTTCCAAGACATCATGGACTTAACTGAAGGTATTATCCAACACGCTGCTAAGTCAGTTAAGGGTGATGGTCCAGTTAACTACCAAGGAACTGAAATCAAAATCAACGAACCTTTCAAACGTGTTCACATGGTGGATGCGATCAAGAAAATCACCGGTGTAGACTTCTGGCAAGAAATGACTTTCGAAGAAGCTAAAGCTATCGCTACTGAGAAGAAAGTTCCAGTTGAGAAACACTACACTGAAGTTGGCCACATCATCAACGCTTTCTTTGAAGAATTTGTTGAAGAAACCTTGATTCAACCAACCTTTGTCTATGGACATCCAGTAGCTGTCTCTCCACTTGCGAAGAAAAATCCTGAAGACGAACGATTTACTGACCGTTTCGAGCTCTTCATTATGACCAAGGAATACGGTAATGCCTTTACTGAGTTGAACGACCCAATTGACCAACTTAGCCGTTTTGAAGCACAAGCAAAAGCTAAAGAACTTGGAGACGATGAAGCAACGGGTATCGACTACGACTACATCGAGGCCCTTGAATACGGAATGCCACCAACTGGTGGTTTGGGAATCGGTATCGACCGTCTCTGCATGCTCCTCACAGATACAACTACAATCCGTGATGTATTACTTTTCCCAACAATGAAATAAGCTCTTATCCTCTGGTACTTGCCGGGGGATTTTTCGATGCAAAAAGAGACTGAGGAAAAACTCAATCTCTTTTCTTATTCTTGATTTTTAACTTGACTGGTGGCTACATCTTCCCCAAACCATTTCTGGCTGATTTCCTGAAATTTTCCTTCTTGGTATAGTGAGATAAAGGCTTGATTCAAAGCAGCTAGCAAAGTTTTATCAGCAGGTCTAACACCCACTGCAAAAGCTTCACTTTCAAATCCAGCTGAAAAGACAATGTAGTCATTTAATATTCCTTCAGACTGGAGATAATAATTAGCATATACCCGGTCAATCAACAAGGCATCAATCCGGTCATTTTTCAAATCAATTAAGGCTTCATTGAAACTTTGGTATTGATTGGCCTTCTGATCTTTCACTCGATTCTTGAGTAGTTCGGGTTGTCCTTCAAAATTCAAATAGCCAGAAGATCCTGCCTGGGCCCCTAAAACTTTGTCAGTCATATCCTGAATTGAGTGAATATTTTGAGACTTTTTAGAGACCAAAACTTGTTGATTTTCCATGTAAGGAATGGTAAAGGCAACCTTCTCTTTCCGTTCATCTGTTGCTGTATAGCCATTCCAGATGGCATCAATAGTACCATTTTGTAGTTCGGTTTCTTTCATATCCCAGTCGATGGGTTGAAATTTAATCTGAATTCCTAGCTTTTCAGAAACAGCTTGGGCTAGGTCGATATCAAAGCCCGCATACTGGCCATTCTTTTCCTCAAATCCCATGGGAACAAAGGTATTGTCAAAGCCAATGGTAATGCTTCCCTGTTTTTGATATTTGGCCCAATTATCCTGATTTGGATCACTTGCCTTCTGAGTACAAGCCGTCAGGAAGAAGCTAAAGAACAGAGCAAGTACAAGGGCAATTTTCTTTCTCTTCATAGGCACCTCCTATTCCTACTTTGGATCAACCTTAAGGATCTGATCAGCAATGTTTTCCGCAAACTGAAGATCGTGGGTCACAACAATCTGAGTCATCCCACGCTCTTTATTTTGAAGGATAAGTTTTTCTACTTCTAATCGCAATTCTGGATCTAAGGCCGATGTAGGCTCATCATATCCAATAATTTCTGGGTTTATCATCATAGCGCGCGCTAAGGCCACCCGCTGTTTTTGCCCACCTGAAAGTGAGAACGGAAAGGCATCTGCGTGCCCAGCTAACCCAAGCTGTTCTAACAAACCACGCGCCTTCTTCTCAGCAACTTCCTTCTCCATGCTCATCGTTTTTATGGGCGACAGAGTTAAGTTATCTAGAACTGACAAATGCGGAAAGAGTTGAAAATCTTGGAAAACAAATCCCAGAAGATTGCGCTTTTCTAGTTCGTCTATAGCTAGCGATTCGCCGTTATAGTAGATTTCCCCCGAATCGATGGTTTCCAGTCCAGCTAGCATACGTAATAGGGTTGTCTTTCCGCCTCCTGATGGACCTACGATTGCAAGGATTTGCTTTTCAGGAATTGATAGGCTGAAATTGGTTAAGATTTGTTTGCCACCAAAGGCCTTGTTGATATTTCGTAATTCTAACATAGCAATCCTCCTATCTGTAATAACTGTACTTCTTCTCAAGTTTTTTCGCTACAATGGTTACAAGACCAATCATAATCAAATAAATCGCCCCGGCTAAGAACATAGGAACAAGACTAGCATCTCGATTGGCTGCTGTCCGACTTGCCAAAATCAAATCTGAAATCCCAAGGGCATAAACCAATGAAGTATCCTTGACCAAACTCATAATTTCATTAAAGACGCTCGGTAAGACAATCTTTGTAACCTGAGGAAGAATGATATAGCGCACTGTGTCAAATGGACTAAACTTCAAGACCTTAGCAGCTTCATACTGTCCTTTGGGTATGGTTTCAATCCCTCCACGAAAGATTTCTGCAAAGTAGGCTGCATAGTTCAATACAAAAGCGATCACAGCAGCAGGCAAACGATCTAAACGAATCCCAATACTAGGGAGAACATAGTAAATAAAGATTAATTGCAAGAGCAATGGAGTCCCTCGCATCACCCAAATATAAAGGTCAATCAGATAATGGAGGGGTTTCCAACGAACTTGCAAAGCAAAGGCAACGACAATACCTAAAGGAATTGAAAAGATCAAGACCAGAGCAAAGACTTGAAGAGTCATACTTGCACCGTTCAATAAACTTGGTAATATCTCAAACATATAAGACATACTGCACCTCCTAAAAATTATTGTTCCTATTATAGCATAAATAAACAATTTAGCAAGGGTTTTTGTAAAAAAATTCTATAATTCTTGAACTATACACCTTTATCTAAGAAATAAGAGCGAAATATCATCTTACAGAATTCGAAGAATTATAAGGATTCTAGACGAGAATATAGGTTTAACTTCTAATTCTGAGAGAACAATGATCAAATTTTTTTATCAAATATCTATAAAGATTTCAATGATATAAAACTCTATTTACTCTCATTCACTTCATACCTCTAGAGATATAAAAAAAGAACCACTTTATAAGAATAGTATCATTTCTACTATCCATACAAGTGGCTCTTTGATGATGCCATAGCAAGGGCATCAAAATTTTTCAACTAGATTATTTAACTTTTTTGAAACGGAATAAGAGAATGGAACCAAATGCAAGTACTACTCCTACAACAGTAAGCAAGATAGTCATTTCAGATGTACCAGTATTTGGTAGTTCTTTATTTTCTTCTGGTTGTTTAGGTTTGTTATCTGAAGAACCCGGAGTCTCAGCAACATAAGTATTTGTGATGGTTGGATTATTACCTGTAACTGTTGCTACAAGTTGACCTTGACCATTGTCTACAACTTTTACTGTTACTGTATAAGCATTTTTATCATAAATTACACCAGCTTCACCACCATCTTTTTCAGTGATCGTGTAGGTGTGAGTTCCTGCAGCAGTGTATTTAATCGCTGGGAAAGCAACTGTTCCGTCTGCAGCATTCTTAGCTGTAGATACAAGTTTGTCGCCTTCTTTCAATTCAAATTCATATTTATCTGCCTCAAGAGTTTTACCATTTAGGACTTTTTTAGCAGTAATTGAAGTTGTTGCAGATTTAGCAGAATACGAATTTACAAAAACTTTATTGTCATATTTAACACTTGCAAACTTCTCACCATAAACATCTGTTACAGTAACTTCTGCGTTAATAGTCTTATCATCGTAAGCAAAACCTGGTTTTTGATCATTAACTTCTTTGATCTGATACTTATAAGTACCCACTGTAGAGAATTTAACGGCTTTAAATTTCACTTTGCCATCTTTATCATTCTTAACAGTTTCAACAACTGAACCGTTTGGATCAAGTAGTTGGAAGCTAAATTCTTCAGCAGCTAAGTCTTTTCCTTTTAACTGCTTAGAAACCTCAAATGAAACTTCTGTAGAACGTGAACCAGAACTAATACCTTCAGTTGTGGTTAATGGTGCAAAACCTTCTACATCAAAGTTTTCAGTCGAAGTCGTAATTTTAACGTTATTGAAAGCTTTCTTTGTTGTATTATCAACTGGAGCTGTGATACGAGTCTTATAAACTACATACAAACCTTGGTTGGTTAGATCACCATTACCATTTGGAGTAATAGTGAAGCGATTAGAATCTTGAACAACAATGTGACTTGGATTCAAAAGAGGATGATGTTCATCCTTACCCCATTCAGTAAAGTAGTAACCTGTAATCTCACTAGCTAATACTTGCCCTTCAGGGATTGTATCTTGAATCGAAACGCCTTCATAAGGATTTGCATATTTGTTTACGCGAATATACCAATTAATATAATTTGGATCGTTCGTATCTTGAACTCCCCATTTAGTAAATCCTGTTGGATCCTCATCTGGAACAATACGAGTCAAATTGTATACTCCTGCTCCAGGAATGTCGATTGGATATGATTTATTGAGTTCAACATTATCAGCCCATACAACAGTAAATAAGGCCGAAATTTGTTTCTCTTCAGGTAAGTTAGCAAAATAATCTTCGTTAGTTACCGTTACAGTCGCTGTATTTACAGACTTATTTGTCGTTAACTCAGCAACTTTAGTGACTCCATCGTTACCAAAGATTTCAGTAGTTGAATCTGTTTCAATTTTGAATTCATTTGGAACTTTATAAACCATAAAGTCACCATTCTTCAACGTTGTTGAGTTGTCGAATTTGTAAGTGGTTTGAAGGTAAAATTTCCCTTCACCATACTCTGCACCATCAACTAACTTATTATTGTTAATTGTCGGTACTGTCGTTAGCGTATAGCTACTAGATGGTAGTTCAGCAGCTTTAACCACATTGCTAGTTCTTAGTACTGGGATAAATACTGAAGCTACTAACAATAGCGCCATGAATGCATGAGAAAGTTTTTTATTAATCTTTTTCACAACATTTGCCTCCTTTATTTTTGGGGATAGATTCCCCTGTTTATTATTATATATTCTTATATAAATTTGTCAAGTATTTCATAGTAGTTCGATGTTCAAATCATACCTTTAAACTCTTATTTTATAGGGTGTAGCAGGCTTTCATCGTTCAAAACTTCATCTAAATTGGCTATAAGAAATTCTAACATTTATATTATATTAGTAAAAAAGAAAAGACCTCTGAGGTCTTTCAAATCATTCATTTAAAGTCATTCGTTTCTGTTAATAAAATTTTACAAAAAATAGAAATCCTTAAAGTGTCTCTAATAGTTCTTGCATCTGAACATCATCTGGAACGAGTTTTAAATAAGCTTCAGCTTGCACTTTGGCTTCTTCAAAATACCCCAATTCACGCAAAAGATAAGTATACTGCTCCAGAAATTCAGGATTATCCTTGAGATCAAGCGATAGTTCCTGATAGAACTCATAGGCCTTATCTAAATCCTCAATTTCCTGATAAGAACGGGCAATCATCCACTTGGTCAGGAGGTTTTCAGGTTCTTGACTTTGGAGAGCGATGATATCTTCGTACCGCTCTTGTTCCATATAAATGGTTGCAAGGCGAAGAAATATTTCTTCTGTATCCTCTGCATCTTCTTTTGCAGTAAGGAGAAACTGCTCAGCACCACTAGGATCATGCAATTCATACGAAAACTGTGAAGCAGCTAGCAAGAGCCGAGTTTCAAATGGATTTTTCTCCAAACCTTGTTTAACGATACGAAGGGCCTCTTCCACCTGATGTTCCTTGTGCAATGCTTGACTATAACCATATTCATATCCTTCAAAATCAGGTGAAATGGTATCAATTTGCTTAAAGTAAAGAACAGATTTTTGATACTCTTCTTGGTCAAAGTAAAGGCTAGCCAGTTCAAAGGCAGTTTGGTCATCGTATTCTAATTCTAAAGCTTTTTCTAAGAATTCTGTTGCAGCTTCAAACTTACCTAACTGGGCATAAGCATAGCCAATTCGTTGATAAGTTGAGACACCCGTTTGCTCATAGATAGAGCGATTGTCTAATTGAGCATACCCCTGAATAGCTTCCTGATAATTCCCTAGCTCGCTATCCAACTCAGCCAAACCAAAAACTAATAAGGTATCATCTGAGTAATTTAAGGCTTCCAGTAACTTTTCACGCGCTACATCTGTCAATCCTTCCAATTGATAGAGGTCAGCCTTCAAGGCCAAGGCCGACACGTACCAGTCACTTTCGGGTGTGATTTCCTCAAGGTAAGCAAAAGCTTCCTCAACATTGCCATCCTCACTAGCAATGCTTGCTAAATTCAGATTCACTTCTGGAAATTCTGTAACGATTTTTTGGTAAATTTCTTTAGCTTGAGGATAAAAGCCAATTCCCTCTAAATAGCTTGCTAGTTCGTAAAGAACTTCACTTGAATCTGTTTCGAGGGCTTTGTGAAAATAATGATCTGCTTTGGTTAAATCCTGTTCATCCAAAGCCTGGAGCATGCGTTGACTATTGTTCACTCTTGATTTCCTCCCCTTCTTCTTCATACAGACCGCTGACTTTTTTATACCAGTTAAAGATAGCTGAAATAACGACCTTGGCAGAGGCATAGACAGGGATTCCCAGCAAGACTCCCCAAATACCAAACATAGAACCTGAAGTTAGGAGAACAAAGAGGACATTGATTGGATGGATGTTTAGCTGACTACCTAAAATAAGCGGAGAAACGAAGCGACCTTCAATCGTTTGTTCAATAATAAAGACAATAATTACTTTCAAAAGCATGACAGGGCCCGCTATTAAGCCCAAAACCAGAGCAGGCAACATCGCTAGAAAACTACCCAAGTAAGGTACTAGATTGAGGATACCAGCCGTAATACCAAGAGTCACAGCATATCTGAGACCAATAATCTTAAAGAAGATAATAAACATAATTGCCACGATAATAGCAACTGTAACCTGCCCTCTAACGTAGTTTGATAACTGTTTATTAACATCTGACAAAACTTGTCCGACAGGTTCTTTTAACTTGTTTGGGATGAATTTAGTCAGGTAATCTCGCAAGCCTTTTCCATCACGCAAGAGATAGAAGAGCATAAAGGGTACGATAATGACCGCTACAATCACCTGAGAAACGCTACTGATAAAGGCGCTAACCCAGTTAACAGCTTGAGAAGAGATTTTGCTGGCCCACATGGTCGCCTCACTAGAAACATTGGAAAGAACCTGCTCCAACTGTGGTCTAAAATCATCTGGCAAGCGTTTGGTTACAAGGTCATTGATCACCTTATCAGCATCTTCCAGGTATGTCGGCACATTCTTCGCAAAATTTAAGACTTGACGTTGCAGATTAGGAATTGCGACTGCCAATCCCCAAATGATAAAAAGTCCAATAATGACAAAAACTATACTGATAGCAAGAACACGATTGATCTTGTGTTTCTCCATCCAGTCAACAATCGGATTGAGGAGATAATAAAGTAAACCAGATAAAATAACTGGCAACATGACAACTCCTAGAAAATCCAAAACCGGTAAAAAGATAAAACTAATCTTACTTAGAATAAAAATGTTTAGCCCCAGTAACAAGGTTACTAAAAATACAGTGATGGCTTTATTATCTAAAAACCACTTAAAAAACCAAGATAGGCTAAAATGTTTCTCTTTATGTTCCATAAATACATCCTTTCTGTCATTCTCTCATTATACCATTTTTAGACTAAAATAACTCTTTTTTAAAGTGCTTACATGGATGAATCTAGTGCTTCATGACTGCCAATTTTGTGGTATAATGAACTTATCATTATTAAGAGGTATGGACATGAAAGAAACTGTTTATTTTGGAACTTACACTCGTCGCTTATCTAAAGGGATTTACAAGGCAGATTTTGATACAGAAACAGGCCAGCTTGCAAATCTTGAACTTTTTGCTGCTGAACCAAGTCCAACCTACCTTGCCTTTGACCAGCAGAAACACTTATACACTGTAGGGAGCCAGGATGGCTTAGGTGGAATCGCTGCTTACAAGACTGATGGTACTTTGCTAAATCATGTGGTTGAAGAAGGCGCCCCCCATTGTTATGTGGCAGTGGATGAAAAGCGTGGTCTCGTTTATGGGGCCAACTATCATAAGGGTCAAGTTCTGGTTTATAAACGTCAAACGGATGGTAACCTCATCCAAACAGATCTAGATCAGCATAGTGGACAAGGTCCTCATGAAAACCAAGCTTCCCCACATGTACACTTTACGGATCTAACACCTGACCAGTACCTTGTCACATGTGATCTAGGAACAGATGAGGTAACAACCTATGATGTTAGCTTAGAGGGAAAACTAAATAAACTCTACACTTATCACAGCCAAGCTGGAGCAGGGGCTCGCCACATCGTTTTCCACCACCACTATAAGATTGCCTATCTCATCTGCGAACTTAATAGCACTATAGAGGTCTTGATTTATGATGGAGTTGGTGAATTTGAACGCATGCAAGTTATTTCAACCTTACCAGATGGATACGAAGGCTTTAATGCTACTGCTGCCATTCGTCTTTCTAAAGATGGAAAATACCTCTATGTATCCAACCGAGGTCATGATTCCATTGCAGTCTATACAATCCTCGCTGATGGTAGCTTGGAATTATTAGAGATTGTACCAAGTCATGGTAAAAATCCACGTGATTTCGACCTAACTCCTGATCAAGAGTTTCTCATTGCTGTTCATCAAGATTCTGATAACGCAACCGTCTTTAAGCGCAATCCTAAAAGTGGTCGTCTTGCAGAGCTTTCTAACGACTTCCATGTCCCTGAAGCAGTCTGCATCAACTTTCCACATTAAAAAAAATGAACTTGAAATTCAAGTTCATTTTTTTATAGTCTATTTCCGACATTGATACGGTTGATAGCACGTTGCAATGCGATTTTTGCGCGACGTTCTTGGTCAATCAAGTGCTTGTCATGGGCTTCTTCGATTTCTCGTTCAGCGCGAAGTTTCGCACGTTCTGCCCGACTGATATCAATATCACGAGCACGCTCTGCTGAGTCTGCTACAATAGTAATGATATCATTAGCAATCTCGATAATTCCTCCGTTCACTGCAATCCAGTTCACATGAGTATCATCATCGATACGTTTCACCTTCACTTCATCAACCGCTAAAACCGCAATCATATTTTCATGTCGTGGCAAGATCCCCATCTCACCATCCAGAGTTCGTACCGATACAAAGCTGGCATGGTGATCATAGACGAGGCCATCTGGTGTCACGATCTGGACAGTTAAATGAGCCATAGATCACCTCTTAAAATCCCATTTTTTCTGCCTTAGCAATGACGTCTTCGATTGAACCGACACCACGGAAGGCATCTTCTGGTAGCTGGTCATGTTTTCCTTCAAGGATTTCCTTAAAGCCACGAACTGTTTCTGCTACTGGCACATAAGAACCAGGTTGACCAGTAAATTGTTCTGCAACGTTAAAGTTCTGAGACAAGAAGAACTGGATACGACGGGCACGTGCAACCAAGGTCTTTTCTTCATCAGAAAGTTCATCCATACCAAGGATAGCAATGATATCTTGCAATTCATGGTAACGTTGAAGGACACGTTTAACCTCAGCAGCAACTGCATAGTGCTCCTCACCAACAATCTCAGGTGCCAAGGCACGAGAGCTTGAAGCTAGAGGGTCAACGGCCGGGTAGATACCCAACTGTACCAACTTACGTTCCAAGTTTGTTGTTGAATCCAAGTGAGCGAAGGCTGTTGCTGGCGCAGGGTCAGTGTAGTCATCCGCTGGCACATAGATAGCCTGGATAGAGGTTACAGAACCCTTCTTAGTTGATGTGATACGTTCTTGCAATTGACCCATTTCCGTAGCAAGTGTTGGCTGGTAACCAACGGCTGAAGGCATACGACCCAAAAGGGCAGATACTTCTGAACCAGCTTGAGTGAAACGGAAGATATTGTCGATAAAGAGAAGCACATCTTGGCCTTCTACATCACGGAAGTATTCAGCGATTGTCAAACCAGTAAGGGCAACACGCATACGGGCTCCTGGTGGTTCATTCATCTGACCAAATACCATGGCTGTTTTCTCGATAACGCCTGATTCTTTCATTTCCCAGTATAGGTCGTTCCCTTCACGAGTACGTTCCCCAACACCAGTAAATACTGAAATACCACCGTGTTCTTGGGCAATGTTGTGAATCAATTCTTGGATCAAGACAGTTTTACCAACTCCGGCACCACCGAAAAGTCCAACTTTACCACCTTTAAGGTATGGGGCAAGAAGGTCGATAACCTTAATCCCTGTTTCCAAGATTTCAGATGAGGTAGACAATTCATCAAAAGTTGGAGCTTTCTTATGAATTGGCTGACGCTCAGCGTCCTCAGCGAAAGGAGCATCCAAGTCAATGGTATCTCCCAAAACGTTGAAGACACGTCCCAAAGTTTCTTTACCTACTGGAACGGAGATTGGACGGCCTGTGTCCAAAACTTCCATTCCACGAGTCAAACCATCTGTTGATTCCATGGCGATCGTACGGACCATACCATCACCCAACTCCAAGGCTACTTCAAGGACGATTTTTGTTTTTCTTTCGTCATTTTTGTAGACGACAAGTGCATTGTTAATCTCAGGAAGTGTTCCCCCTGCTGCAAACAAGACGTCTACAACGGGTCCGATAACCTGAGCAATTTTACCTGAACTCATCTCCTTCTCCTATTCTATATAAGATACTGTCGGTTCCTAGTTCAACTAGGTCCTAAGTTCATTTTGATACGAGGGAGGCAAAGCCTTATTCTAAGGCACTAGCCCCCGCTACGATTTCTGTAATTTCTTGTGTAATCGCCGCCTGTCTAGCACGGTTATACTGGATTGTCAAATCATTGATGACCTTCTTAGCATTATCGGTCGCCGTTTGCATGGCTGTCATACCTGCAGCATTTTCAGCTGTCTTGGCATCGATAATAGCCCCGTAAATCATACTTTCGGCATACTGTGGCAACAACTGCTCTAGAATCTCATCACGGCTCGTTTCCAACTCAAAGATCAAGCTATACTCTTCATCCGCTTCATTTGGATCCAAGTCAACAATCGGAAGCATTTGTTCCACACGCATTTGACTTGTGAGAGTATTGACATGATGGTTGTAACAGACGTACAATTCATCAAAAAGTTCGTTTTGGTACATCTCAATCGTTTTTGAAATAATTTTACGAACTTCATCAAAACTAGGTTGATCTGCCAAACCACGTAGTTCATAGATTGGCTGAATACCACGAGCCTTAAAGAAATCAGCTCCCATACCACCAATACAGATTATTTCAAAACCTTTACCATCTGGATGGTATTCTTCTTTCAACTCCATAACGGCTTTAAGGATGGAAGCATTATAACCTCCAACCAAGCCACGGTCTGAAGTGATAACGATATAGCCTGTTTTCTGAACTGGGCGACTGATCAGCATCGGATTGGTAGAACCACCAGATCCGTTACCATGCAGAATATCCGTCAAAAGCTTACGAACTTTCTGAGCGTAAACTTGGAAGTTGCGAGCTGCTTCTTCAGAGCGACCGAGTTTGGCAGCCGATACCATTTGCATGGCATTAGTGATTTGACTAGTGTTTTTGGTTGAGGCGATTTTTGTTTTAATATCATTTAGAGATACTGCCATCTGACACCTCTATTCTTATTGGAAGCTGGATTGATTGAGAAACTCTGTAATCGCAGCATCCAAGACTTCTTCTTCTGGCAAGTCTTTTGTTTCACGAATGGTTTCCAAAATCTCTGGATAATGAGCATCAAAGAAAGTATGGAACTCTTCCTCAAAACGAACAATGTCATCTACAGGAATCGTATCCAAGAAACCATGTGTCAAAGCATAGAGAATGGTTACTTGTTTCTCAACAGGTAGTGGTTTATGAACAGGTTGTTTCAATACTTCCACAGTACGACGTCCACGGTTCAACTTAGCCTGTGTTGCTGCATCCAAGTCAGAACCAAACTTAGTGAAGGCTTCCAACTCACGGTATGAAGCAAGGTCGATACGGAGTGTACCAGCAACTTTCTTCATAGCTTTAATCTGTGCTGAACCACCTACACGGGATACAGATGAACCCGCATCGATGGCTGGACGAATACCCGCATTGAAGAGACCATCACCAAGGAAGATTTGTCCGTCAGTGATAGAAATCACGTTGGTTGCGATATAGGCAGAGATATCTCCAGCTTGTGTCTCGATAAATGGTAGGGCTGTAATAGATCCACCACCAAGTTCATCAGAAACTTTAGCTGAGCGCTCAAGCAAACGACTGTGAAGGTAGAAAACATCCCCTGGGAAGGCTTCACGACCTGGTGGACGACGAAGCAAGAGGGAAAGTTCACGATAAGCGACCGCTTGTTTTGAAAGATCATCGTAAACGATCAAAACATGCTTGCCTTGGTACATAAATTCTTCCGCCATAGCAACTCCGGCATAAGGAGCTAGGAAGAGCAATGGAGATGGTTGTGAAGCAGAGGCTGTCACAACGATTGTGTAGTCCAAGGCACCGTACTGACGAAGTGTTTCTACTTGTGTACGGACTGTTGATTCTTTTTGTCCAATTGCTACGTAGATACAGATCATATCTTGCCCTTTTTGGTTCAAGATTGTATCAATCGCAATGGTTGTTTTCCCTGTCTGACGGTCACCGATAATCAACTCACGTTGACCACGACCAATCGGTACTAGGGCGTCAATAGCTTTCAAACCTGTTTGCAATGGTTCTGATACAGACTTACGTTGCATAACGCCAGGAGCTGGCGCTTCTACTGGACGAGTCTTGTCAGTATGGATATCACCAAGACCATCAACTGGACGACCAAGTGGGTCGACAACACGTCCGATTAGGCTGTCCCCAACAGGTACTTCCATAATTTTACCTGTACGGCGAATAGTATCACCTTCACGAATATCTGTAAAGTCTCCAAGGATGATAATCCCAACGTCTGTAGACTCCAAGTTTTGTGCCATCCCATAAGAGCCGTTTTCAAAGATCAACAGCTCTCCACTCATGGCATTTTCAAGACCGTGAGCACGCGCAATCCCGTCCCCGATATAGGTTACAACACCTGTTTCAGACACATCAAAATTGGGTTTGAAATTTTCAATTTGTTGCTTAATTAAAGCGCTGATTTCTTGTGCGTTAATTGCCAAAAGAACACCACTTTCTATTTCAAATTTTCTTTAACAACTCGAAGTTGTTGTTTAATACTCACATCAATTGTCTTGTGATTAGCAAAAATGACAAAACCACCAATGAGTCCTTCATCAATTTGTTCTTTAATACTCCGTACTTTCAGAGACATTTTTTTCTCTATCAAGGGAAGCAAACGTTCCTTCTGTTCATCTGTTAAAGGATGAGCTGAAGAAATCGTGACTATAAACTGATTGGTTTCTCTTTCAAGACGATTCAAACAATCAACAATGATATCATAAAAAAGATTTGCTCTGTGATTGTAAATCAGAACCTGAATAAAGTTTTGCATTAAAGGTGAGACAGAGTCTTGAAAGAAACCAACTGTTTTTTCCTTATCAGACTCATCAACTGCCACCTGAGCTAAAAAAGAAGGTAAGCCCGTTTCTTCTGCGACTTGCTTGATTTGATCCAAGTCTGAAAAAATCCGGTCCTCTTCTCCTTTTTCAATCACTAATTGGACAAAAGGCATGCTGTATTTTTCAATTACCTTTGCTGTTTTCTTGTCCATTAGGCTTCTCCTAGCTGATCGATATACTGATCAATGAGTTCCTTATGAGCATGACTGTCAAGGTTTTTTGAGATGATTTTACCAGCGAGACTAATCGTCAAATCTGCCACCTCTCCCTTAACACTTTGCAAAGCCTCAGCTTTATTCTGAGCAATTTCTTGATTCGCCTTCTCTTTTAAGCGACCTGCTTCTACTTTAGCATCTGCCAGAATATCTGCTTTACTCTTCTCTGCAGTCTCTTTAGCATTTTCAATGATTGTTTTGGCTTCGTTGCGACTACCAGCCAATTCATCTTCACGTTTTTGGGCAAGAGTTTCTGCTTTTTGACGAGCCTGTTCAGCTCCATCAATATCAGCAGCAATTTTATTTGCCCTTTCTTCGAAGACACTTGTCAAGTTTGACCACGCATATTTCTTAACTAAGACAATCAAAAGGATAAAAGAGCCAGCGATTAAAATAAAGTTACCAATTAATTCACCTACTGTTACGTGCATCTGTTACTCCTTTCTACTCTTCTCCATCATTTATCTTATTTCCTAAGTACATAGAAGACAACATGGTAAACACATAGGCTTGGATGCAGGAAATAAAGACAGAAAAGGCTGTCCAAGCCAAGTTAGCACCAAAAGCAACTGGATACCAATATAGAGCTTGATGAGATAGAGTGATTAGCAAACTAGCCATCACTTCTCCAGCAAAGATATTTCCGAACACCCGCAAGGCAAGTGATAAAAAGTTGGTAAACTCTTCTAAGATATTCATGGGAGTCATAAAGCCAGGTGTGATATAGGCTTTTAGATATTTTTTAATCCCACGGCGACGAATCCCTTCAATATGGGTCATCAGGATAATTCCAAATGACAAGGCCAAGTCAAACTGGAGATTTGCAGTTGGCGATGTCCAAAGGTTTGTCCCATCTGTAGTTTGAAGTTTCGCCATCAAACCGAGGTTATTTGCCAGTACCATAAATAGAAATAGACAAAGGAAAAAGAGCGAGTAGTCTTTCATGTAGCTTTTACCAATGTTAGGTTCTGTAAATCCAATAACGAAGTCATAGAAATACTCAAGTACATTTTGCTTTCCTTTGGGTTTCAAAGTCATATTGCGACTTGCCCAATAGATAAAGCCAAAAACAACTCCCACAATCAACAAGGTCATGGCTAACATGGTTAAATCAAAGGTAACAGGACCAATATTGATGGTTGGATTGATACTTTCTTCCATCTAGAATCCTCCCTTTTCTTCTCGTTCCATTTGTCTATTTGATGACGAATGAAAAGACGAGGGTAACCAAGAACGTTCCTTCAATAAAGGCAATCCCCATGATCATTAAGCTACGTAATTGTGGGATGATGTCTGGTTGGCGAGCTGCTGATTTGAACAAACCGTTCATCAACATACCTTCTGCAAGAGATACACCCATACAGGCAAGACAAAGACCGAAAAATGTTAAATTCATGATGAATTCTCCTTTTATTTAAAATTTACTTACTTAGTTTAGTCCTAAAATTTTGATTTGTCAACTTTTTACTTACGTTGGAAGCGTTTCAGCTGATTTATTTCTATTTTTGCTATTTTTACCCTATTCTATAGAAAGTTTTTACATTTTAGTTTGCGTGTTTTTCTTGATTTTACTATATTTTCTGAAACAAACTGAAAAATCCAAGTTAAGAACTTGGATCGATTCATTTTATTTAAAATAGTAGGAATAGTGTTGTTTACAACCTGGATTAAATGGTGCACTGCAGTAAGGACAAGCCATCTGTTTTTGGTAATCTTGGAAAGTCATTGTCCTCTTACAACCCCCACATAAGATCGGTCGATCCTCAGAAAGCATCAAGGGATAGGGCGAAAACAAATGCGTTTCCATAGCATTGTGGCACTGATAACAAGCATAGTATTTTTTACACTCATAACACTGGAGGGAAACGATATCCTTTTCACCATGGTAATGAATACATCTACCTTCATTATCAACTAACAAACCTTGTGCTTGATTCATTCACATTTCCTTCTCTAGGCACGAACTGTAACGCTGGTTCCATCTTCCTTATAGAGATTGATAAGACCTTCCTTGAGAGCGCGGACCATGTCCCCTGCTTGAACAGGTTGTGGGACCTTGATTGTCAAGAGTTCCATTGGATTTGGAGCACGGTCGATTTTATTGCCCTTGGCATCATGAAGATCTTCTATATAAGTCTCAAAATGACGGAAACCTGGTCCATAAAACTCAACTTGGTCACCTTCGTTGATTACGTTCCGTTGACGAATGGTTGCCGTTTGAGTCGCATCATCATAAGCAACCACTTCAGCGACAAACTTGTATTCAGGAATTTTACGACGTGCGCCAAATAACTGTTCATTTTCAGACGGCGTACCGTAGTAGAAACCTGTTGCCAGTTCACGTTGAGCAACCTTCCACATCTCGTCCACCAAGTCTTGTTTGATAGCCTCAAACTTCTCAGGGCTTTCTAGATAAGCATCCACAGCCGCCTTGTAGCAGTTTGTTACTGTCGAAACATAGTGAATCGACTTCATACGACCTTCAATTTTAAGACTGTCTACACCATTTTCAATCATATCCGGGATATGGTCAATCATAGACATATCGACGGCAGACATCGAAAATTCTTCTGGGATTTCACCTTTAAGACTCTTGCGTTCTTGACCAAAGGGCATGTCGTAGAGGTCGTATTTCCAACGGCAAGACTGAGAACAGCCCCCGCGGTTAGCATCTCGCATACTCATGTGGTTTGAAAGCGTACAGCGACCTGAGTAAGAAATACACATGGCTCCATGGACAAAGGCCTCAATCTCAACATCTGTACGTTTGCGAATCTCTGCCAATTCTTCCATGGAAACTTCACGGGCCAAAACCACGCGAGTTAGACCAAGTTCTTTCCAGAACTCTAGAGTTTCATAGTTAGTTGCACTGGCTTGAGTTGAAAGATGGATTTCTAGACCTGGTGCTTCTGTTGCTGCAATCATAATCAAGGCCGGATCTGACACGATAACTGCCGCAATTCCGATGTCACGCAACTTACGGAACCATTCGCCTGCACCAGCTTCGTTTCCTTCGTGCATAACCATGTTAGCAGCCACATAGACCTTGGCACCGTACTTAGCAGCGAACTGCACGCCTTCTTCCATCTGTTCAAAGGTGAAGTTTCCTGCACGGCTACGAAGACCATAGGCCTGCCCACCGATGAAGACTGCGTCCGCACCATATTGAACAGCTACTTTCAGCTTCTCTAAAGTTCCTGCAGGTGATAAAACCTCAGGACGTTTTAATGTTTTTGTCATTTTTTCTCCTATTTGCAATATAAAAGTTTGACGTTTTTCCTTCTCATTTTATAGTAAATAATAGATAAAATCAAGCATAGACAGATTGTTTTGACAATTCTAATCTTTTCTAAAATAAAAAACTAGCCTTTCTAGACTAGTTATTTTCAAGATAAAATTCAAAGCGCTCGCCCACGTATTGACTCTTTACATACTCGAAAGCCGTCCCATCTTCAAGATAAGAGACCTGAGTCAAGGCTAAAATGGCATGCCCTTTCTCGACTTCTAAGTAATGGGCAATCTTTTCCTTAGCCAATCTCGCATAAATTGTCTGTTGGGATTTTCCAATTCGGTAACCATGTTCTTGCAAGGTCTGAAAGAAATGACTGGTTACTTCTTCTTTTTTAAAATTCTTAATAAACTTTTCGGGGATAGAAGCTACTTCATAGACCAGAGGAACTTGATCAGCGTAACGCACCCGTTCCATTCGAATAATATTCTCTGTCGGAGTAATCCCTAGTTTAGCGACCTCTTGCTCATTTGGAATGGTTCTTCTGTAAGAAATGAGCTGACTAGAGGGAACTTTCCCTTGGGATTTGACAATCTCCGTAAAACTAGTGGTTCCCCGCATTTTTTCTTGAACTCGAGTGCTAGAAACAAAAGTCCCACTTCCTACACGACGCTCCAAAACCCCCTCCTCAACCAAGAGAGAGATGGCTTGGCGTAATGTCATCCGGCTAACTTGAAACTGTTCAGCTAAATCTCGCTCACTTGGAAGTCTCTCTCCAATTTTCCAATGATGCTCATCTATATCCTTCTTGATCTGATCGTGGATTTTCATATAAGCTGGTAACATGATTCTCACTTCTTTTCTTTATTTTCTCCATTGTACCGTATTTGCTAAGAAAAAGTCAAACTTTGCCTTGTTTAGTTGGTAATTCGCCCCTATTTGTGATAGAATATTGAAAAAGATATTTCTTTTGAGAAAGGAAAAAGATGAGCAACATTTCAACTGATTTGCAAGATGTCGAAAAAATCATCGTGCTGGACTATGGTAGCCAATACAACCAGCTGATTTCACGCCGTATTCGTGAAATCGGTGTTTTTTCAGAGCTAAAAAGCCATAAAATCTCAGCCGCAGAGGTTCGTGCGATTAACCCTGTAGGGATCATCCTCTCTGGTGGACCAAACTCTGTATACGAAGATGGTTCATTTGATATTGACCAAGAAATTTTTGAACTGGGCATTCCAATTTTGGGAATCTGCTATGGTATGCAACTTTTAACTCATAAACTTGGAGGAAAAGTTGTACCTGCAGGTGATGCTGGTAACCGCGAGTATGGCCAATCACCACTTACCCATACCACTTCTGCCCTCTTTGAAGGGACTCCTGAAGAACAGATTGTTTTGATGAGCCATGGCGATGCTGTTACAGAGATTCCAGCTGATTTCGTTCGTACTGGAACTTCTGCTGACTGTCCTTATGCAGCTATTGAAAACCCTGACAAGCACATCTATGGTATTCAATTCCACCCAGAAGTTCGCCATTCTGTATACGGGAATGATATCCTTCGCAACTTTGCCCTTAACATCTGTCAGGCTAAAGGCGACTGGTCAATGGACAACTTCATCGATATGCAGATCAAGAAAATCCGTGAGACTGTAGGTGACAAGCGTGTTCTTCTCGGCCTATCAGGTGGTGTTGACTCTTCTGTCGTTGGCGTTCTTCTCCAGAAAGCAATCGGCGATCAATTGATCTGTATCTTTGTTGACCACGGTCTTCTCCGTAAAGGGGAAGCAGACCAAGTTATGGACATGCTTGGTGGTAAGTTTGGGTTGAATATCGTCAAGGCAGATGCTGCTAAACGATTCCTTGATAAACTTGCAGGTGTTTCTGACCCTGAACAAAAACGGAAGATTATCGGAAACGAGTTTGTTTATGTCTTTGATGACGAAGCAAGTAAGCTAAAAGATGTGAAATTCCTTGCTCAAGGAACACTATACACTGACGTGATTGAGTCTGGAACTGATACTGCTCAAACTATCAAGTCACACCACAACGTTGGTGGACTTCCAGAAGATATGCAGTTTGAATTGATTGAACCATTGAACACTCTTTATAAAGACGAAGTCCGTGCTCTCGGTACAGAGCTTGGTATGCCAGACCACATCGTATGGCGCCAACCATTCCCAGGACCAGGACTTGCTATCCGTGTCATGGGTGAAATCACTGAAGAAAAACTAGAAACTGTTCGTGAGTCTGATGCTATCCTTCGCGAAGAAATCGCTAAAGCTGGTCTTGACCGCGATATCTGGCAATACTTTACTGTCAACACAGGCGTTCGTTCAGTCGGTGTTATGGGTGACGGTCGTACTTATGACTACACCATCGCCATTCGTGCGATCACTTCTATCGATGGTATGACAGCTGACTTTGCCAAGATTCCTTGGGAAGTTCTCCAGAAAATCTCAGTTCGTATCGTAAATGAAGTTGACCACGTTAACCGTATCGTCTACGATATTACAAGTAAACCACCTGCAACTGTTGAGTGGGAATAAACCAATCAAACACAAAAGAACTCTGAATCGGATTCAGAGTTCTTTTTTAGGTAGCACTTCTGCTTTCATTTTTTATTTACGTTTTTTCTTCGCTTTTTTCATTTTGTTGGCCATACGTTTCATAGACTGTTTCATGGCAAATTCGCCGATTTTACCTTTGAGTCCGCCACCAAACATCTGGCTCATATCTGGCATGCCTGCTCCTCCGAGACCTGACATATCCGGCATTCCACCTTGTCCCATCATGCCTTCAAGGGCAGACATATCCATCCCTCCCATATTTGGCATATTTTTTGGAAGGTTATTTGGGTTGATTCCCATCTGCTTCATCATCTTGTTCATATCCCCAGACATGACACCTTGCATGAGCTGTTTGGCCTGGTTAAAGTCCTTGATAAATTTATTGACTTCGACAAAGGTATTTCCAGAACCAGCAGCGATACGACGGCGACGACTTGGATTTAACAGATCAGGGTTTTCGCGTTCTTCAGGTGTCATAGAAGACACAATGGCACGTTTGCGCGCAATCTGGCGCTCATCCACCTTCATATTTTGAAGGGCAGGATTGTTAGCCATACCTGGAATCATCTTGAGCAAGTCTTCCATTGGCCCCATATTTTGCACCTGATCTAATTGGTCAATGAAATCATTGAAGTCAAAGGTGTTCTCACGCATCTTCTCAGCCATTTCAAGAGCTTTTTGCTCATCGTATTCTTGAGATGCTTTCTCGATCAAGGTCAGCATATCCCCCATGCCAAGGATACGACTTGACATACGATCTGGGTGGAAGGTTTCAATATCTGTTATCTTTTCACCCGTACCAGTGAACTTGATTGGTTTTCCAGTGATGTGACGAACAGACAAAGCTGCACCACCACGAGTATCCCCATCAATCTTGGTAAGAATAACCCCAGTCACTTCCAACTGAGCATTAAACTCACGCGCAACATTGGCCGCTTCCTGACCAATCATGGCATCAATGACGAGCAGGATTTCATTTGGTTGAGCCAAGGCCTTAACATCACGAAGCTCATTCATCAAGAGCTCATCAATCTGCAAACGCCCTGCCGTATCGATCAAAACATAGTCGTTGTGGTTGGCCTGCGCTTGCTCCAAACCTTGACGAACAATCTCAACAGCTGGTACTTCTGTTCCAAGAGCGAAAACAGGCACATCGATCTGTTGTCCAAGTGTCTTCAACTGGTCGATGGCAGCTGGACGATAAATATCCGCAGCAATCATCAAAGGACGTGCATTTTCTTCCTTCTTGAGTTTATTAGCCAATTTACCAGCAAATGTCGTTTTACCAGCCCCCTGCAAACCGACCATCATGATAATGGTTGGAATTTTTGGTGACTTGATAATTTCTGCCGTATCAGAACCTAGAACAGCTGTCAATTCCTCATCAACGATTTTGATAATCTGTTGGGCTGCATTGAGTGTATCAATGACCTCGTGTCCGACTGCACGTTCACGAACCTTCTTGATAAAGTCCTTCACAACAGGCAAGGCAACGTCGGCTTCCAGCAAGGCCAAACGAATCTCTTTGGTTGCTTCCTGGACATCAGCCTCAGATATTTTTCCTTTTTTACGTAGATTTTTAAAGACGTTCTGTAAACGTTCTGTTAAACTTTCAAATGCCATTTTTTTCTCCTATGTTTCATTAATTCGGTGGAAAACGTCCAAAATCTTGTAAACAAACAAGTTCTTCTGGAGTGACTTCTTTCATTATCTCATTTGGATATCCCCAACAGCTAAATCCCTCTTGAAGAGCTCGAAAGATAGAATCAGACGAGAGGATTTGTAGCCTTGTGGGAAAAGGAGTCTCAGCAGCTAATAGTTTACAGGGTATACCTTTGTAGATGACTATACTCCCCATACTTATTCTCTATTATCAATACTTGTTAAAATTTCTATCTGCTCCTGCAGAAAGTCATCCTTGGGATAACGCTCCAAGATCTGGTCAAAAATCTGACTGCGGACAATGTAGTCCGAATACATGTGCAGTTTCATCTCATAATCTTCTAGAATCTTTTCCGTCCGCTTGATATTATCATAGACAGCCTGACGACTGACACCGAACTCTTCAGCAATCTCAGCAAGACTATAATCATCAGCATAATAGAGTTCAATATAGTTCATCTGCTTGTCTGTCAAAAGCGCCGCATAAAATTCAAAAAGGGCGTTCATACGATTGGTTTTTTCGATTTCCATAACTTTTATTATACCAAAAAAACTATTATACTGCTAGAGTAGAAGCACTTCAAATAGAGTAAGGAGAAGAAAAAAAGAACCTTGCAAGGCAAGATTCTTTTAGTGTCTGACTTAAATAATTGTTCTTCTGGGAACTTAATCGAATTAAGCTTCGATTTCTGTAACCATACCTGAACCAACAGTACGTCCACCCTCACGGATAGAGAATGTAGTACCTTGTTCTACGGCGATTGGGTGGATCAACTCAACGTCGATAGTCACGTTATCACCAGGCATTACCATTTCAGTACCTGCAGGAAGTTCGATTGAACCTGTAACGTCAGTAGTACGGAAGTAGAATTGTGGACGGTAGTTGTTGAAGAATGGAGTGTGACGTCCACCTTCTTCTTTAGTAAGGATGTAGACTTCACCTTTAAATTTAGTGTGTGGGTTGATTGAACCTGGTTTAGCGATAACTTGTCCACGTTCGATTTCGTCACGTTGAACACCACGAAGAAGGACACCTACGTTATCTCCGGCAAGACCTTCGTCAAGTTGTTTACGGAACATTTCAACACCAGTAACAACTGCTTTTTGAGTTTCTTCTTTGATACCAACGATTTCGATTTCGTCGTTGACACGAACAGTACCACGGTCGATACGTCCTGAAGCAACTGTACCACGTCCAGTGATTGAGAATACGTCTTCGACTGGAAGAAGCAATGGTTTTTCAGTGTCACGTTCTGGTTCTGGGATGTACTCATCAACAGTGTTCATCAATTCCATGATGATGTCTTCGTATTTAGAGTCACCTTCAAGAGCTTTAAGAGCTGAACCTTGGATAACTGGAAGATCGTCACCTGGGAAGTCGTATTCTGACAAGAGGTCACGGATTTCCATTTCAACCAATTCAAGCAATTCTTCGTCGTCTACCAAGTCGATTTTGTTCATGAAGACGATAAGGTGTTTAACACCAACCTGACGTGAAAGAAGGATGTGCTCACGAGTTTGTGGCATTGGTCCGTCAGTTGAAGCTACTACAAGGATAGCTCCGTCCATTTGAGCAGCACCAGTGATCATGTTTTTAACGTAGTCCGCGTGTCCTGGAGCGTCGATGTGAGCGTAGTGACGTTTTTCAGTTTCGTACTCAACGTGTGCAGTGTTGATAGTGATACCGCGTTCGCGTTCTTCTGGAGCAGCATCGATAGACGCATAGTCTTTAGGTTGGTTAACTGCTGAAGGCAAGCGACGTGCCAATACAGTTGTGATAGCTGCAGTCAAAGTAGTTTTACCGTGGTCAACGTGTCCGATAGTACCAATGTTAACGTGTGGTTTACTACGATCGTATTTTTCTTTTGCCATTTGAGTAAAAGCCTCCAATAAAATATATTTTATAGATAGACAGTAGGCAATACAGTCTAACTTTCCTTACTATTTTATCAAATTTCTGCTAAATTGCAAGTGTTTTACACATATTTTGTGAATTAATCTAAATCTTATCAAATCCTGTTCTTCTGCTTCTTTATGGCAATATGAATTCAAACTTATCTTTGTTTGAGAGATAGTATTTTCATCAAAAAAATCAGGTTTCCCTGATTTTAATTGGATTCTATTTTTTCCAGTTCCCTAGCTTCTTTATGGTTTTCATATAATTTCGCCAGGAACTTAGTAATTTCCTTAAAAATGGAGTAAGTAGGCACTGCTACGACCATCCCTATGACACCGTAGATATTACTTGACAGTAAAAGGAGCACCAAAATCGTAATCGGATGTACTTTCATAACCCCTCCAACGATACGTGGATAGAGAACATTTCCGTCAATCTGTTGAATAATAAGCATATAAGCAACCGCAATCAACATACGATGAGGATCCGTGAACACATTCGCAATTACCATTGGAATTAAGCCAATACTTGGACCAACATAAGGAATTAAATTTGCGATTCCAGAGAAAATAGCAAAAACTAGGGCGTACTTTAATCCGATAACGCTATAGCCAATATAGGCTAAAAATCCAATAATAACCGCATCAATCGCAATTCCACTGATATAACGGGCTATAGTTGTATTGAGATTGGTTAAAAGGCTAGAAAGATTCAATTTGTCATGCTTTAAGACGGTACGTTCCAACATTGGTAGCAACTTATGACCATCCAACAAGAAATAAATCAAGAATACAGGGGTCATAATGAGAATCAGAACTGTACTAAACAAGGCTGAAAGAACGCTTCCTAAACTGTTGCTAACGCTATTAAGGATATTCTGGAGGATATCCACATAGGAGAGATTCAGTTGTTGAATTGTTTGTTGAATATCAATATTTTGGAAGACTGGATTCATGGACAAATCGATGATTAAATCTTGTAGTCTACTATAGATGTTTTGACTAGAAATAATCAAGCTGGTCAACTGATTAATCAAAATCGGCAAGAGATAAACGACCCCTACAACGATAGCACCAATCAAGGCACAAAGAGTGACCAAGACACCAATTAGACGATTGATCTTACATCTCTTTTCTAAGAAAGTAACGACTGGATTTGTAATGTAGTAAAAAAATCCACCAAGCAAAAATGGAATCATGATAGTATTCACAACTGTCACAAAGGGAGTAATGATGGCTCCCATTTCTCTCCAAAGATAGAAAATCAGTGTTAATAATAAAATTTCAGCTGTCCAAAAAAATAATTTGTTTCTACGGAACATAGGTATCCTCCTTCTCTCTATTTTACCATATTTCTGAAAAAGATAAGATGGCTTTAGTAAAAAAGCGAGAATATTTTTTTTCTTTATGATAAAATAAAGCTAATATGAAAAAAATAATTTTATCTTTTATGACACTTTTAGTTTTTGGAACAGCTTCTACTGTTTCTGCTCAGGAGTTTGATGTTGCTGCTAAACATGCCATTGCTGTCGAGGCTACAACTGGAAAAATCCTCTATGAGAAAGATGCGAATCAGCCTGTAGAAATTGCTTCTATTACGAAACTGGTTACAGTTTATTTGGTCTATGAAGCTCTGGAACAAGGAACTATTAGCCTGTCAACACCTGTTGATATTTCGGACTATCCTTACAAACTTACAACTAATTCTGAGGCGAGTAACGTCCCTATGGAAGCTCGAAATTATACTGTTGAACAACTATTAGAGGCTACAATGGTATCCAGCGCGAACAGTGCTGCGATTGCACTAGCAGAAAAGATTGCTGGTTCTGAGAAAGACTTTGTAGACAAGATGAGGGCTAAACTTCTTGAATGGGGAATTCAAGATGCAACTATTGTAAACACTACTGGTTTAAATAATGAGACACTTGGCGATAATATCTATCCTGGTTCTAAAAAAGACGATGAAAACAAGTTGAGTGCCTACGATGTTGCAATCGTCGCTCGTAACCTCATCCGAGATTATCCTCAAGTTTTGGAAATCACAAAAAAACCAACTTCTACCTTTGCAGGACTTGAAATCCACTCAACCAACTATATGTTGGAGGGAATGCCTGCCTATCGTGGTGGTATTGATGGACTAAAGACAGGTACTACTGATAAAGCTGGTGCTTCATTCGTGGGAACAACTGTTGAGAAAGGGATGCGTATTATTACGGTTGTTTTGAATGCAGATCAACAAGATACCAACCCTTATGCACGTTTTACTGCTACTTCAGCACTTTTAGATTATATTTCTGCAAACTTTGCCTTAAAAACCGTCGTTCAGAAAGGTGAAGCATACAATGATAGTAAAGTAACAGTTCTGGATGGTAAAGAAGATAATGTGACAGCTGTCGCTAAGTCAGATATTTCCATCGTCCAACGCATCGGAAGCGGTACTACACCAGCCCTCCAATTCACACCGAAATCAACATCAGAAATGGCTCCACTAGAAGAAGGAAAGGTTGTTGGTACTCTGACCTATGATGATCAGGATTTGGTCGGCCAGGGCTATCTCACTTCCGACAAACCATCTTTTGAAATGGTTTCTGAAAAGAAAGTAGAAAAAGCCTTCTTTTTGAAGGTTTGGTGGAATCAATTTATCCGCTTTATCAATGAAAAACTATAAAAAAATCGCGAATAATCGCGATTTTTTCTTTATTTCATTTCTTTAAAAGCCGCTTCTGCATCAGCGTTGCTAATAGCACCAAATTGGATTTTTCCGATTTTACCTTGACTGTCAATCAAGTATTCTGTTGGAATACTACGAATTTGGTAGGCTTGGAAGGTAGTTGCTTGCGTATCATATAGAACTGGAATATCCTTGTAGCCTTGTTCTTGGTACCATTTTGGAAAGTCTTGAACTGTTTTTTCACCTTGTAGACCTGGTGCAATGACACTCAATATTTCAAAGTCTCGATCTTGTTTGGCAGCTAATTCCATCAGCTCAGGCATGCTTTTTTTACATGGTCCGCACCAAGAAGCCCAGAATTTCAAATAGACCTTTTTCCCTTTATAGTCTGATAACTTGACTTCTTTACCATCCATAGACTGCAAGGTGAAGTCTGGCGCATCCTTACCAACTGCGATTTGTTGTACTGCAGGTTGTTTTGGACTGCTTGTCTGTTTAGTTTCTTTTTCACCACAGGCAATCAACAAGAATATAGACATGAGGCTCAATCCAGCAAAAATAACTTTTTTCATTTTCTTCTCCTTTTATCCAAGAATTCCTGACAAGGCATTTAACTGCCCTAGCATTAATAATAATCCCATCAAAATAATCAAAGCTCCCCCGATTTTTTTTAGTAGAATCATATGGGGTTTTAATTTACTAAAATAGGGCATAATCCAGCCCGAAGCCAAGGCCAAAACAATGAAAGGAAGGGCCATTCCCAATGTGTATACTAATGTTAACACAGCTCCTTGCCAAGCACCATTACCACCTGAAGCTGCCAGGGCCAAGACCGAACTTAAAACCGGTCCGATACAAGGGGTCCAACCAAAACTAAAGGTTATCCCGAGCAAAAAGGCTGACAGATAGTGATTAGACTTTGATTGTTTGAAGGTGACAGTCTTTTGAACTTCCAGTTTATTGAAATGTAAGATTTCCATCTGGTGAAGCCCTAAAAGGATAATGACTGCTCCCATAACATAACGAAACCAGTCTGCATAGAGCATGTGCCCTAGGAATCCAGCTCCAAATCCTAAAATAAAGAAAATGAGGGAGATTCCTGCAATAAAGCACAAGGTCCGGATTAAGCCTGACCATGCAACATCTCTTCCAAAAAAGTGAAAGCTTTTCGAATTTCCCTGATCATCCAGTAAAATACCAGCATAGACAGGTAGCAAAGGAAAGATGCAGGGTGAAAAGAAGGACAGGATACCTGCTAAAAAAACGGATACTAGAAATATAATCGACTCCAACGAATTACCTACTTTCTTAAAATTCTAATCCTATTTTACTACAAAAGAATAAATTTGTAAGAAGTCTGCTACGCTTATTTATTTTGACTAAATTTGACACAAAAAAAGGAGCTAAGCTCCTTTCATTTTAATACGTTCCTTCTTCACCTTGACTAGTCAAGATAACAGGTCCATCTTTGGTAATCACGAACTGGTGTTCATATTGGCAAGACAGGCCGCCATCTATAGTCTTATGAGCCCAGCCAGTCTTCATATCTGTATCAATTTCCCAGTCACCAGTATTGATCATGGGTTCAATGGTTAGTACCATTCCTTCACGGAGACGGAGTCCACGGCCTGCAATACCGTAGTTAGGAACCATTGGCTCCTCGTGCATAGTTGGACCAACACCATGACCAACCAAATCACGTACGACACCATAACCGCGACTTTCAGCGTATTCTTGAATGGCTGCACCAATATCGCCAATACGGTTTCCAACGACTGCTTGCTCAATCCCTTTGTACATAGCTTCCTTGGTTACGTCCATCAAGTTCTTCACTTTTTCAGACGGTGTACCGACCGCATAAGCCCAACATGAGTCAGCTAAACCGCCAGTATAACTTTGGGTGTATTTTTTCATTTGCTCAACATTGTTGAAGTTAAGTTTAGAGACATTGAGGTCGGATTTGGCAATCGGCCCCCCCAGTACCATGTCAACCTTGAGCAAATCGCCATCTTTCAAGATGTAATGACGTGGAAAAGCGTGAGCTACTTCGTCGTTGAGAGAGCAACAAGTGGCATAGGGGTAATCCATAACTGCGCCATCCACACCAATCTGTAAAGGAAGGAAATTCTCCTCTTTACAACGTCGACGAACGTACTCTTCAACTTCCCACATATCCACGCCTGGCTTAATCAAATCACGTAAGCCGATATGGATACTTGCTAGGAAATCACCAGCCTTGTCCATGGCTTCGATTTCACGTGCTGATTTTAAAGTTATCATTTTTTCTCCTAGATTCTAATTAATTTTAACCGTAACATTTGCTTTTGAAACAATCTGATGACCATGATAAATATCATAATCAATAATGGCTGAGCGCCTCGTGTGGTGAATAATACGAGCCTGAATCCGCAGAGTATCATCTATCTGCACAGCCTGCAAGAAATAAATCAGCATCTGCTCTATGATAAGATTGCGCCCACTATTGACAACAAGGTCTTGGGTCATGTGATTAAGGATTTCAGCCAAGACTCCATTAGCAAGGACCCCATTTTTCTCCAGCATGAAGGGCTCAACAGTAATAACGACTTCATCATGATGATAAGAGAGTTTTTGTCCGATTTGCTCTGAGAAGGTCGGCAAAGCAGAAACTTGGGAACGGCTCATCTTTTCCATGACATCTCGTCGTGTTACGACACCGAGCAAGGTTTGGTTACTTCTGACAACGGGAACCATCTCAAAATCTTCTGCAATCATTCGTTGACTGACATTGGCAATATTGGTCGCTAATCCTGTTACAAAGATACTACGTGTCATCACCTTATCAATCGTCGTGCTGGGGGATTTATCTCCTGCGTCACGCATAGTAACAACCCCGACAACCACTTGGTGTTGGTTAATGACTGGGAAACGACTACTTCTGTTCTTACGGACCAAATCTAGATAGTCTTTGACCGTATCCGTTTCTCTCAAAAAACCATACTCATGACTGGGACGATAGAGCTTTTCGACTGTCAGAATATCGGTTTTGATTTGAACATTTGAGAGGGCTTTGTTAATCATGGTCGCTACTGTAAAAGTGTCATGTTTACTTCTTAGAACTGGAATCCCTTTTTTATTAGCCAACTCAAGAACATTATCTTGGACATGAAAACCACCTGTTACAAGGACTGCATTTTCATTTTCCAAGGCTAAAAGTTGAATGCGAGTGCGGTCTCCTACGATCAAAAGACCACCATCATGGAGATAGGACAGGATATTTTGCTCTGTCATAGCCCCGATGGAGAATTTACTAAACTCTCTCTCAAGCCCTTCCTGACCAGATAAAACTTCAGAGGAGGTGACTTCAGCAATTTCAGCATAGGTTAGCCGCTCAATAGCCACTTTCTGGGACTTGACTCGTATGGTTCCACTACGTGGCCGAGTTTCAACGATGCCACGATTTTCAGCTTCTTTGATAGCTCGGTAGGCTGTTCCGTCACTAACACCTAGGTGATTGGAAATACTGCGAACACTAACTCTCTTCCCAATTGGTAACTCTTCCAGATAGGACAAAATTTCCTGGTGTTTACTCATTGAATTCTCCTTTTATGTATCGAAATTCAAGATAGTCCCTCATTTTTCGTGTATAGCGATCGCTCCCCTTAAACTGTCGTACGAGGCTAAAGCCCGATTTTAAGGCTACTTTTTGACTAGCTTGATTCTCCAGATGAGTGATGATGGATAATTGTTTTAAACCAAATTCATCAAATGAAAGCTGGCATAGCTTGGTAACCACTTCTGTCATAAAACCTTGTGACCAAGAATCCTTTTTTAAGAAATAACCAATTTCTGCTTCTTTTTTGATTTCATCGATTTTTTCAAATTTAATAGAGCCAATCATTTCCTGATTTCCTTGGAGACAAATTGCCCAAACCCCTAGAGGATTCTTCATAAAATAGTTAGCAAGTGCGTACTGACTTTCTTCCAAACTTGCTTGACTTGGAAAAATAAACTGTAAATTATCAGGGTTTGAAGCAATCTCAAAAAACGCTTGACTGTCACTAAAAAAGAAAGGACGCAAATACAAGCGCTCCGTTTCAAAAAAAGAAAACATTGCTAATTTGGTCCAAATATTCATAATCACCTCAACGGCTTAGTCTTCAACGAGTGTAATATCCGCTCCAAGACTACGCAATTTTTCAATAATATCTGAGTAGCCACGAAGGATAAACTCAATATTCGTAATTTCAGTCTGGCCCTGAGCCATCAAACCAGCGATGACAAGTGCAGCACCAGCTCGCAAGTCTGTAGCTTTTACACTTGCCCCGTGTAACTTACGACCACCGTTGTAAATAATGTGATCGTTTGTAGTCGTAATATCCGCATCCATTTTTGCTAACTCAAAGACATGATTAACACGTTTCTCATAAATCGTATCAATAATGGTTCCACGACCTTGGGCAGTTAGTAAAAGTGGCGTGATAGGCTGTTGCAAATCGGTTGCAAACCCTGGATAGGGAGCTGTTTTGATATTGATGGCCTTTAAACCAGACTGTTCTTCAACGAAGATACTGTCTTCTGAGACCGTCATACGAACGCCCATTTCCTCTAGTTTGGCGATAAAGCCTTCAAGATGCTCATAAAGAACGTTGTTAATACGAATTCCTTTTCCTACTGCTGCAGCAAGTGAAATATAGGTTCCTGCTTCGATACGGTCTGGAATAACCTGGTGACGCGTTCCATGAAGTTTCTCGACACCATCAATAATGATAATATCAGTTCCTGCACCACGAATATGGGCCCCCATGTTGTTCAAAAGAGTAGCAACATCGATAATTTCCGGTTCACGAGCCGCATTTTCAATGACAGTGCGTCCCTTAGCTTTAACCGCAGCAATCATAGTGTTAATCGTTGCTCCAACGCTAACGGTATCCATGTAAATACTTGCGCCATGAAGCCCCTTACCTTGGGCAGATAAATTCATATTATCTCCTTCATAGCTGACCTTAGCACCCATGGCTTCAAAGGCTTTTAAGTGAAGGTCAATCGGACGAGGTCCCAGATCACATCCACCAGGAAGTCCAACTGTAGCTTCACCAAAGCGACCTAAAAGACTTCCGTAGAAATAATAAGAAGCACGCAAGCTATTAATCTTGCCATAAGGCATAGGAATGTTTTGAACACCTCTTGGATCAATCTCCAAGACATCCTCATAACGCTTAACAGTCGCCCCCATAATCTCCATGATTTCGACAAGACTAGCAACGTCTGAAATATCTGGAACACAATCTAAAGTGACAATATCATCTGATAAGATAATAGCTGGAATAAGCGCTACAACACTATTTTTAGCACCACTAATGGTGATCTCACCTTGCAATGGATGTCCACCATTGATGACAATTTTTCTCATGTTTTACTCTTTCAAAATTTACTAAAAAGGTCTTTTCGTTCTATTATATCATAATTTTCAGTTTTTTCCCATTCCTATTTACTAAATACAATCTCATTTTGATAAAAAAAGACCTATCACTCAAACTTTTCAGCCTGAAATGATAGGTTTTAATGTTAGATTAGCGTACTGTACGGATACGCATTGTGTTTGTACGAACAGCTTCTCCAAGTGGCACACCTGCAACGATAACAATATCGTCACCAGATTCTACAAGACCTGCTTCAACTGCTTTACGTTCAGCGATTTCGAACATATCATCAGTTGATGATGGAGCTTCAGTCAACATTGGGATAACACCCCAGTTCAACATCAATCCACGCTCTGTCAATTCGTCGAATGTCAATGCCAAGATATCAGCATTTGGACGGTATTTTGAAATCAAGCGAGCTGTGTGACCAGTCTTAGTAAGGGTAACAACCAATTTGATGTTCATTGAGTTAGTAGCGTCTTTAACAGCTGAAGCCATAACTTCTGTCTTAGAGTTACGTTCGAAAGTATCTGAGTTCAAACGTCCGTATTCGTTAAGAAGAGTTTGTGCGTTCTTGTCAATTGTAGCCATTGTTGTTACTGACTCAAGTGGGTATTTACCGTTTGCAGACTCACCTGAAAGCATTGTAGCGTCAGTTCCGTCAATAACAGCGTTAAATACGTCTGATACTTCTGAACGAGTTGCACGTGGTTTTTCAGTCATTGTTTCAAGCATGTTTGTTGCTGTGATAACAACTTTACCTGCCGCGTTCACTTTAGTGATGATCATTTTTTGGTAAACTGGAACCATTTCGAATGGTACTTCGATACCCATGTCACCACGAGCGATCATGATACCGTCAGCAGCTTCAATGATTTCATCCAAGTTATCGATACCTTGTTGGTTTTCGATTTTCGCAAACAATTGAACGTGACCATTACCAGTTTCTTCACAGATTGCACGAACTTCGTTAACGTCTTTCGCAGTACGTACAAATGAAATCGCGATGAAGTTGATACCTTGTTCCAAACCGAAACGGATATCATCGTTATCACGTTCAGCAAGGGCTGGGAAAGGAATTTTAGTGTTAGGGATGTTTACACCTTTCTGCTTAGCAATGATACCGTCATTTTCAACGACTACTTCAAATTCACGAGTTGCATCGTCTTTTGAGAAAACACGAAGACCCAATTTACCATCGTCAACTAAAACTTGGTGACCAACTTCAACATCATCGTAGATATCAAGGGCACCAGCAACGTTCAAAGCAATCACATCACGAGTTGATTTGATTCCTTGTTTAGTTGCAACACGGATTTTTTCACCAGTTTTGTAAGAGTACTCTTTTGCATCACCTTCAAACAATTCTGTACGGATTTCAGGTCCTTTAGTATCAAGAAGGAAACCAACTTTTTTACCTGCAAGTTTTTCAGCAAGTTTAACAGTTGCCATACGCTCACCTTGTTCTTGGTGATCACCGTGTGAGAAGTTGAAACGGAAAGTGTTTGCTCCTGCTTCAATCAATTGAGCAATATTTTGAGCTGAAGCTTCAACGTCAAGTTTTTCACCCCAGTATCCGTCTTCACCGAATTTTTTACCACCACGGATTTCAACCGCAGGACCTAAAGTTGCAACGATTTTTACACGTTTGTTCATGATTTTTGTGACTCCTTTATATAATTCGACCTTTAATGGTCATTTTACCAGATTAGTTAAAGTTGATTATGACAAGTTCTTGTTCAAGTCAGAAAGTTCAATATCAGCTTTGTGAGGGTTGTTAACGACAATTTTACCATCAGCTGTTAAGCTAAACAAAGCTCCCTCTTCTGCTGTTCCAAGAATTGGATTTTCAACCATTTTCTCGTTACGAATACCGACAGCAACACCACCGATTCCTTGTTTAAGGAGTTTAACAGCGTGTGCGCCCATACGAGATGCCAATACACGGTCACGAGCAGTTGGTGAACCACCACGTTGGATGTGACCAAGTTCTGTGACACGAAGGTCACTTGTATCTCCAGCTTCTTTTAGTTTTTGACCAAATTCAGCCGCTGACATAACACCTTCTGCCAAAACGATAATATTGTGTTTCTTACCGTGTTCATATCCAGCTTTGATGCTTGCTACGATATCTTCAAATTTGAAACCTTCTTCAGGGATGATGATTTCGTCAGCACCTGTTGCAATACCTGCCCAAAGAGCGATATCACCTGCATTACGTCCCATTACTTCAACAACGAAAGTACGACGGTGACTTGATGATGTATCACGAATCTTATCAATTGCATCCATTGCAGTCGTAACTGCAGTATCAAATCCGATTGTAAAGTCAGTACCTACGATATCGTTATCGATTGTACCAGGAAGTCCGATAGCTGGGAACCCATGTTCCGTCAAGCGCATAGCTCCGTGATAAGAACCGTCTCCACCGATAACTACGACTCCTTCGATACCGTGTTTTTTCAACTGCTCAATCCCTTTAAGTTGGCCTTCAAGTTGTGCAAACTCAGGGTAACGAGCAGAGTGAAGGAAAGTACCACCACGTGAAATGATGTCTCCTACTGAAGCAGCATCAAGTGGATAAATTTCACCGGCAACCATACCTGCGTATCCATCATAGATACCAAAAACTTCCATTCCTTCTGAGATTGCTTGGCGAACTACTGCACGGATGGCAGCATTCATACCAGGGGCGTCTCCACCACTGGTCAAAACAGCAATACGTTTCATTTGGTTTATGCTCCTTTTTCTTTTAACATTCTTACTGATTATACCACATTTAAATCGAAAATTCTTCTATTTTCCGTATTTTTAGCGATAAATCGTTTTCATAGCAATTCCCTCTAATTTTTCCTGTAGAGCAGAATCTTTTCTTACAAAATGTTGTGTAGAAACAACCGTTTTTCCTTCCTCTTCATACCTGATAATGACAGGGATTGGGCCTTTGTATTGTTCTAGAATATTTGAAATCTCTTTAACATATTCATGATTTTTAACTTGAATCCAGAATCGTTCTGCCACTGCTTCTTTCAAATCTTGTGCAATCATTTGCAGACGACCATCTCGAGATTGAACTTTGCCATTGATGTAGTAAAATTTCCCTTCGGATAAATTGGAAGCAAATTTTCTATATTGGTCTGAAAATACAGTTACATCCATCCGAGACTTACTATCATGAACCTGTAGAAAGGCCATACTCTCGCCTTTTTTGGTTCGAATCACTTTAATCTTTTGAACTTCAACTAGGAGAGTGGCTTGAGCTCCCTCTGTTAGATTAGTGATTGGCGTCGTTGGATATAGAGCTTGTTTGGCAAGAGTTTGGAGAGGATGTGAACTGATACCTACCCCAATCAGTTCCTGCTCTTTGTAAAATTTCTCTGCCTCAGTAAAATCATCAGCTTCAGTCCAACTATAATTTGTATCTGCAAAAAGTCCACCTAATTCCTCAACAAAAACAAATAAGTTTGGTAGGTTGACTAAGATTTTCTGACGATTCTTGTCAAATTCATCAAAAAGCCCCAGTTCAACCAAAGGCGTCAAAAGCGACAGTTTCTTGTAATTCTTGGGAAGACGTGTGACGAAATCTTCAATGCTTGAAAAAGGACGATTTTCAATAATCCAGTAAGACAAATCTCTCGGCATCCCTTTAATAGCTTTCAAACCAAGATAGATTTTCTTCTGAGCAATTTTATCATGATAGGGAATGCTGTTGATTGCTAAGGGAGCTACTTCAAAGCCCATCTGCAATGCATCTACAATGTAATCACTGCTTGAATAATTCAACATGACTTGGAAGAAAATAGCAGGATAGTGTGTCTTGAAATAAGCTAGTTGAAAAGCCAGCGCTGAGTAGGCATAAGCGTGGGATCGGTTAAATCCATAGCCTGCAAACTTTTCCATCACTGCAAAAACTTGCTTGGCCTTTTCTTCTGTATGCCCAAGTTTCATAGCTCCTATGATAAAATCTTCCCTCATCAAATGCATCTCTTTAGCATTTTTCTTACCCATGGCTCGTCTGAGAATGTCGGCTTTACCAAGACTGAAACCTCCAAAACGCTGAGCAACCTGCATGACTTGCTCTTGGTAGAGCATAATGCCATAGGTTGATGACAGAATGTCCTCCAAGGCAGGGTCTAACACCGTCACCTTTTCTTTACCATGCTTACGAGCGACAAAATTATCAATATAATCACTTGCCCCCGGTCTGTTGAGTGAGGTTGTGGCTACTACCTCTTCGAAGACTTGTGGCTGAACTCGTTTCAAGAGTCGAATGGCGCCAGGTTGTTCAAATTGGAAAATACCTTTCGTATTTCCAGCTGCAAAGAGGGCTAAAGTTTCACTATCTTCCAGGTCAATCTCTTCGATTTTCAGATGAATACCTTCTGACTCAGCCAATAATTCCTGCATTTTTTGGACAAAAGTTAAGTTACGAAGTCCTAGGAAATCCATTTTTAAAAGGCCATTAGCTTCAACACCATGAGCATCATACTGGGTGATCAGCATATCCTCACCGTATTTGAGCGGGATATAGTCTGTCAGGTCCTGGTCACTCATAACGACCCCAGCTGCATGGATAGAGGTCTGACGAGGATACCCTTCAATCTTTCGAGCAATCTCAAAAGCTTTTTGGTATTCAATCTTACTATTGATGACCTGCCTAAACTGTAAATTCTTTTCATAGGCTGTCGTTAGCGTATCTCGAAAACTGATTTTTTTCGTAATATTGGTTAATTCGTACTCTGGAACACCATAACGTTTGAAAACATCACGAATTGCCTGTTTTGCTCCAAAGGTCGAATAAGTGACAATCTGTGCCACGTGTTGACTGCCATAGCGATCACGAACATAGCGAATGAACTCCGGCCTATAAAGGTCAGGAATGTCGATATCGATATCGGGCATGGTGTAACGCTCACGATTTAAAAAGCGCTCGAAAATCAAGTCCTTTTCAACTGGATCAATTCCTGTAATATCCAGTGAGTAAGCCACCAGACTACCAACCGCAGAACCACGCCCCATTCCCATATAGTAGCCTTGGGAACGTCCAAAACGGAGCAAATCCCAAACTACAAGGAAATAGTCGTCAAAGCCCATATCATGAATCACAGCCAATTCTTCATTTAGTCGCTCATGATAGATAGCTGAGGTTAGCCCCTTATCACTCAAGCCTTGCTCAGCTCTCTCTCTAAGTTCTTCGACCGCTGGTCTTTCAGGATTAAAGCGAGGGAGTTTTAAAATTGGGTCGATTTGATAGCTTACATTCTCTATCAGACCTTGGAGATTGGCAAGCGCCTGAGGGAAGCGATTTTTAAACCGTGCTTCCAAGTCTGAGGCAGGTAAAAAAATCCCCTGTTGTGAATGTACATCCACTTCTCTCAGGCTGACATTGTCCTTGACTGCTGACAAGATTTGTAAAACCTGTAGGTCTTCTTTTTCAAAAGAGTTGACTTGATAGAGTGGAAGAATGGGTCTGATAAAGACTTCTTGAGGAGTATCTGGACTAACACCGATAAAATAATCAACCCCCAAATCCAACTGTTCGACCCCATTAAAATAGGGAACAATAATAACAACATCTTCGAGGTGGGAGGTGAAGTCAGACCAATTTTTCCGTCCAGTCATTTTTAAAGTGGATAACTTCATCAACTCTTGGTAGCCTTTAGTGGATAGGGCTAGAAAACGAAGAGAAATATTGTCCTCATCTTTGACCAAGGTCATTTCTAAACCAATTAAAGGTTGAATGCCATGCTTACGAGTTGCTTCTAGAAAATGATAGGCTCCATAGAGATTATTCACATCCATGATAGCAAGGTGAGAATAGCCGTATTCTTTAGCCATTTGTACATATTTTTCAATCGAAACCACACTTTCCATAAAACTATAAACAGTCTTGGTGTCGAGCTGTGCAATCATTTCTTCTCCTCCTTGCTTTCGTTTTACTACTATTATACCATTTAAAGCTGGATATTGAAGCAACTCTGCACTTTCTTTTCAATATCATCAGTTACAAACTTCTTCTCTTCTTACTGTTAAATTCTTCATTTTTCAAAGGAAGAAAACAAAAAATTAATATTATATAATAGTTTTAAATGTAAATTTAGATATATTTATACCAAACGAAGAATAATAAAGATAGGAGTTATATGCAGTTTTACATATAAAAATCTCTAGAAAAAGGCTTACTTCTATGGTATTTATTCAGCATTTTATAATAACTTACCAAATAGATATGCTGGTTTAAGAAATTTATTTCATTTAAGTTTATTTATTCCATTTTTCCCTCTTTTTTGATATAATAAATCCAGTCTGTTTTCAAAGGAGAGAAACATGCGTTTTAATCAATTCAGCTACCAACCAACCACTAGTTCTCAACGATTTGAGGAATTAGAAGGTCTTGGTCTAAAGCTGTCACCCCAACTGTCCTTAAAAAGACAGTTTGAAGATTTCATTCGTTGGAGTTTTTTCACTTATTCTAACACGGATTATGCCTTGTCGACTTTGGCTGCGGATAAAGAAACAGATTTAGTAACCTTTTTCCAGTCAGACCGTGAGTTAACTACAGAGATTTTCTACACAGTAGTTTTTCAACTTTTAGGATTTAGCTATCTTGTTGACTTTGAGGATGCCGAACAGTTTCGTAAAGAAACTGCTTTTCCTATTGTTTATGGAGATCTCATTGAAAATCTTTATCAATTGCTCAATACGCGAACGAAAAAAGGAAATACGCTTATCGATCAGCTTGTTAGTGATGGACTCATTTCAGAAGACAATCACTACCACTACTTTAACGGTAAGAGCTTAGCAACCTTCTCTACTCATGATGTCATTCGTGAAGTCGTGTATGTCGAGAGTCGTGTGGATACTGATAAAGACGGACTCCCTGACTTAGTCAAGGTCAGCATTATTCGCCCGCGTTATGATGGTCAAGTACCTGCTCTTATGACTGCCAGCCCTTATCACCAAGGGACTAACGACAAAGCCAGTGACAAGGCTCTCTACAAAATGGAGGGAGAGCTTGAGGTCAAACCGCCCCACACCATTGAACTTGAGGAACCTAAGCTGAATTTAGTCGAACCTCATGGTCAAGCAGAAGTCGTCTCAGAAGCTGAAGAAAAGCTATCTCATATCAATAGCTCATATACTCTAAATGACTACTTCCTCCCACGTGGATTTGCCAATCTCTATGTGTCGGGTGTTGGTACCAAGGATTCCCAAGGGCTCATGACCAATGGGGACTACCAGCAGATTGAAGCTTATAAAAATGTCATTGATTGGCTCAATGGTCGTTGTCGTGCTTTCACGGACCACACGCGCAAGCGCCAAATCAAGGCTGACTGGTCAAACGGCAAAGTCGCAACAACAGGTATTTCCTATCTAGGTACCATGTCCAATGGTCTCGCCACCACTGGTGTTGATGGCTTAGAAGTCATCATTGCAGAAGCAGGTATTTCCTCTTGGTACAACTACTATCGAGAAAACGGTCTAGTGACTAGCCCAGGTGGCTATCCAGGTGAGGATTTTGACTCACTTGCTGAATTGACCTACTCCCGCAACCTCCAAGCTGGTGACTATGTTCGTGGCAATGAAGCTCATCAAGCAGATTTAGAGAAAGTTAAAGAGAAACTCGATCGCAAGACTGGTGACTACAATCAGTTTTGGCATGACCGCAACTATCTGCTCAATGCTCACAAGGTTCAAGCTGAGGTCGTCTTTACACATGGTTCCCAGGATTGGAACGTCAAACCTCTTCATGTTTACCAAATGTTTCATGCCCTTCCTAGCCATATCAATAAGCACCTCTTTTTCCATCATGGTGCCCATGTCTATATGAACAACTGGCAGTCGATCGACTTCCGCGAGTCCATGAATGCCTTGTTAAGTAAGAAACTGTTAGGACTTGACTCAAGCTATCAACTTCCGACTGTCATCTGGCAGGACAATACCGTACCGCAAAGCTGGCAAGGTCTTGATAACTTTGGCAAACAGGATGAACTGCATACCTTCTCTCTCGGTAATGAGGAAAAAGTGATTCAAAACCAGTATGATCAAAAAGATTTTGATCGTTATGGTAAGACTTACCAGACCTTCAACACTGAACTTTATCAAGGAAAAGCCAATCAGATCACCATTGACCTTCCAGTAAGTCAAGACATTCACTTAAATGGGCGAGTGGAGCTGAAACTTCGTGTCAAATCGAGTACAAACAAGGGCTTATTATCAGCCCAACTGCTAGAACTTGGACAAAAGAAATATCTGCAGCCTTATCCAGCTGTTTTAAGTGCTAGAACCATCGATAATGGTCGTTACCATATGTTAGAAAATCTCTGTGAACTACCATTCAACCCAAGTGGCCAACGTGTCATCACCAAAGGCTACCTTAATCTTCAAAATCGAACCAATCTCTTGACGATTGAAGAAATCCAACCAAATGAATGGATGGACTTCAAGCTAGAGCTTCAACCAACTATCTACAAACTTAAAAAAGGAGATACTCTCCGTTTGGTTCTCTATACAACAGACTTTGAGATTACAATTCGAGATAATACAGACTATCAGTTGACTGTTGATTTAGCACAGTCTAGTCTTATCCTACCTTGTCAAAAGGTATAATCTACCTGACTTTCAATATGGAAGTATTCAAAGGAAAAGTCAATGAATTTGACCATTGAACTACCTATAACCAAAGTTTTCCACTTGAACAGTCGAATCAAACATAAACTTCGTATCAAATCCAGTTCATCTAAAAGCATTTTAGAAGCCCCTAGATAGAACTTGGACAAAAGATACTCCCTCTAACCAACATGTGTAACCATTTATCATACACGCTACTACACCACATGTTGGAAATCTCTGTGAATTAACATTTAGAGTAAATTCACAAAACGCCGTGACAAAAAGCTACCCAAATTGAATGATTCACTGTCATTAAAGAACATCAATGTAGATGAACGGATTGCTACCCAGTTTATCTGCACGCAACTAGTGACAAGTTAAAAGAAGGAGAATCTCTCCATCTAGTTCTTTATCCTACTGACTGTGAAATCATCATACGTGACAATACCGCCTACCACCCGACTGACGTTATCGTTCAGTCCACGCTACTGTACCTTGTAAAAGGAGTACTTACTTTATGAACAAATCAGAACACAGACACCAACTTATCCGCGCCCTCGTTTCAAAAAACAAAATCCATACACAAGCTGAATTACAAGCCTTATTAGCGGAAAATGATATCCAAGTGACTCAGGCTACTCTATCACGCGATATCAAAACCATGAACCTTTCAAAAGTGCGCGAAGAGGATAATTCTTACTATGTGCTAAATACAGGCTCTATCTCCAAATGGGAAAAACGTCTTGAAAATTATATGGAAGATGCTCTTGTTATGTTGCGTCCTGTGCAACACCAAGTTATTTTGAAAACTTTACCCGGTTTAGCCCAATCATTTGGATCTGTAATTGATTCCTTGGCCTTTCCAGATATCGTTGCAACCCTTTGTGGAGACGATGTCTGCATGATTATCTGTGAAGATGCTACAAAAGCGCAGGCTTGTTTTGAGAGTCTTAAAAAATATGCGCCACCATTTTTCTTTAGTGAATAAAACAAATCCCGTGATCAAAAGATCACGGGATTTGTTTTATTTCTTTGACTGTGTTTCTTCTTTCTTTGTACGCGCCAATCGAAGAGCACGTTTAGGATTTAGACGATTAAACAATTCTTCTAGTTTCTTTTCATTCCACACATCTGCTGCAGAAACAAAATTTCCATCTGCATCTCGGAATGATATCGGTTTATCTCCCATATCAATCTCCTAGTCTACAAATTCAAATTCAAACTTGCCGATTCTTACCAAATCTCCATCCTTGGCTCCACGCGCACGAAGGGCTTCGTCAACCCCCATACCACGAAGCTGACGGGCAAACTTCATGACCGATTCGTCACGGTCAAAGTTGGTCATGTTAAAGAGTTTCATGAGTTTTTCACCAGAAAGTACCCATGTCGCATCATCATCACGACTAATGTCAAAGGCCTTTTCTTCCTCGTCAAAGCCATAGTAAGCCTCTTCTTCCATATCGGATTCATCATAAATCGGGAATTCTGGAGTCTTGTCTAACAATTCAGCTGTCGCGTCCAAAAGAGTCGCCAACCCTTGCTTGGTCAATCCAGAAATAGGGAAGATAGCTGGAAGTTCCTCAAACTCGTCGTAGTTTGCTGCCAACTTTTCCTTGAAAGTTTTAAGATTTTCCTGACTTTCAGGCATATCCATCTTGTTGGCCACAATGATCTGTGGACGTTCCATGAGACGAAGGTTATAGGATTCCAATTCCTTATTGATAGCAAGGTAGTCCTCATAAGGATCACGTCCTTCACTAGCTGACATATCGATGACATGGAGGATAACTCGAGTGCGTTCGATATGACGAAGAAACTGGGTTCCAAGACCAACCCCTTGACTGGCCCCTTCAATCAAACCTGGAAGATCTGCTACTGCAAAAGATTCACCTGACTGTGTACGAACCATACCCAAATTAGGGACAATCGTCGTAAAGTGGTAAGCACCGATTTTAGGTTTAGCTGAAGTGATGACACTAAGCAAAGTTGACTTTCCAACAGATGGGAAACCGACCAAGCCGACATCCGCTAGGATCTTCAATTCCAGTTGCAACTCACGTTCTTGACCTGGTTCTCCATTCTCAGAGATTTCAGGTGCAGGATTTTTTGGAGTGGCAAAACGGATATTTCCACGACCACCTCGACCACCATGAGCCACGATAAACTCTTGACCATGTTCAATCAAGTCTGTAATGACTTTACCTGTTTCCGCATCACGTACAGTCGTTCCTTGTGGTACGCGAACACGTAGATCTTCTGCACCACGTCCGTGCATTCCTTTGGTCATCCCTTTTTCACCAGAATCAGCCTTGAAATGACGGTTATAGCGGAAATCCATCAAGGTACGCAAACCTTCGTCTACCACGAAAACAACGTTACCTCCACGTCCACCATCACCACCCCAAGGACCGCCATTAGGGACATATTTTTCACGGCGAAAAGCAACCATGCCATCGCCACCATTACCAGCCTTGACCTTAATCTTGGCTGTATCTAAAAACATACTCATATTTTCTTCTCACTTTAAAAAGGCTGGGGAGAACCCAGTCATTAGTTATTGTTTCTATCCCCGTAGCTTGCTTAGAATCTACTAAAAGCTCCAAGCGCAGTTGCAAAGATACCAGCAAGGGTTACAAACAACATGATGAGCACGACAACAAGTGTCACCTTTTCAAACAAAGTTTTTTTACGTTTTCCGTTATCTCCAAAAGCCATAACTTCTCCTTTTTCTATATAATTTTAATTTAATATTCTGTTGAAACTGGTGCAATCAACCATAAAATGATATAAGCAAGGACTCCTGTCCCATAACAAAATGCAAGAACAGCCCAAATGACACGAACAATTGTTGGATCGATATCAAAATAATGAGCAACTCCTGCGCATACTCCACCAATTTTTTGATCTTTTCCGCTTCTCATTAATTTTTTCATTTTTTCTTCCTCTTATTCTATTATTTGAATTCGTCTCTCCAATAATCTCTGATGCTAGACAATTGTTTTCGAGACGCCCTTAAAATACGCTTGGATTCTTTTACTGGGCTTGTAACAGCCTGTTGAGGTAGATAGAGAATCGTTTTTAAGAAGCGCTGAGTGACAGGTTGTCCATCATGTAGCTCATGTTCAAAGTTATTTGAGATAATGGCATCAAGGTAAAACTCATGAACTCGTTTCCCAAAATTTTCAGCCGAAATCTCGTACAACTTATCAGCTAACTTTTGTTCAGACATATCAGGAGTAGCGATCAATGCTTCAAGGATAGCGCCCGCAAGCTCTCGTTCTCCATAGTAGAGAGTCCCAAACATTTTATAATTGATCAGATTTTCAAGATAGGGGTTACCATGAGCAATAACAGGCGTTCCACTGGCTAGACTTTCTAGATAGGTTAAGCCCTGAGTTTCACTCGTAGAGGCTGAAATAAAGAAATCAGCTGCTTTATAGTACAAGGCTGTCTCACTTGGAGCAATCATACCTGTAAAAATCACATGTTTTTGTATGTTTAATTTCCCTGCTTGTTCTTTCAGACTGTCCAGATAAGGTCCGTCTCCAGCAACAACCAACTTCACCTTGTCTTCTTCTTTCAATACCTCAGCAAAGGCATTTAAGACCGCTTGGATATTCTTTTCAAAGGAGATACGAGAAAGACTCAGCAGCATTTTCTCACTTTCCTGAATACCTAACTTCGAACGAAGTTCTTGCAAGTTTTCCTCTTTGATCTCAGGTCGTTCAAACTTAGCCAGCTCAATTCCAGTTGGGATGACCCGCTTTTCAACCTTGACTTTGTATTTAGATAAAAGGTCACGAACAATCTCACTAGGGCAAATCACGCCATCTACATCATGAAGGAAGCCACGCACCAAATATTTTACCATACTCGGACGAATTAGCATGCCCTTAGCAATGTAATGCACATAGTCTTCATACTGGGTATGATAGGTATGAATAACTGGAATTTTCAATTCTCTTGCAATCCAAATCCCTAACAAACCAAGAGAAAATTCTGTCTGGGTATGAATAATATCGAGTTGATACTGCTTGGCAATTTCAAGCGCCTTTGTAAAACCTCGGTAGGCAAATCGTCGATCCTTAAATGCAAAGAAAGGGACACTCGGAATGCGAATAATTTGCCAATCCTCGTAGCGGTTCACATCTTTATCAGTTGTTGTAAAGATAAAAACTGCATGCCCCTGCTTTTCAAGCTCAGTTTTCAAAGTCCGAATACTAGTCGCGACCCCGGAAACCTGAGGGAAATAGGTATCTGTAAATAAACCAATTCGCATAAATTACCTCACTTTTTGCCCAAAGCAGCCTGTTCTCGATAAAATTTTAACCAGATTTCCAACAAATGCTCCTCAGAGTACTCTTTGGAGATCTCACGAGCTTTTTCTTTCAAGTCCTTTAAGGCTTTAGGGTCATTCTTGTATTCTAGGATTGCTTCTCTCATCTCGGAAACATCACTTGTAGGACGATAATTCCCATCAAGAATAACCTTATACAAATCCAAATCTCTTAACATAATAGGAGCCTCGCAACTAGCGGCCTCTAAGATGGTCATAGGGAATAATTCATTGTAACTTGGTAGCAAGAATAGATCCGCCATAGCGTAAAGTTCCCGCATCCGTTCCGGTGGCACAATCCCAGGGAAAATAAGATTTTCAGGTGGATTGTCCATTATCTTCTTGTAGCGTTCATAACCATCTGTCATCCCACCAAATGAAAAACCACCTGCCCAGATAAAGGTAATTTCTGGCAATTCCTCAGCAAGACGGATAAAATCATCAATTCCTTTACGTTTCTGAACCTGACCCGCACCGATTACGACAAACTGATCTTCCGCAAGATCCATTTCCTTCCGGAGTTGTGCAACCTGTTCAGCTGGTAATGGATGCCATTTTTCTTTGTTTACAAAATTTGGAATATAAGTTACTTTTTCACGCGGAATACCAGCAGCCACTAAATCCTCGATAAACATGGGATTGACCACTACCAAGTGTTCCATTCGGTTGTAAAAGGAAAAAACATAGCGTTTGACAATTCCTTTTAGGAAAAATGGAATCTTCAAACTCCCCTCAAGCGTATCAGGCAAAAAATGCACATAGCCAATTTTTCTCCCAGAGCGTTTCTTTTGGAAAGTAGATAAATAATAAGGGAAATCAATGGTGTGAAAATGAGTTACATCTGCCTCTACAGGAAGATTCTCTGTAACAATCAACTGGTCTTTGGCATCACGGTGAAGGAGACTAACCAATTCTCGATAAGCTCCTGACACTCCTTGACCAGCTACTTTTTCACTTGAACTCAGCATATTAATACGCAATTTTTCGTTTTCCATACCTTCCATTATACCATTTTATTTCCAGAAAATCAGCAAAAGAAAGAAGAGACCAAAGGAAAAAGGATAAATTTACCCTATTTTCCAATCGTCTCTCTCATTTTTCTTAGTCTTTATTTAATTCCTAGGGCGATACGCGCGTATCGGCTCATTTTTTCAACTGTCCAAGCTGGATACCAGACCAATTTAACTTCGGTATTAGTTACCTCAGGCACATCTGTCATCGCATCGTGTATCTGGTCTGTCAAAAGGTCAGCCAGTGGGCAGCCCATAGTTGTCAAGGTCATATCAATTTCAGTGTGACCTGTTTCACCATCAAAACGAATTTCATAAATCAAACCTAGGTTGACAATATCAATCCCCAACTCAGGGTCGATGACTTCTTCCAAAGCATTTAAAATGCGTGTTTTGATCGTTTCAATTTGCTCTTCTGTATAAGCCATGTTATTCCTCACTCTTAGTCTTCAATAAAATCACGAAGGGGTTTACTGCGACTTGGTTGACGCAATTTTCTCAAAGCCTTAGCCTCAATCTGACGGATACGCTCACGAGTCACGTTAAAGACTTTACCAACATCTTCAAGAGTACGCATTTTCCCATCATCTAGCCCGAAACGAAGGCGCAGAACGTTTTCTTCACGGTCTGTGAGAGTATCCAAAACTTCATCCAACTGCTCACGCAAAACGATACGAGTTGTGTAGTCTACTGGATTTTCAATCACTTCGTCTTCGATAAAGTCCCCAAGATGACTATCGTCCTCTTCACCAATCGGTGTTTCAAGTGATACTGGTTCTTGGGCAATCTTTAGGATTTCACGGACCTTGTCAGGTGTCATATCCATACGCTCAGCAATTTGTTCAGGAGTTGGATCTTGTCCCAATTCTTGAAGGAGATTACGCTGTTCACGGACAAGCTTGTTAATGGTTTCTACCATGTGGACAGGGATACGAATAGTACGGGCCTGGTCAGCAATGGCACGGGTAATCGCCTGACGAATCCACCAAGTTGCGTAAGTTGAAAACTTGAATCCTTTTGAATAGTCAAACTTGTCAACGGCCTTCATCAAGCCCATGTTTCCTTCTTGGATCAAATCCAGAAACTGCATGCCACGCCCTACGTAGCGCTTAGCAATCGAAACCACCAAACGAAGGTTGGCTTCTGCAAGACGTTGTTTAGCTTCAATATCACCAGCCTCAACTGCTAGGGCCAATTCTTTTTCCTCTTCGTTGGTCAAGAGAGGAACGACCCCGATTTCCTTCAAATACATACGGACTGGGTCATTAACCTTGGCAGAAGTTGAGCCAATCAAGTCCTCATCACTGAGTTCTGGTTCTTCTTCTACACTAAGCACACGCGCACTTGGATTTCCTTCATTATCTGTGATAGAAATTCCAGCATCCTGAATCCGTTGCAAAAGGTCTTCAATGCCGTCTGCATCGAGGGTGAACGGAATAACCAGACTTGAATTGATTTCGTCATCTGTTGCTGTTCCTGTTTTTTTGTGGTTACGGATAAAGTCTGCTACTTGCACATCAAATGTGGTTACTTCTTTTTGTTTTGTTGCCATTATTACTCCATTCTTCTCTTTTGGGAAATCAATCGTTGCAATTCTTCCAAGGCTGTGTCTGTATCTCCTACATGACTAGCTTCCTGCACTTTCTTTTTAATTCTTAAGTTGTCCTTGCTGAGGAGGGCACGGTTTCGAGTCGCTTCGACTTCCGCTAGCTCTTGAGGCGACATCTCAACTGGCAAATCCAAGCTAAGCACGTGGTACCAAGCATTTTCAACCTCAGGCGTCTGATGAGAAAGCTCCTCTGAGCCGATTTCTCCCTGCTCACTTAATAATTCGTAAAGAATCTGAAATTCTGGGGTATCAAAGAAAAAATCTTCTCTTAGGCGGTAGTCATTTAACACAACTGGATTCTCTGCCATCCTATAGAGGAGATGAGCCTCTGCTCTCATAACTGCTGTCAGTTGTCGCGTTACAGGTAAACTAATCGCTGCTGGAGGTTGCTCCTCTTTGACTCTTTCCTGCCTTTGAACAATCCGACTTTCATTTACAATCTGCTCTACCTGCTGGTAATCAAAGGAAGGTAGATTATCCGCCAGAATGTGGATATAGGAATTCTGGGCGGTGATCGACTTTTCTTTTGCGATTAAGGGCGCAATCTTTTCAATGAACTCAATCTGTGCCTGCAAGTTGTCACTATTTTCTGGCTTGAGCTGATGTATATAGAACTCTATAGGACTGATACGAGTCTTTGTTAAGAGGTAAGCCAGGTCTTCAGCAGAATTCTTTTGTAAATATTCATCCGGGTCCATGGCATCAGGTACTCGAACAACCTCCACTGAAAAGTCTTTTAACTCCTCTAGTGCCTTGGCTGTGGCTGTCTGCCCTGCCTTGTCGCCATCATAGCTGAGAACAATTTTTTTGGTAAAGCGTTTGAGGTGGTCAACATGCTCCTTGCTTAAGGCTGTTCCCATGGAAGCTACAGCATTTTCTATACCAGCACGGTAGGCTGCGATCACATCCATGAAGCCTTCCATCAGGTAGAGTTCTGTATTTTTAGCTGTTCCCTTTTTTGCCTTGTCCAAATGATACAATTCGTAACTCTTGTTAAAAATTGCAGTCGAGCGACTATTTTTATATTTGGCAGTCTGACTGTCAGTTTCTTGCCAGATACGACCTGAAAAGGCAATGACCTGCCCCTTGTCATTGGTCAAAGGAAAGATGATCCGTCCAAAAAAAGTATCATAAAATTGATTGCCATCTGACAGATAAAACAAGCCCGAATCCAATAAATCCTTTTCCTCAAACTTGTCAGCCAAACGTTGATAGAGATAAGTTCTCTCTGCTGGAGCCAGTCCAATCTGAAAGTGCTTCAGAACGTCATCTGTCAATCCACGTTTGTAGAGATAAGCCCTTGCTTCTTCTCCCATCTTGGTCGTCATGAGGATTGCATGGTAAAAACGGGCAGCTTCTTCATGCATATCGTATAGAGCTTGATGAGGGGAAGCCTGTTGAGGACGAGACTGTACCGGCATAGCCAGTTGAATACCGACGCGCTCTCCTAAGAGCTGAACGGCTTCCATGAAGGATACACCTTGGTATTCTTCGATGAACTTAAAGACATCTCCTGAACGCCCACAGCCAAAACAGTGATAAAACTGCTTGTCTTCCACAACGTTGAAAGAGGGGGTCTTTTCACCATGAAAAGGACAGAGCCCTAAATAGTTCCGTCCAGCCTTTTGTAAAGAAATCACTTCACCTATGACTTCCACAATGTTGGCATTGTTTTTGATTTCTTCAATGACTTGCTTGTCAACCATACACAATACCTCCATCTTATCATAGTTTCACGTAAACTAGTATAGCTTATTTCTGAAAAAAAGTAAACCATTTCATACGCTTTCCGTAATTCTCTTTGCCTTATTTTTCTAGATAGAAAGAGGAGATAAAAAACTCAGAAACACTTCCATGTTTCTAAGTTAATTTTCACTATTTTTTGATGATTACTTCACTCATCTATTCAAATAATTGATAGTAGTCTGAAATTTTCATCTTAGCTTTTTCTTCTTTATTGAGGTCTTGGATGATGCGACCTTCCTTCATGACAATCAGACGGTTTCCATACTTCAGTGCATCTTCCATATGGTGGGTAATCATCAAGGCTGTTAGATGATCCTTGCTGACAAAGTCATCCGTTAACTCCATCAAGGCCACACTTGTTTTGGGGTCAAGGGCTGCTGTGTGTTCATCCAACAAGAGTAACTCTGGTCGTTTTAAGGTTGCCATCAAGAGACTCAAGGCCTGACGTTGTCCACCTGATAGAAACTCAATCGGAGTATCTAGATGCTTTTCAAGACCATTTCCCACTTTTTCAATGGTAGTCTGAAACTCTTCTCTATGGCTAGAAAGCCTCCTAGGAAGGAGCCCTCTCTTCTCACCACGAAACTTGGCAATCAAAAGATTTTCCGCCACCGTCATACGGGGAGCCGTACCCATCTTAGGATCCTGAAAGACACGAGACAAGTACTTAGCCCGCTTTTCAGGTGAAAAATGCGTCACATCCTCGCCCATGATACGGATACTTCCACTTGTTAAAGGTAGGGTACCTGCAATCGTGTTAAAAAGCGTTGACTTCCCTGCTCCATTTCCACCTAGAATGGTAATGAAATCATGTTCGAAAATTTCAAGAGAAACATCATTCAGGATGATTTTTTCCTCGTCATAGCCATTCGTGATGACTTTGGTGGCATTTTTTAATTCTACAATTGCTGTCATTTGCTAAACTTGACTCCTTTCAGGTATTTGCTTTTGAAGGTTGGAATCATAAGGCAAACTGCCAAAATCAAGGCGCTGTACAAACGAAGATAACTTGTATTAAATCCAAGAGCAATCACTCCCCATACGAGGAACTGATAAGCAATAGATCCTACTACGATGGTCATGAGTCGCTCTGCCAAGGTCAAACTCTTGAACAAAACCTCCCCAATAATCAAGCTAGCAAGCCCTACGACAATCACTCCAATTCCTCGAGAAACATCCGCATATCCTTCTTGTTGAGCAATTAAGGCCCCTGCAAGCGCGATAATCCCATTTGAAAGAACCAATCCCATGAGTTCCATACGACCAGTATGAATTCCAAAACTACGAGCCATATCAGGATTATCACCTGTAGCGATGTAGGCTTGACCTAGTTTAGTATCAAGGAAAAAGAGCATAAGACCAATAACAAGAGCTACAAAGATTAATCCAGTCAGGAGTTGGTTAAGGTCTGAATCGAAAGGCAAGACATCCTGAATTTGCTTGGTTCCAAGAAGCCCCAGATTGGCACGCCCCATAATCATGAGCATGATGGAATGGCAGGAAGTCATGACCAGAATCCCTGATAAGAGGGTTGGGATTTTTCCTTTGGTATATAAGAGACCTGCCGCCATTCCAGCTAGACAGCCCGCTCCTACTGCGGCTAGGGTTGCTAAAAATGGGTTGACTCCCTGTGTTATCAAGGTTACAGCTACTGCTCCCCCAAGAGGAAAAGAACCTTCAGTAGTCATATCTGGAAAATTCAAAATTCGAAAAGTCATAAAGATTCCCAAACCTAAAATCGCCCAGACCATCCCCTGAGAAATAATGGATACTATCATAATCTTTCACTCATTTCTTTCTTTAGTAAAAATGGGAGGAGATGTGTCCAGCTCCTCCTTTATCTTTATTCAATCACTTGTCCTGCTTCTTTTAGAACGGACTCAGGAATGGTGATACCAAGTTCCTGCGCTAGTTTTTTGTTAATCACTGACTTACCAGTTGAAAAGACATTAACTGGCGTATCAGCTGGTTTTTCACCTTTCAAAACTTTGGCAATCATTTTACCAGTAGCCACTCCAAGATCGTGTTGGTCAACTACTACAGATGCTAATCCACCTGCTTCTACCATGGCAGTGGCACTTGGGTAGATTGGCTTTTTAGCTGTTTGGTTGCTTGAAACAACTGTTGAGAATGCTGATGCGATGGTGTTATCAATTGGAACCCAAATCGCATCGACCTTGCTTGTCATAACATTGACTGTTGAAGCAATTTCATTTGTTGAAGGAACGGCAAATGTTTCGACTGTCAAACCTGCTTTTTCAGCATAAGCCTTGAATTCTTCTACCTGTGTTTTTGAGTTATCTTCGCTACTTGAGTAAAGAGCACCGATTGTTTTGACATCTGGTGTCAAAGTTTTAATCAATTCCACTTGCTGTTCAGCTGGGTTATGATCTGACACCCCTGTGATGTTGCCACCTGGTTTTTTCAAATCTTTGACCAAGTTAGCACCGATTGGGTCTGTAATAGCAGCCATGATAACTGGTAGATCTTTAGTAGCACTTGCAAGTCCTTGAGCTGCTGGTGTCGCAATCCCAACAACAACGTCGTTTCCATTTGCTACCAATTGTTTACTCATGGTTGCAACCTTGCTCTGATCGCCTTCAGAGTTCATAAAGTCGATTTTTACCTGGTCGTCTTTATATCCTTCTTCAGCTAGTCCATCTTGAATCCCTTGGTAAATCAAGTCCAAGGATGGATGACTAACAAATTGAAGGACACCAACCTTAGCGACCTTTTGCTCTTCCTTAGCTGCAGGCTTGTTCATTGATGAATAAATCAAGCTAGCCACTACCAATACTGCTAATCCAGCGACAATTCCAATCAAACGTTTATTTTTCATTTTTCTTTCTCCTTAATTCTTTTATCTTAACTTTTTAAATCACATGATCAAGCGATGCCATCGTTTAAATTCCATCATCATCCTCCTCATAGAAAAAGTCCTCACACAAAAAACTTGTGTGAGGACGTCGATGCGCGGTGCCACCTCAATTATAGGGAATATCCCTATCGCTCTTTCTCGCAATAACGAGTTGCACTGTAAGGTGTGCTCACCGAATTTTTATGATTTCAAATTCTTAAGTACATTCAGCCCAATTTCCATCACTTTCATCTATCTGTTTCCACCAACCACAGACTCTCTAAAAAACTTCAATGATTACTTTCTGAATGTTTAAATTATATCATTTTTCAACTACTTGTCAAGACTATTTTTAGAATTTTTTAAACAATTCAAAAACTTCCCTTGTAAAAAGAGGAAGTTTGTAGAATATCAGCCAGAATTACGTAAACCGGTTGCAATTCCGTTAATAGTTGTATGGATCAGTTTTTCTTCGTCAGCTGACAATTCGCCGCGACGTTGACGTTTGATCAACTCCAACTGGATGTAGTTCAGGATATTAAAGTAAGGCATACGATAGTTTAGACTGTCTTTTAGATAAGAGTTTTCTGCTAAGAGTTCGTCATAGCCTTCGATAGCTAAAATAACATCCTTAGTCAATTGCCATTCATCTAAAATAGTGTAGTAGATAGCTTGTACTTCTTCGTCTTCACAGAGCTTGGCATATTCAAAAGCAATGTTCATATTAGACTTAGACAAGACCATGTCTACATTAGAAAGCAAAGATTGGAAGAAAGGCCAGTTTTGGTACATGTCTCGAAGAAACTCGATATTCTTTGGATCTTGATCAATAAACTCTTTAAAGCTTGATCCCACTCCATACCATCCAGGGAACATAACACGGCTTTGTGACCATGAGAAGACCCAAGGAATGGCACGCAAACCACCGATTTCTGTAATGGTCTTACGAGCGGCTGGACGCGAACCGATATTAAAGCTTGAAATAGCCTTAATTGGACTGGACTCAAAGAAATAGTCATAGAAATGTTCATTTCCAAAGACCAAATCACGGTAGATATCGTAGCTGTAATCCACTACTTGGTCCATAATCGCTTCGTAACGGTTTGATGTGTTGGTATCACTCTTCTTCTTGGTAATCATACGGTTAATGGCTGCAGAAACTAGCATTTCAAGGTTATAATAGGCAGCGTCTTTGTTTCCGTATTTGTTTCCAATCACTTCTCCTTGCTCAGTCAAACGGATACGGTCCTTAATAGACTTGAGTGGTTGAGATGTGATGGCTTCATAAGTTGGTCCACCACCACGACCCACAGTACCACCACGACCATGGAAGAAAGTAACCTTAACGCCAAATTCATCCCCAATAGCAGTTAATTGTTGTTGCGCCTTATAGAGGGTCCAACACGATGACAGGTAACCACCGTCTTTGTTACTATCGGAGTAGCCAAGCATGATTTCTTGATAGTTGTCTTTTGAAGCAATCCATTTTTTAGCCAAAGGAAGTGAGAAATATCTTCTCATGGTTTCTTCTGAGTGATCCAAGTCCTCGATCGTTTCAAAGAGGGGAACAATCTGAACGCGGGCTTTTTGGGCATCCACCAATCCTACCTCCTTGAGCATGATTGCTAGTTCTAGCATATCGGATACACTTGTCGCATGTGAGATAATGGTTTGACGAATAACGTTTTCACCCAGTTTATCCTTCAACTTGCGCGCAGCTTTAAAGATAGACAGTTCCTTCTCAAGAAGTTCTGACTTTTCAGCATGAGTTGCTGAGAGGATACGAGGGTCTTCTTCCAACTCTTTTAATAGGAGGGCGCATTTTTCATCTTCAGACAGATCGCTATAGTGGTCGTTGATTCCTGCGGATGCTAACAATTCTGCCACACAAGCTTCATGAACACTAGAATCTTGGCGCATATCAATAGAAGCAAGATAGAAACCAAAGATTTCGACAGCTTGCATCAACTCGACAAATTCTCCAGAAATCAGGTATTCCCCTTTGTTTTCAAGGAGAGAATCGCGAATGGCCAACAAATCTTGATAGAATTCATCTGCAGTGGCATATCTAGGCTGAAGGTCCTTGTCTTCAATCAAATAAGCCTTGGTTGCCTGCATCTTAGCTTGGATGTCAAAGAGGGCACGACGATAGAGTTCTTTTTCACGGTAAATGGAGTTATCCTGTGACTTCAGCGCCATCTCACGGACCTTGTCGCTGACATTCACAATGCTGGTTGACAGTGAAAATTCACGATAAAGATTATAAATCTTTTCATCATAGTAGTTCATGATGACTTCGCACTGAGTCAAGGCTGATTTGTTGAGGGTTTCAGCAGTTACGAAAGGATTTCCATCACGGTCTCCTCCGATCCACATCCCCATAGTAATCGGTTTTGGATGTTGGAGCTCGATACCTTGTTCTTTAGCTAGTTTCTTATACTCAGCCGTTAAACGTGGAACAGCATTCAGGAAAGAACTTTGGTAGTACTCCATCACGTTGGTGATTTCGTTGGTTACCTTCAATTTCTTCTCGCGAATCATGTCCGTTTGCATGATAATCTCAATATAACGACGGAGATCCGTGTGCCATTTTTCTTTGTTAATCAAGCCTAGTTTGACATCACGGTACTTACGCAAAAGAGTATGGATGTGATTGGTCAAATCCAACATACTCTTACGTTGAACCTGAGTCGGATGGGCAGTCAGAACAGGCACAACATTCAGCTGCTCCAAAATGGTAGCTGCATTTTCTTTTTCAGCCACCATTTTAATGGTTGTAGATAATTTCCCTAGATAGTCTTGGTCAATATTATTTTGGTGATTGATCTCATAAGCCAAATCCACATCCTCAGAGATATTGATCAAGAGTGGAAGGATTGAGAAATAGCGAGAAATGTAAATCATTTCTTCATTCGAAAGACTGGTCACTAGGTCATTTAGCCCTTGATAATTCTCGCTAGTTGATAATTCCTTCAACTGGATAATCTTTTCAAAGGTTTCTGGCGCCAGCATATTTTTTGTGATATCTTCTAATAGCTCCGTCAGAATCAAGACTTCTTCTTGGACGACTGCTTTATTACTATAGTTTTCTAATTTTTGAAGAGACATATACTTTCCTTTCCATTCAATCCTTACAGATTTTCATCGGTTTGATTTTCGTATTCTCTGATAAGTTTGGCACGTTTTTCACTGGCATCAATGTTCAGTACAAGCGCGATGGCTACGGATAATACTAGGAGACTGTTCCCACCTTGTGAAAGGAAGGGGAAGGTTACCCCTGTAGAAGGAATCAACCCTGAAATCCCACCTATATTGACAAAGACCTGAACAAGGATCATCCCTCCGACGCCAATAGCAACCATAGAGTTAAAGGGGTCCTTTGCTCGAATACCAACCAAGATGATTCGCAAAATCAAGAAGAAGAGTAAAGCCAAAATCATACTGGCTCCAACAAATCCAAACTCCTCGATGACAATCGAAAAGACGAAATCCGTATGGGCTTCTGGCAGATAACCACGTTTCTCAATGGAATTTCCTAATCCAAGTCCGAACCAGCCACCATTTACCATTGCATAGTAAGAATTTGCGAGCTGGTGTCCTGCACCCGCCAAGTCATTAAAGGGATTAAAGAAGGCACTAAAACGTTTAGCAACGTAACCAAATACAGGAATTTGAGAGAACTTTTCAACCCCAACAAAGCGAATGACAGACAAGACTAACATTGAGCTCCCTGCCAAGAGAGCCAAAATGGTCGAGAACCAACGATAGGCGATCCCACTAACCGTATACATGATGAGCGCCACCAAGACCAAGATGGTCGCATTTCCCAAGTCTGGGAAAATCCCCAAACTACCAATCAGAACCAGCAGAACAAAACGCCAGTCATTAAAAGCTCGAGGCAGCCACTGATTCTGTGTCAAAACCTGGAAGTCATAAACCGCAATCTCATCTTGTTGTTTTGAAAATCGATGTGCCAGGTACCAGATGATGATAATCTTAAGGTACTCAGCAGGCTGAATCGTTACAGGTCCTACAGAGATCCATCCGTATGCTCCATTGACAGGTGTTCCGACCAGTCGCGCCAGAGCTAAAAGAACCATCTCCACAATCATTACGATAAAGATGAGACGACCGTTTCTTAGGAAACCTAATTTTAATTTATAGATTAAGGCAATCAGAATCAAACTAGCTATCCAGAAGATCCCCTGGTTACGCACCAATTGAAAGGCGCTTTTTCCTTCTTCAATCAAGGTTGCACTCGTTGTCGAGTACACCACAATCAGCCCCAAAATCGATAAAAGGAAGTAAGGAATCAAAATGGAATAGTTTAGTAGGTGCCTTTTACTAATTTTCATATTTCACCACTCTAATAGGAACAGACGCTTCTGTTCCCAATTCCGTTTTATTTTCTAGTTTTGATTGCTATTATACCACTTTTTCAGAAAGAAAAAAACTCTTATCCTTTAATCCTTCGAATTTTACTCATTTTCTCGTATCAGGTATAAAAAAACAAATCTCTTTTGAGATTTGTTTTTTGCTTTCTTAGTTAGATGAAGAGCTACTACTTGAGCTTGAGTCACCACCACCGATGTATTGGGTGAAAATGTTTTGGAAGGCTTGATCCTTAACCTTGATGTTTGCTGCTTGCAATTCTTTACCAATTACTCCTTGAACAAAGGCTGAATCATTTTGTTTTTGAGTCAAGATGATGGTCTTCAATTTTTCTTTGTAATCCTCTATATTAGAAGATTTTTCTGTTTTCTTCGTTACTTTGATGATGTAGAACTGACTGCTGTAGGCTTGTGTTCCAGTAGCTGTAATCACATCAGAAACCCCGTTCACATCCAAGGCAAAGGCTGCTTTCTTGACTTGTTCTGGAAGTTCTGTTGAAGCAGAGTCAAAAGTGATTTCTCCACCATTTTCTTTTGTTTTGTCGTCGTTAGAGTTGTCTTTTGCCAACTGAGCAAAATCTGCACCTTCTGCTTTAGCTTTCTCAAGTACTTCTTTTGCCTTGTCTTCATTATCCAAACGGATGATTTGAGCTGTTACATCTGGTGTGTAAGACTCAAAAGCTTTTTGGTAGGCTTCGTCTGTCAACTCACTCTCTGCAGCCTTCTTAACCGCTAATTCAACCAATTTGCTGGTACGGATTTGAGCTTTACGAGTCTCAGGTGTCATACCTGCACGTTGAAGCACGCTGTTGTAGCTATCGCCGTATTTCTTTTGTTCTTCAGCAACGGCGTCATCCACATCTTTATCCGTTACCTCTGATCCATATTGTTGTTCAAATACTTTTTGGATGGTCATATTGAGCAAGACTTGTTGCGCAGTTGGATTGTTCTTTACTTCTTCAAAGAATTGATGCTCTGTAATCACATCGCCCTTCATGCTGATCAAATCTTTTCCTTCAGAACTGTTTGAACAAGCTGCAAGTGTTGCTACTGATAAAAGTGTGATGGCTCCTGCCATAAGTTTTTTCTTCATTTTTACTCCTTTTACGGTAAGTGTTACCTTATCTATTTTACTATAATTTCTTAAATTTTTCTGAAAATCATTCGCTCTCAGGAAGCTCTACTTCTGCTAGATTTTTTCTTAGCATGAGAATGCCGTCTCCAAGTGGAACTAGAGTTGCTGTTAGACCTGGATTGTCCAAAGTTGCGTCGAAAAGTCTTTGCAAACCACGGTAAATGGTGCGTTGACCTCGGCGGACTTCCATGATGTCCTTGGCAACATCTCCTCCTTGGAAAATATCATCCAAGACCACCACTCCACCGACTTCCAAATGTTTAAGGATTTCAGGCAGAAAGACGATATACTTTGACTTGGCCGAATCCATAAAGACAAAATCATATGTTTCTGTCAAAGTAGATAAAACATCAACAGCATCACCTTCAAGTAAGGTGATTTGCTTACGACTGTCAAACTGGGCAAAGTTTTCCTTGGCAAAGCCAATCATCTCAGGATTACGGTCAATGGTTGTAATCTTAGCATCTGGCGCATGTTCCGCCATCAGGAGGGCAGAAAAGCCAATTGCCGTTCCAATCTCCAAAATGTTCTCAGGTTGCATAGTTTCCATGAGAAAACGGAAGTAGGCAACTGTTTCATGGGGAATAATGGGAATGTTTTCCTTGCGAGCGAAGGTCTCCAATTCTTTTAAGGAACCTGTCACCTGCTTTTGACGCTGGCGCATGAGTTCTACGATTTCTTCCTTGACGACGGGACGACGCATGTTATGGTTGGCATTTTTACTATAAGACTCTACCATCTTAAGCTAGTCCCAATTTTTCAACAAGGGCTTCAAACTCGTTCAAGCGGCGTTCAAAGACTGCAAAGGCATCGTTGAGATAGTCTTCTTTTTCCATATCCACTCCCGCTTTTCTCATGACATTGAGCGGATAGTCTGACTTACCTGCCCTGAGGTAGTCTATATAGCGGTCACGGTCTTCTTGACTACCATGGACAATCTTCTCAGCCAAGGCTGAAGCAGCTGCAAAACCAGTTGAATACTGATAAACATAGTAGTTATAGTAGAAATGTGGAATGCGTGCCCACTCGTATTGGATCTGAGGATTGTCTTCCTTGCTGAGTCCATAGTACTCTTGGTTCAGGTCAGCGTAGAGCTTATTGAGGAAATCACTTGTCAAGACTTCTCCATTTTGGTCTGCTTGGTGGATGGCGTGTTCAAACTCAGCGAATTGAGTTTGACGGAAGACTGTTCCACGGAAACCGTCTAGGAAGTTATTGAGAATAGCAAAGCGAGTTGCATCGTCTTCTACTTCTTCCAACAATTTCTCTGTCAAGATATTTTCGTTTGTGGTTGAGGCAATCTCCGCCAAGAAGATAGAGTAATCCCCGTAAACATAAGGCTGGGTTTCACGAGTATAGCTTGAGTGCATACTGTGACCTGTTTCATGGACAAGGGTAAAGAGATTGTCTAGATTGTCCTGCCAGTTGAGAAGCATAAAGGCATTGGTATCGTAAGAACCACCAGAGTAGGCACCAGAACGCTTGCCTTGGTTTTCATAGACATCAATCCAACGCTCACTGAAGGCACGTTTAACACGGCTCAAGTAGTCGTCACCTAAAACTGCCAAAGCTTCTTCTGCCTTTTTCAAGGCTTCTTCGTAGGTAAAGCTATAATCTACTGACGAAAGTGGTGTGTAGACATCGTACATCTTGAGGTCGGAAATACCTAAGATTTTAGAACGAAGTTCTAGGTAACGATGCAAGAGTGGCAAATGCTTGCGAACTGCTGCTACTAGATTGTCATAGACACTTTCTGGAACAAAGTTTGCTGCGAGGGCTGCATGGCGAGCACTCTTATAGTTGCGAACTTTTGCTCGGTAGTTTTGCACCTTAACATTTGTCTGCAAGGTCTTAGCATAAGTATGTTGGAATTGCTCGTAAGTCGCATAAAGGGCTTCATAGGCACCACGACGCACTTCACGGTTTTTAGACTCCATCAAACGGATGTAAGTACCGTGTGAGAGTTGCACTTCATTGCCTTCGTCATCAAGCACGTATGGGAAGCTAATATCCGCATTGTCCAAAATAGCGAAGGTTTCACTAGCAGAACCAAAGATTTCTCCTGCTCCAGCAAGCAATTCTTCCTCACGTTGCGAAAGAACATGGTCTTTCTTTTGCAAGAGCTTGTCAAAAAAGTGCTTGTAAACTTGGAGTTTTGGTTGAGCTTCTAGGAAGGCCGCATACTGCTCTTCGCTAATCTCCATAAACTCAGGTTCATAGAATGAAAAGGCTTGTTCTAACTGACTGTATAGGGTCATTGCCTTGGCATAGTACTCTTGATACTTGGTCTCACGCGTGTCCTGGTCATTTTTCATATGCGCATAGACATAAAGCTTTTCAACTTGGCGTTCCAAGTCGAGTGAGAATTCTGTGATCTCAAGCAAACTGTCTGCGCTGTCCAAGAGATGTCCCTCATACTGGGCTGCTGTTTGTACTTTTTCAGTTAAATCTTTCAAGGCTTCTTCCCAAGCCTGGTCTGTTGGGTAGATTGTCGAAAGATCCCATGTATCTTTTTCATTTATTTCATGTCGTTGTAATACCATAAGATTCCTCCATCCTTTCTATTTTACCACATTTTTTGAGAAATATAAGTGATAAAAGGCTGGTGGATAGAGCTTTTGGCGATTATTTTTCGGATTTTTTTGATAGTAGGCCTGAAAATTTCTATAATAGCTAGCCAAATCCGTTTCAATCTGCAAAAAATCTCCTGACTCTATCGGTCTGACCTGGGGATACCAGTCATCCAGTTGACGGTTTAATAGATTGTCTCCTCGTTGATAAGCCTCCTCCTGTTTTTTCATCCAGTAAGGGTTTTGGTAGTACAACTGTTGGCGAATGTAGTGACAGATAGTGGAATCTTGCACAACTGCAAAACGAGGCAGTTTTTGTTTCTGATAAGGAAATCGTAGAATTTCCAAGAGATTTCCTTTTCCATAGGGAAATTCTTTGACCTGAAAATGAAGCTTGCCACGTAGATCCTGATGCAGAAGATATTTGAGTCTCAAAATTTTCCTTTTGAGATCCAGTTCCCAAACAAAGAAACCCATATTTTGACTAAAATAGAGAAAGCCCCTTTGCAGTTGTGTTAATCGCTCCTTTAACCAGAGTTTTTCTCCCAGTAGCCAGATAACCTGATAGCCCTGGCTGCGGTATCCTTGGCTTCTATCGCCTAAAAGCTTTTGAGACAAGGGGCTGCACTGAACCTCCAGTGCTAATTTTTCATTGACGAGAACATCTGCTATCTGCTGAATCTCGGGCAGACTATATTCTAAGGCGACCTGATTGTCTTTCTTGGCCCAGTGATAAAGGCCCTCTTTGTTGCCCAAGTGTTCTGGACTTTCATTCTCAAAAATGGCCATACAATCCCTTAACCTTTCATGGGCAAAGTGCGTTCGAATGCTCTGTCCTTGGCGTAATCGTAGTCCGCCTCCACAGGCTGGACAAGTATAAGCTTGCTTGGTCACATCATTTTCGAGGGCATTCACAAAATTCCCCTTGGCATCTCTGGCTACAAACATGGGCTACCTCCTTTTCTCATTTATTCGAAAAAGAAGCAAAAAAGACTGGAATTCCAGCCTTTCATATTACTTTTCTACCTTTTAAACCTCTTAGAGTATTTTTTCAGCATGGGAATGAGATTGGAAATCTGCTCACTTCTAATGACCAGCACGCCGTATTCCTGGCAGCGATTGGCATAAGCTGGATTGATTTTTCCCGTACAAACAATCAACTTGAGGCAACTCTCTCCAGCAAAATGATTGGCGTAGACTTCTAGTTCGTTGATGGCTTCAACTGATAAATCTGTCATTTTGCAGGAGATGAAGGTAATCGAGCGGCCCTTTCTCAGAATAACATCAATCTCATTTTGGACATTATCCGCCTCTGGAAAGATGCCATTCCAATCAATCTCACCACCTATCATGCACTCATCAAACAGCTGAGATTCAAGCGCCAAGAGATAGAGATATACCTCTAAAATATGCCCCTTGTTGCGACAAAAGACCTGAGCTTCTTGACTTGGAAAGCTGTAGGCTACTCGTTTCTTGTCTTCGCTTTCCATACAAAGCATCCCCGCTTCCACAAGTAAAGGGATGAGGGATTCTGGATAGTGATAATACTTGCCATTGTTTTCCAGTATTTTTTCGGTCTCAGCATGCAGGTCATTGGTCTTAGCTAGAGAGAAAAATTGGGTCACTTGATACCAGTGGGCAGGATTGGCAATGGCAGAGCTGGCTAGCTTTTTGATGGCTGCAATCTGCTGAGCTGAGTGGATAGGGCGTTTGGATTTGAGGATTTTTCCACCACGCAAGGCTATCAGCTGTTGGATGCTTAGGGTTGGAATGTCCATGTCTTCTTTTTCTAACTGACCGGCTACCCACTTGTATTGTTTTCCTCGCTCGACATCCATGGCAACGATGGGGAGGTGGTGATCTAAGCCGTATTGATAGAGAGATAGGGCGAGTAGCGAATCCCCACCAAAAACATCAAGAAGAACCTGGTCATAGCTTGCTAGACAATAATCTAACTGATCCGCTAGTTGTTCTAAGGTTAGCTGACGAAAGGTCACTCGTTGAATATGAGGCACCTCTTCCATAATGAACTGACGGAGAGAGAGTTTCTCTTCATTGCTTATTTTTGTCAAAGATAGAAAAAGAATCTCATCACAATCACTGATAAAGGCTTGGTAGACATTCTTTTCCAATACATGCCGATCATACAGCTCCACTAAAAGACTCGTCATTCGACCACCTCCATCATAAAGACTTTCTTGCGCTGAGAGTATCAGCAATACAACTCTAATGCTCAGATTTCCTACTTCTAGTATAGCATAAAATCCTGCTCTCCCCAATCAACCAACGCAAACAAAAACGAATAGAGACCTTGCAAAGTGGTTTCTATTCGCTGGTATGGGTTTGGTTTACTTGACTTTTTTAGCTAGCATAGTCGCAAAGCGTAGTTGAATGCGATTACCATTTTCATCACGACGGTGCAGATGTCCTGGGTTTTCATTGTACTTGACCAATTCCCAATCCTTGTAGTAGTCCGCCAACTCTCCTTCTTTAAAGGTAAATGGAAAGTTAACCGAGCAAGGATAATCCTCCGTATCCATGGCACAGACGATAAGGTTATAGCCACCGACCGTAGTGTGCTCCTGCATATTTTGGATAATAGCTGGAATACGGTCCGCTTGTAGGAACATCAGAACAACTGTCGATACGATGAAATCATAGTCTTGGCTAATGCCGGCTGAATTGATATCGTATAGTCCTACAGGCATGTCTAGATCCTCTTGCTCTACGATGCTTTGCAAGATTTCAAGGGACAATTCATTTTGATCCACAGCTGTCACATCAAAACCATTCTGTGCAAGAAAGAGAGAGTTACGGCCTTGACCACAGCCTAAATCCAAGGCTCTTCCTGGTTTCACCGTTTGCATAGCCTCTAGGACCTCTGAATGGACTGGATTGGTCTGGTATTTCTTAGGGAAATAATCCTCAGGTTTACAATAAAATTCCAAGTACCACTCTACATCGTCTGTTGCAGCCTCTACTCGGTGCCAGGCTTGCGGTTGCGCCATGGGATTGTCAGCTCCTGCCTCAAAGAGGTGCTCAGCTAGAACCTCACCATCTTCAGTCAATTCAATAAACTTGAGTGCCCCCTTCAAGACAGTAATTTTTCCCCAAGTGCCGACTTTAGTATTGTGCTTTTGCTGAACTGCTTCAGGCATGGTCTGTTTATTCCACAAGGGCATCCGTTTATAGGCAATTAGTTTTTCCATTTTACTTCCTCTTCTTAACGCTGGTTGACAGCTTTCATCACACGCGCGATGTCGCGGTTTTGTTCACGTCGCTTGATCGACTCCCGTTTGTCATAGTCATGTTTCCCTTTAGCAAGTCCTAAAAGGAGTTTGGCGTAGCCATCTTTAATATAGACTTTAAGGGGAACAAGGGTCATTCCTGTCCCTTTGGTCTCTTGTTCCAATTTTTGAATTTGCTTCTTATGGAGCAGGAGTTTACGACGACGTTCAGGTTCCTGGTTCCAGATATTGCCCTCTTCGTAAGGGGCGATATGGACATTGCTCAGCCAGACTTCCCCATTTTTTACTTGGGCAAAGCCGTCCTTGAGATTGATTCGAGCTGCTCGAACGCTCTTAATTTCAGTTCCAGTCAGGACCATCCCTGCCTCTAGCGTATCTACGATTGTATAGTCGTGGTGCGCTTTTTTATTTTGTGCGACGACCTTTCCCTCGCCCTTTGCCATGTTTGGCTCCTTTCTTAGCTACTTCCTTATAAAAAGGTTTCTTGCCTTTTTTCTTTTTATCTTTTTGTGAATGCTTGTGCTTATCATTTGAGCGTCCTGATTTTCTCTTGTCTTCCTTCTTATCCGAACGACGACTTGAACCACGACCCCTGTCTCTGCGACCAGCTTGTTTCAAGCCTTTTTCGATGACATCAAACTCACTTGGAACATAAGAGAAATCAATCTCACCTGTCATCTTATCCGCTCTTTCAACGCGAATGCAAATTTGTTGCCCTACACGGAAGGTTATTCCTGACTTCTCTCCACGAAGAGTCAAATCCCTCTCATTGAAATGATAAAATTCAGGTAAATTAGTGATATGGATTAACCCTTCAACTGTATTTGGCAGTTCGACAAAGAGACCGAACTTGACAATGCTGGATACAACCGCATCGTACTCTTCGCCCACGTGTTCTTCCATGTACTCAGCCTTTTTCATAGCTTCGACTTCACGCTCAGCCTCGATGGCACGGCGCTCACGGTTGGAAGACTGGGTCGCAATCTCTGGAATAACTTGTTCAAAATGCTCTGCTATTTCCTTAGAACGACCATAGTCCCGAATCATTCGGTGCACCAAGAGGTCTGGATAACGGCGAATGGGGCTGGTAAAGTGAGTGTAATAGTTAGCAGCAAGTCCGTAGTGACCGTGATTGTGCTCTGAATAGCGAGCCTGTTGCATGGAACGGAGAAGCATCATGGATAATACATCCGCATAGGGTTCTCCCTCAACCGCACGCATGATGTCTTGAAGCGCCTCCTGGCTAATCTCACTGGCAGTCCCATAAATCCGTAAACCAAAGCTCGAAGCATAGTCAATAAACTTCTGAACTTTTTCAGCCTTGGGCTCCTCGTGAATCCGATAAATGAAAGGGAGGTCCAGCTTGCTAAAGTGTTCTGCAACTGTTTCGTTGGCAATCAACATGAAGGACTCGATCATCCGTTCAGCAACGCCGCGTTGACGGAGGACAATATCCACAGGCTTGCCTTTTTTATCCACCAAAATCTTAGCTTCGCTGGTATCAAAATTCAGGGCACCACGTTTCTCACGCATGTTTTCTAGCGTTTCGTGAAGCTTGGCCATGAGCTCGATACTAGGAACAATTTTCTTAAACTCTTGTCTCTTCTCCTCGTCACCTGCTAGGATATCGTTAACAGCGCTATAGGTCATACGAAAACTAGTCTTGATGACTGTTTGGGTAATGGTGTAGTTGACTACACGACCATGTTTATCAATTTCCATAATGGCAGACTGGGTCAAGCGATCGACTTGAGGATTGAGCGAGCAGATACCATTTGACAGACGCTCTGGAAGCATTGGAACCACTCGATCTGTTACATAGACAGAAGTCGCGCGGTTAAGGGCTTCCTTGTCAAGGGCAGAGCCCTCAGTCACATAGTAGGAAACATCCGCGATGTGAACTCCGAGTTCCATATTGCCATTTTTCAAAGGCTTGATGTGAACTGCATCGTCCAAGTCCTTGGCATCCGCGCCGTCAATGGTAAAAGTAAGCTCATCTCTTAAATCAAGACGCCCTTCCATATCCTGTTGAGATGGCGCATCCGGTACTTTCTCTGCCTCTTTGAGAACAGCCTCTGGAAATTCTGAGACAATATCCATGGACTCCAAGACTTCAAGGACATCAATTCCCGCATCAGTAGAGTGTCCTACTACATCCAGTACAGATGCGACAAAGAAATCGTGTTTTCTACTTGGGTATTTGTCGATAAAGACCTTGAGAACCTCTGTCCCTTCAAGTTTGAGGGCTGGTTTCTTCACATAAATCGGTTGGCTGATTTTCTGATTCTTTGAACGAATGTAGCCAGCATACTTAGGTTTTTCCTGATCCAGAACGATTTGGCCTACAACTGTCGTCAGGCTGTGTTCTAAGATATCAATAATTTTAGCTTCTGCTGCCGTTCCCTTGTTACGATCAGCAACTTTCTTGATGACCACCTCAACGGTATCGCCATCAATGGCATAGTTGACATCGTTTTTTCCTACAAAAAGATCGTCCTCTTCGCCTTCCAGGCTGACAAAGCCAAAGCCATTTTTATGGGCATGAAAAACCCCTTTGAGGGTGATTTCATGTTTCTTCTTCTGGTCCAAGGTGAGGCTGCCATCTTCTCCAAATCGAATCTGGTGCTTCCTTTCCATCAGAGACAGGGTTTTAATCAACTCACGGAAATCCTTGGACCCATCCTTTCCGAGAGCCTGAGCTAGGTCATTTACCGTCACTCGCCCCTTCTCTTGCAAATATTCTTTAATTTTATCTTTCATGTTTTCTTTCTAGATTTTTATAATTTTTTTGATTGATAACTTTGTAAGTGTCGTTAAAAATAAAAATAGGCTAAGACCTAGTCTCGCCCATTTCTTATCTACTTGATAATACCGTCAATGCTAAGGCAATGGCTAGCCAGAAAAAGACTAAAATACCTGTCAAACGTTGCATCACAGCTTCAAAACCACGCGCTTTACTACGTTCAAACAAATCACCTGAGCTGGCATCAAATACATTGCTGGATTGGTTCTTGGTTGGTTGCATGAAAATCGCAATCACAATCACAACAGATAATACTAATAAAATGGTTAATAATAGGTTATACATATCAAACTCCTTAAAATCCCTATTATTTTACCATAAATTCTACTTAGATTCAAGATGTAAAGTTACTTTTCTTTCCTTTGGACAATATTTTAGAACTTCAATCTTGTCTGGATGGGTTTTTGAGTTCTTACTAGTTAGATAATTCATGCTACCACAAGAGGAGCATTTGAGATTAATTTTTACTCGCACGAGATTTCCTTTACTTTTAATAATGATCTAAATTGAACTAAGTTACATAAACAACTAAAAGCCACACAAGCAGCCGTCGCATAAAAAACAGAGTGGTAGCCACATTGCCCCGCGACTGCTGAACCAGTCATAGGGCCAACAACACCTCCAAGGTAGAAAAAGACTTGGTTAAAGGCAAAAATCCTTGAAATGCCAGCTTTGGGAGTCATTTTACTAAGCAAGGCATTGATACCTGGTATCAGAGCGCCCGTTCCTAAACCAAAGAGAAAACGATACAAACCGAGTTCAAGAGGACTGGTCGCACTGGCACAAAGAAGGTAGATGAGAACTGAATACATCTGTGCAACTATCAAAAGTCGATGATTCCCTAGCTTATCACCAAGCTTTCCCATCACTCCAGCGCTCATCATACTAGAAAATCCCATACTAGATACAATCAAGCCTGAGACGAAGAGGAGATTTTCGTTCTGCCCTAAGTCCCGCACATAGAGAGCCAGAATGGGACCAATGGATTGAGCTGAAAATTGTATGACAAAGGTAGTCAAAAATAAACTAATCAAAAGATGAGAGTGCTTGATTGAAGCGAACAATTCCTTTGTTGGTATTGCTTTCTCCTTAGCTATTGGCTGAAAATCCTCCTTGATAAAGAAAATGGTTAAGAGTGCAGCTAAAAACAAGAAGCCACCAATCAACAGAAAAACATTTCGAATACCAAAAATTTCAGCAACCAGGCCCCCAACAAAGGGGCCCGTTAGAGTTCCAGCTACTACTCCCGTTGATAAAGTTCCCAAAGCATAGCCAGACTTATCCTTAGGAACTTGACTGGCTATTAAAGCCGTCGCATTTGGTACGAAACCTGTAAATACACCATTTAGTAATCTAAGAAAGATTAGCCAATAGATATTCTGCACGAAGGCCAAACCTCCCATTGTGATAGTCATGGCAAGGCCTGCTCGAATCATCATGGGTTTTCGACCGTACTTGTCAGCAAGAATTCCCCAGATCGGAGAAACTAAAGCTGCGGAGACAGCTGAAACAGAAATGGCTAATCCAGCATAGAAAGCAACTTGATCCTGCTCTATTCCCAACTGCTCCACAAAGATAGGCATAAAAGGGACGACTAAGGATATACTGGCCCCAGTTAGAAAACTACCAAACCAGGCGACACGAAGATTCTCTTTCCAACTAATCTCTTGCACAGCTATCGCCTCCTTCAAGTAACTTGACTACTTGACTTACAAGCTGATCACGACTGCCATTGTTATCTAGTATACGACTCGCCAATTTTGTCTTTTCTTCTAAAGACCACTGGGCGGAAAGACGAGACTCGGCGACTTCCTTAGAAAGATGATCCCGTTTCATAAAACGTTCCACCTGAACATCTCGATCCACATAGACCAGCCACGTTTCATCAAACCAGTTGGCATATCCCTGTTCAAAAAGTAGGGGAATATCCATGAAAAAAATCGCTTCTGTCTGGGCTAACTGGTCACGCAATGCTGCCAGTTCCTCACGAATAATCTCCCCTTGGGTTTGCTTAGACCATTCCCGCTCTTCAGGATTTGAAAATATGAGACTAGCTAGGAGAGGACGATTGAGTTCTCCATTTTCTAAGATGATTTTCTGTCCAAAGTGCTGGACTAAGACCTGATAAAGGCGACCCCCAGGTTTTTGTAGATCATGGACGACTGCGTCGGCATCCACCACTTGAAAACCTTTCTGTCTCAAAAAATTTGTCACAGTTGATTTACCAGAGGCAATTCCTCCTGTGATTCCAATGATTTTCCCCATCAGTCCCTCCTTTGACACTGAGGACAAAAATGAGTTCCCCTTCCACCGAGCTGAAATTTCTCAATGATGGTGCCACAGCGTGAACATGCCTGACCAGTCTTATCATAGACCTGATGAAAATCCTGCATGGTCCCGTCTTCCCCAAAGGCATTGGTATAGGTGCGAATGGTCGAGCCACCTTTTTCGACTGCCTGTCCCAAAACAGCAATGGTCTGGTCATGAATAGCTGACGCTTCTTCTGCCGTCAAAGTCTGGGAAGGTCTAGCTGGATGGACCTGAGCTCGCCAGAGGACCTCATCCACATAGATATTGCCAAGACCAGCGACCAAGGTTTGGTCTAGGAGATGGGATTTGATAGGCTTTTTAGACTTGGCTAGGGCAGCTTGAAAGACCTGCAAATCAAAGTCCTGCTCTATTGGCTCAGGCCCTAATTTTTTAGAAACAAAGTAGGCTTCCAATAGGTCGGGGGCCAGCAGTTCCATGGTACCAAACTTGCGTACATCCTCATAAACAAGCGTGCCTCCATCTTCGAACTCAATGAAAACATGGGCATGCTTGCGTTCAGGAACCTGATCCGGATAGTAAAAATACTTTCCCTCCATTCGCAGATGGGAAATCAAGACCTTGTCTGTTAGATAGAAAAGCAAATATTTGCCACGGCGTCCCATGGACTCAATTACTTGGCCAGGCACTTCCTTTCGAAACTCGTCCAAATCTGTCTTGATCATCTTAGGATAAGCAATCTCTATATTAGAAATCTTCTTTCCCAAAATCAATTTTTCTAAGCCACGTCGAACGGTTTCAACCTCAGGTAATTCAGGCATAAATCCTCCTTCTGTAAAAACAAGAAGCAGGCATGAGCCCACCTCTACTTAGTATTCTTTTTCATTATAGCCAAAATCAGCCAAATCTAGCTTTTTATCTCGCCAGTTTTTCTTAACCTTGACCCAAGTTTCTAGGAAAACCTTATCCCCTAGCATGAGTTCGATATCACGACGGGCCATAGTCCCAATTTTCTTGAGCATAGCGCCACCTTTTCCGATGATAATGCCTTTTTGGCTATCTCGCTCCACCATGATGGTTGCACGGATGTGAACCTTGTCTGTCTCTTCATCCCGTTTCATAGAGTCAACCACTACAGCAACTGAGTGTGGAATCTCTTCACGTGTCAAATGAAGAACCTTCTCACGAATCATTTCTGAAACCAAGAAGCGCTCTGGGTGGTCTGTAATTTGATCAGCAGGGAAATATTGAAAACCTTCTTCTAAATTCTCACTGAGAATATCAATTAAACGTGAGACATTATTTCCCTGAAGAGCTGAAATGGGTACAATCTCTTTGAAGTCCATTTGATTACGGAAATCATCGATTTGTGCCAAAAGTTGATCCGGATGAACCTTATCAATTTTATTAACTACTAAAATTACGGGAACTTTTGCAGCTTTAAGACGTTCGATAATCATATCGTCACCCTTGCCACGTGGCTCATCAGCTGGCACCATGAATAGAACAGTATCCACTTCACGCAGAGTACTGTAGGCAGATTCCACCATGAAATCTCCAAGAGCCGTCTTAGGCTTGTGAATCCCAGGTGTGTCGATAAAGACGATTTGCTCCTTATCCGTGGTGTAAATCCCCATGATTTTATTGCGCGTTGTTTGCGCCTTATCACTCATGATAGCAATCTTTTGCCCCATGACGTGATTCAAAAATGTTGACTTCCCAACATTGGGACGTCCTAAAATGGCTACAAAGCCTGATTTAAATGTCATATTTTCCTCTTATCGTTTAAAATAGTAAATCCCAAATGCGTGGGAGAAAGATAAGTGCACCAATCATCGCAGCAAGAAGGGAAACCACAAGTACGGCTCCTGCCGCCATGTCCTTGGCTTTCTTTGCCAACATAGAAAAGTGATAGTGACTGGCTAGATCCACCACATTTTCGATAGCAGAATTAATAATTTCAAACGCTACCACCAAGAAAATGCTCATTAGGAGAAAGAGCCATTCGATCCGTGACACCTGAAAAACAAAACCTGCAAGGATGACCACTAGAGCCGTCACTGCATGCTTTCGCATATTGCGTTCTTCCTTGATGGCAGTCAGAATGCCTGTCAGGGCAAATTCTAAACTAGAAATCAGGTCACGATTTTTCCATTTTCGTTTATTGTCTTGTGAGTCCATAGGCTGTTAAAATTTCTTCTTGTAAACCGAACATCTCCGCTTCTTCTTGCGGAGTGTAGTGATCGTAGCCGTTGATATGTAAAAAGCCGTGTACTGCCAAGAAGCCCATCTCACGCTCAAAGCTGTGACCGTATTCCTCAGCCTGCTCATGAGCCTTATCGATAGAGATGAAAAGTTCCCCAATATAGGCATCAAACTCAGACATCATCTCTGCCAATTCAGGATTTTCAAGCAGATCTTCCTCATCAAAGGAAATGTCCAATTCCGGTTTATATTCAAGGCTGATGACATCTGTCGGACGATCCGTATCACGGTACTCGAGGTTGAGTTCGTGACTACGCTCATTGGTCACAAAAGTGACTGCCATCTCCTTGTCTTCTTTTCCTATTTTTTGGGCTGCAAATTCCAAAATTTCTTGGGTTTGTTGCAAGATTTCTTGTGAAACTTGACCAGTTTCATCTACCATTTCAATATACATGTACTTCTCGATTCTCTTTACTTGGCTTTATTATACCATATTTCCATGATTTTATTCTACCTTTTTGATATAATACTATGGAATACAATCACAAGGAGAGAACGATGTCATTTGACGGATTTTTTTTACACCACATGGTTGAGGAATTGCGAAGAGAGTTAGTCAATGGTCGCATCCAGAAAATCAATCAACCTTTTGAACAAGAATTGGTCTTGCAAATCCGCAGCAATCGCCAAAGCCATCGCCTGCTCCTTTCAGCTCATCCCGTTTTTGGACGCATTCAGCTGACCCAAACGACCTTTGAAAATCCAGCCCAACCTTCTACCTTTATCATGGTTTTGAGGAAGTATTTGCAGGGTGCCCTGATTGAGTCCATTGAGCAAGTCGAAAACGACCGTATCGTGGAGATCACGGTTTCCAATAAAAACGAGATTGGGGATCATATCCAGGCGACTCTCATTATCGAAATCATGGGCAAACACAGCAATATTCTCCTCGTGGATAAAAGTAGCCATAAAATCCTCGAAGTCATCAAACACGTTGGTTTTTCACAAAACAGCTACCGCACCTTGCTCCCCGGATCGACCTATATCGCTCCCCCAAGTACCGAATCTCTCAATCCTTTTACAGCCAAGGATGAGAAACTCTTTGAAATCCTGCAAACACAGGAATTAACAACTAAAAATCTTCAAAGTCTCTTTCAAGGTCTGGGACGCGATACAGCAAATGAATTGGAAAGCATTCTTGTCAGTGATAAACTGTCTACTTTCCGAAACTTCTTCGGGCAAGAAACCAAGCCTTTCCTAACGAAGACTTCTTTCAGCCCAGTTCCTTTTGCAAATCAGGTGGGAGAGCCTTTTACCAGTCTTTCTGACTTGCTGGACATCTACTATAAGGACAAGGCAGAGCGCGATCGCGTCAAACAGCAAGCCAGTGAACTTATTCGCCGTGTTGAAAATGAACTTCAGAAAAATCGCCACAAACTCAAAAAACAAGAAAAAGAGTTACTGGCGACAGACAATGCTGAGGAATTTCGTCAAAAGGGCGAGTTGCTGACAACCTTCCTCCACCAAGTACCCAATGACCAAGATCAGGTTGTCTTGGACAACTACTACACCAACCAGCCTATTACGATTGCGCTTGATAAGGCCTTGACTCCCAGTCAGAATGCCCAGCGCTATTTTAAACGTTACCAGAAACTCAAAGAAGCTGTCAAATACCTGACTGAACTGATTGAAGAAACCAAGGCCACCATTCTTTATCTAGAAAGTGTCGAGACTGTGCTCAATCAAGCAGGGCTGGAGGAAATCGCTGAAATCCGTGAAGAATTGATCCAAACAGGCTTTATCCGTAGAAGACAGCGAGAGAAAATCCACAAGCGCAAAAAACCAGAACAATATCTGGCGAGCGATGGCAAGACCATCATCTATGTCGGACGCAATAACCTGCAAAACGAGGAACTAACCTTTAAAATGGCTCGCAAGGAGGAACTTTGGTTCCATGCCAAGGACATCCCTGGAAGCCATGTCGTCATCTCAGGAAATCTTAATCCTTCTGACGAAGTTAAGACAGATGCAGCGGAGCTAGCTGCCTACTTCTCCAAGGGACGTCTGTCAAATCTCGTGCAGGTTGATATGATAGAAGTCAAAAAACTCAACAAACCAACTGGTGGCAAACCCGGCTTTGTGACCTATACAGGACAAAAGACCCTTCGTGTCACACCAGACCCAGAAAAAATCGCATCCATGAAAAAATCCTGATTTCAAATGAAATCAGGATTTTCTTTTACATTTTACTCTGTAATCAAGGTTTCCAAACCAACCTTCATCATATTTGTGAAGGTGTTTTGATTTTCTCAGCCAGTTTTTAATAACTCTCAAAGAGCGATATAGTGGTCAGTAAATGAGATAGTTTTCTCTTTCAAGTAACAAGATTTTGTTGCTATCTTCTAAAATTCTTTTATTGTCTCAATTTCGAAAAGACTTTCCCAATCTTGCATTCAATGACCAATGTAGCTTGGCTGTCTTGTGGAATACTGGTTTTATTGATAACAACCAGATTTGTCCCAGAAAAATAGTTTACTAGGCTAGCTGCAGGATAAACAACCAAGGAAGTCCCACCAATAATCAGCAAGTCTGCTTGCCGAATAGCTTGTGCAGCTTGGCTAAAGACATCCATATCAAGTGATTCTTCATACAAGGTCACGTCAGGCTTGACCACCTTACCACAGTCTAAGCAGTGGGGAACAGGTCCCTCGAGGGCCAGAAAGGCAGTTAAGTCATAGAAACGATGACAACCTAGGCAGTAATTTCGGTCCGCACTCCCATGCAATTTAAAGACCTTCTGGGAGCCAGCCATTTCATAAAGACTATCGATATTTTGTGTCACAACAGCCTTTAGCTTACCTGTCTTTTCCAAAGCAGCTAGATAAGTATGAGCAGCATTAGGCTTGGCTTCTGGATAAATCAGGTATCTTTTATAGAAGTCAAAAAAATCTTCTGGATAGCGCTCAAACATGGTCCGAGAAACAAGTTCTTCTGCCGTAAAATGACGGCCTAACTGATGACTATAAACTCCATCTGAACTACGAAAATCTGGGATATTAGACTCGGTTGACACTCCTGCTCCTCCGAAAAAGACTATTCTGTGGCTTTTATCAATCAAGTCTTGTAATTGTTCTATTTTATCCATCCTATTCTCCTTGTATTTTACACTCTAAAAAAGTTGAAAACCAATCGCTCCAAGCAATCTGATTTTCAACTCTTTCTTTATCATTGCTAAGATATTGAAAATAAAACACTTACAACAGTTCTTGTAACTAATGTAATTGAAAATCTATTCTCTGATTACTCTGCAATCAAGGTTTCCAATCCGACCTTCATCATATCAGTGAAGGTATTTTGGCGTTCTTCTGCAGTAGTGTCTTCATCTGGATTGACCAAGCTATCAGAAATAGTCATGATTGCAAGAGCATCAACGTGGTGTTGGGCAGCAAGATAGTAAAGAGCTGCTGCTTCCATTTCCACAGCTTTAACTCCCCATTTACCAAGCTCGATGTTCTTTTCAAAGTAGTTTGAGTAAAAGACATCTGATGACAAAACATTCCCAACGTGGGTTGTCATACCAAGTTCTTTGGCGATATGGTAGGCCTTGTCCAGCAAATCAAAACTAGCGATTTGTGGGAAATCGTACTGTGGCCAGTCGTTGCGGATGATGTTTGAGTTGGTTGCAGCTGCTTGCGCCAAAACCAATTCACGGACATGAACATCCTCGTTTAACGAACCCGCAGTTCCCACACGGATCAATTTCTTTACACCGTAGTCCACAATCAACTCACGCGCATAAATCGAAATGGATGGCATCCCCATCCCAGTTCCCATGACCGATACACGGTGACCCTTGTAAGTACCAGTGTAACCAAACATGTTACGCACTTCGTTAAAACAAACAGCATCTTCAAGGAAGTTTTCCGCAATAAATTTCGCACGAAGAGGATCCCCAGGAAGAAGAATTTTATCAGCAATTTCACCCTGCTGAGCAGCAATATGGATAGACATAATATAAGATACCAAACCCGTCAAAAAGCGAAGGGAAAATAGGAGTTGGGCGCAGTGAGCGATGCTCGCTAGACCAACTATCTTTTTCCCACTGCTTTTAGGGTGGGTTCAATTCCTTTCTTTCTTAATTTTGATAATAAATAGGAGAATAGCTCGGGTTCAATTCAAAACCAAACTACCCTACCTTTCAATGTTTTAGAAAAGTTTTCCGCTCGTGTTCAAATTAGAACACTTCACTCTACCTTTCTATAATAAGTATTCATTACAATTCAGCAAGAATCGCTTTAAGCAAGCCTTTGAAGTCGCCTTTGACACGTTCCGTTACTTCCACAACCTCTTCGTGGTTGAGTTCTTCTTGGAAACCAGCAGCGTGGTTAGTGATACATGAAATTCCTAGAACTTTCAAGCCTGAGTGGGCTGCCACAATCACTTCAGGAACAGTGGACATACCAACTGCATCTGCTCCCAATGTCTTATAGGCACGGATTTCTGCTGGAGTTTCATAAGTCGGACCTGTTACACCAATATAGACACCTTCATCAAGCTTGATACCAAGTTTCTTAGCCACTTCATGGGCAGTAGCACGGTATTCCGGTGTGTAGGCTTTAGACATATCAGGGAAACGTGGACCAAAATCATCCAAGTTTTCACCCATCAATGGATTTTGACCCGTCATGTTGATATGGTCTGAGATAGCCATCAAGGTACCAGGACCGAAACCAATACCGCCAGCTGCATTGGTTACAATGACACCTTCACAACCGAGGACTTTCATTACACGTACTGGGAAAGTCACGACCTCAAGAGGATTGCCTTCATAGAAATGGAAGCGTCCTTGAAGAGCCAAGACCTTGCGGCCTGAAAGGTCACCATATACCAATTTCCCAGCGTGACCGACTACTGTCGAACGGCCCCAGTTTGGGATATCTGCATAGTCTACTACAACTGGATTTTCGATTTCTTCTGCCAATTCTCCAAGTCCTGATCCAAGGATTAGACCGAACTCAGGCGCTTGGATTCCCTTGTCTTTCAGGAAAGCAGCTGTTTCCTTGATTTTATCTAAAAATGTCATTGTGTATCTCCTTTATTATTTTTTAACATTTGACCGATTTTGTCAAAGGTTTTTGCATTGCGAATGGTGATGTGGCAATAAAAAGGCATCTTGAGCAAGTGCTTGTGATAGGCAGTTGCATAGTAGGATTCTTCAGAAAATTTCCCCAAAAAAATCCCAAGTCTTCCAAAATGAACCACTTCATCTTTTAGTTCCAAACTTTCAACTTTCTCAATGACTTGAGCCACATCCAATCCCTCAGTGTAAAAGAGAACATCCTTTCGTGCCAAATCTTTGGTCCACCATTCAGGTAGATTTTCAATTTCCGCTTCAAAGTCCTCAAGACTCAGCAAAGAAAAGCTCTGAATAAATGGATAATGGATTTCAAAGAAAGCCTCTAACTTTTCAACCAATTGGGCTTTGTCATCTGTCGAAGTAAAGAAAATATTGCCACTGTTGATGTAGGTTTCAACTTTTTCCAGTCCCAACTCTGTCAGTTCTTGACGAAGTTGCGCCATAACAACCTTATTCTTCCCACCGACATTAATGCCCCTTACCAGTAAAGCATAGCGCGTCATCTTATACCAATTTATCTAAGAAACTTTCACCAATCATGGCAGTTTCCACACCAAAGTTATCCGCAACTGTCGCTGAGATATCTGCAAAATGTCCAACTGGAATGACACCATTTCCCTTAAAGCTAGGGCTGTAAGCTAAAAGTGGAATATATTCACGAGTGTGGTCTGTTCCTGCATAGGTTGGGTCATTTCCATGGTCAGCAGTAATCAAGAGAAGGTCATCCTCTCTCATAGCTGCGATAATTTCAGGCAAGCGTTCATCAAACTCATGCAAGCAATCACGGTAACCATGAGCATTGCGGCGGTGGCCGTAAAGGGCATCAAAGTCCACCAAGTTTGTGAAGGAGAATCCTTTTTCAAATTCAGCAAGTCCCATTGTCTTCAATAGTGTATCAATTCCGTGGCTGTTTGACTTGTTGTGGCCCATGTCATGATTGATACCCGCGCCGTTAAAGATATCGTTGATTTTACCAACAGCATAAGTATCGATGCCAGCGTCATTCAATTTATCCAAAACAGTTGGTGCAAATGGGGAAACGGCCAAGTCACGACGATTTGCTGTGCGAGTGAAGTTACCTGGTTCACCAACATACGGACGGGCAATGATACGACCTAGAAGGGCAGGACGTTCAAGTGTAATCGAACGAGCGTATTCACAGATACGGTACAATTCATCCAAAGGAATGATGTCTTCGTGGGCAGCAATTTGCAAAACAGGGTCAGCTGAAGTATAGATAATCAACTCCCCAGTTTCCATTTGACGTGGTCCGAAATCATCGATAACAGCTGTACCTGAGTAAGGTTTGTTGGCTTCACGAATGACCTTACGTCCTGAAAATTCTTCGATCTTTGTCAGGATTTCTTCTGGGAATCCGTTCCAGAAAGTATCGAAAGGCTCGGTAATGTTGAGTCCCATGATTTCCCAGTGACCAGTCATGGTGTCCTTACCTAGAGATACTTCTTCCAATTTTGTTGCATAACCTGTTGGATTACTTTCAGCTGGTACAGTCTTTAGAGGAGTTTCACGTGGAATATTTCCTAGACCGATTTTAGCCATATTTGGCACATTCAAACCAACTGTTTTGGAAATGTGTCCTAGTGTGTCAGAAGCTCCATCTGGAACCCCTGCATTGACAAAGTTATTGGCATCTGGTGCAGCACCGATTCCCACAGAATCCAGTACCACCAAGTGAATACGATTAAATTTTGACATAGTCTGTCTCCTTATTTTTTTGATTAGTTTGCTTTTGTTGAAGTTAGAATCTGAACACCATCTCGTCCCGCTACGATGACCTTATCCACCATTTGGTTGAACAAGCCATGCTCTACGACACCAACGACATGGTCCAATTCTTGTCCGAAAGTAATCGGATCTTCAATGACATCCAAGGCTAGGTCAATGATAAAGTTCTGCATATCGGTCACAAAACGTTGGCCGTCTTTTTCACGGAAACTTGGTTTGTAGCCAGCTCGCTCAAACCGACGAAAGACCTGTTCTGCACCATACTGAATCACTTCTACTGGCAATTTAAAAGCACCTAGTTTCTCTACTAGTTTGCTTTCATCTACCACCCAAATGTATTCTTTTGAGGGCGTTGCCACAACCTTCTCCATCAGAAGGGCACCACCTCCGCCTTTGATCCCATTGAACTGGCTATCTACTTCATCCGCCCCGTCAACCGTCACATCGACAAAGTCTACTTGATCAATCGACTTGAGCGGGATGTTAAGTCCTTCAGCCTGTTTACTAGTCACACTGGAAGTTGTCACAGCAGTAATCTGCAAACCTTCTTCCTTGATCCGACGACCTACTTCTTCTACGAAATAGTAGGCAGTTGATCCAGTACCGAGTCCAACAACCATACCATCCTTGACAAACTCAGCAGCCTTGATACCTGCCATCTTTTTCAGATTCTCCACTTAAACACCTCCATTAAAGAGCTACTTTTATTATAACATGTATCCGTTTTTATTTCATGAATACACTTGAAAAACCCGAACATTTTTATTTCGGGTTTTGGTGTCCTATTTAACCATATCAGGATCGTAATCATAGAATCCTGTGTCGAGGAAACGGTTTTTAGGGTGTAACTTGCGCACTTCCTCATCTAACAAGAAAGCTTGGTCATGGCCGAAATTCCCCTCTTGGATCAAGCCACGCGCTTGAATAAAGAGTTTAGCAATCTCTACAAAATTCTGACCTGGGGTGTAAAGTCCCTCAAGTTTCCAGTGAGTAAAACCATGCTCCACCAATTCTGTCAATTTGGTCATCAAATCAAGGTCGTTATTTGCAAAGATGTGGGTACCATGATTATCTTCAAAGATAGAGTAATGGCTCTCAGGGTCACTCGGTTCTGCTAAGAAGAGATCACGTTTACGTGTCTTTTCATCATCGATGTGCGTAAAGTTATAGTAGTTTTGCAAGAGCGGACGCTTAGAATGGTGGATGACACTAGCCCCATAAACCAATACTTCAGCAGGAATTTCCAAAATCTCAGGCATCTTGAAGAGTTCAGCAGATGGAATTTCACGCGCCAAAACCGCCTCAGATGCGCCAGCCTTTTGACCCCAGAAGTTAATCTGACGACTACTTGTCACCATGGTTGAAGCATCGTAGATGGTCTTAAAGGAATAACCATCGCGATTGACAACGTAAAAGACACCTGCATCCCCAACAGTAATATAGTCTGTCTTAATTTCTTCCAAGAAGTCTAGGAATGGCTTGATACGGTCCATCATATCTTGGTGCATGAGGGCATTAACCGCGACAATCAATTCCTTACCTGCTTCATGAACCAGCTTAGCGATGGTGCGTAACTCTTCATAACTAAAGGTTGTTGGCAGACGAAGTCCAAAATCTTTCTCACCAACGTAGATACGGTCTACGCCAGCTTCGAGTAACTGTTCAACTTGTTCAATACTTTCAGCAGTTGCTGTAATGATAATCTTTTCCATAAGAAAAATTATACCACATTTCTCAAAAATCAGCTATGAATACTGAGAGTTTCACAAAAAGTTAAACTTGTTTCTATCTTTCCCAATCAAAAAAGTGAACAGTAACTTGTACCATTCACTCTATTTTATGCATGTGTTTCTTCAACTAGGTGGCCATCATTCATGACATAAATACGGTCAACCTTATCAAGAAGGCGTGTATCATGCGTAATCATGACAACTCCTCTGCCTTGTTCATGAGCAATGGCAGCCAACATCTCCGTTACTTGGTAAGCACGCTCGGTGTCTAGACTGGCTGTCGGCTCATCTGCAAGCACGATGCTTGGATTGTTATAGAGCGCTCTAGCTATCGCCGCACGTTGACGTTCGCCACCCGATAGAGCCTTGGGATACTGATCTTTTACTTTTTCCAAATCCAACAAGTCAAAGAGCTCTTTTCGGTCACTTTTACTATTTTTCCCCTTATCCAGTTTGTCAATCAAATCCAGCTGTTCCTTGACCGTTAGAAACGGAATTAGGTTTGAAGCCTGGAGAATGAAACCAAACTCTCTAAAACGGAGGTCTGTTTTTTCCTTCTCCGTTAAACTGCCTGTTTCCTTCCCTTTGACTAGAATCTTTCCACTCGAAGCTTCCTGTAGTTGTCCTAGAGTTGTTAGAAAGGTCGTCTTTCCAGAACCTGAAGGCCCAACAATAGCTACGAACTCTCCCGCATTTAGCTGAAAATTCGTCTCATGCAGGGCTACGACTCTCATCTTTCCTTCCCAGTAGGTTTTTGTCACTTGATTCATTTCAATCAATGCTGTCATACTATTCTCCTTATCATTCTGCAATCGCAGTAATCGGGTCCACCTTTAACAAGCGTGGAAGTGAAATGACACCACCTAGAAGGGCCATCAAGGAAATTACCAAGCTTAGGACAGAGTAGGCTATCCAACTTGGATAGAAAAAGAAGGTAGCTGGTAAGACTAAAATCACTCCTCCGATTGCCAGCAAGGCTAAAGCAATCCCCATACCAGCTAGGAGGAAGATTTGACAGAATAGAGACCATACAATGGTTTTGATCTGTATCCCTTGAGCCCGCATTATTCCATAAAGACCTAGTTTTTGGATGGTAATGATATAAACAAAAATCCCCACAATCAAGCCTGTAATGACAATCATAGCAAGAATCATTCCTGAAAATACATTCACCTGAGGTGTGTAACCAGGAATTTTTGATATCATTTTTGGAATGGAAATCTGTTTCAGTCCATCGCCAGACACTTCTATGTCATTTTTCAATACCAAGGCAGAGATGGAACGATTGGCTTTCAAGGTTCCTTGTAAGGTCCAATAAGTCGTCAGACTCGTAAAGACAACAGGCTCAGTGAAAAATTTATTTCCTTGAGTCAGGCCTACAATCTTGTAACTTGCCTCGCTTCCATTAAGCTGAATGGCGTCGCCTAGCTTCATCCCATAGTTCTCAAAAGACTGATCCACAACAACCTCATCATCTCCTTCAGGATAACGACCCTCCGTCAAACTAGGTGAGATAAAAGCGTCCCAGTCTTGAGCAAAAATGGAAACATTGACTTTTTCACTACCATCGACTAGATTGGTTACAGCAAACATATAGCCCAATGGAGCAGCCTCTTCAGAACTCTTATCCTTGTAGTCCTTTTCAGGAATAAAGGATGCTGTCAAATTATCATTTGCGTAGTCGGATAAAACAACACCCGTTGCTTGCCAATTATCAATAGCTGCTCGGTTGTTTCGCACAAGACCAAGAGCTAGACTGGTCATAAAAAAGACCATAAAAGCGATAAGAAAAATGGTAGTTAGAATCAAACTATATCGAAGTTTGTTTCGTACTATTTCTTTGATAGCAAGATACATGCTTATCTCCTTTAACTTTTCCCCAGAGGTAGCAAAAAGCCACCCAGTCCAATAGACAGAATCTCTGTCCTTCCATCCATTCAAAACAACTCCTACCAATACTCTTCAAAAGTATCCAGGTAGCAACTCAACAAATCATCTTAGGAAAAAGCCTCAGCTTGCTATCAATTTATATAAGTTATCCTTTCCTTTCTCAGTATATTTATAATAGAAAAGGTTAGGTCATCTGTTTTAAGTGTAACATCCATGCTACCATTTTCCCTTGTAGGTGTCAAGAGAGCGACTTAGAAGTTGATAAGAGACTTTAGTAGTTTTGTAACAATTCTGTAATAATTCTCTGCATAAAAAATGATAAAATAGTTATGTACTGTTAAGGAGAGAATCATGCCCGCAAGAAAACTAGAAGCTTATGAGTTTGAACAAGCTCCCGAATCGAAACAAACTCCGCTTTACCAAGATTACACACCTGAAGCCCCAGTCGGCCCTAACCTAAAAGAGATTTTATTTTTTGTAAATATCGCTTGTTTCTGTATTTTTATGGCACTATTTAGTTTTATCTTTTTAGCTATAAAATTAAATACAGCTTTATCCTTTGTCGCTGCTATGGCAACAAGCTTCGCACTTTTACAACTTCAACGAAAGATTATTAAACAAAAGATTTTAAAATAAAGGTTGGTACTACTACCAACCTCTTTTCTAGTTATCAAAAAAGACAGTTATATAACTGTCTTTTTTATTTATTCTTACGTTTTGAAGGAGATTGGATGGCAATCTTAACTTCAAAAATCGTTCCTCTAGGTTTGTTATCTTTCACGCTAATCGTTCCTCGTAAGGCATCTACGATTTGCTTGGCCAAAGATAGTCCAAGACCAAAGCCACCTTTCTGACGGGTTCTCGCCTTGTCCACACGGTAAAAGCGGTCAAAGATTTTCTTCTTGTCAGTAGCTGAGATTCCAATTCCGTTATCCGTTACTGTTAGATAGAGGTGACGATCTGTAGCATGGACTACAAACTCAATTTTCCCATCTTCTTCGGTATACTTGATGGCATTGTCAAATAAGATGGTCATGAGCTGTTTTAGGAGCAACTGATCGGTCATGAAGGGACGATAAATCCGATTTTCATACTCAAAAATACGATCATTTTCAGAAGCAATCAACTCATAGTTAGCAAAGGTCGTCTTAAAGAACTGTGGTGATACTTCTGCTATTTCTGGTTTAATTCCATCATCACGACGTGCAAGATTGAGAAGATTGGTCGTGAGGAAGCGCATGTTGCGAACTTCTTCAAGACTGGAAGCGATACTTTCGCTGGATTCCATAATCGTTGCCTCTGGTTTTCGAAAGAGATTTTCTAAACGATTTTGTAAAACGGCCAAAGGCGTTCTCAGTTCGTGACTCGCATTTTCAACAAAGGACTTCTGCTTTTGCATGCTTTCCAGCAAGGGTTTGACACTGACGCGTGCCAAGTAAACACTGGCAATTAAAGACAGGAGCCAGAAACTAGCCATCACTACAACAATTAAATGCTCGTGGTTTTGGCTGATTTGCTCGAGCTGGCTGGTATTGATTAAAACCGCCGCATACTTGACGTTACTTGATACGGAGGAAGGGTTGGTTTCCATCAAAATCATCCGATAGGTTTCTTCCTGACCGTAGCTATTGACAACTTGGATTTGGCGAATGTGATTCAACTCTTTTTTGTCCAGCTTGATTTTGTCCAAGCCTAAAAAGCGATTGCCCAGTAAGAGTTGGTTAAAATCCTTGTCAAAGAGCAAGACTTCCGTATTGGAGCTGACATTGGGCTTGATTTCAGCCTTGCTGGCATCCGCAGTTGCTGGTTGAATATCCTTGACCTCTTCAGTTGCCCGATTCAGGGCTAACTGGATAACAGCTTGGGGACTACTACTAAGTGCTTGGAGTTTTTCATCTACAGAAGTGTAGAGACTCGAGTGCATGACCTGGAGGATAATCAAGGTCATAGCAGAGAAAATCAGGGTGAACACTCCAAAGTTTCGAATGAAATAGCTGAAATCATCCGCATACCATGTTTTTTTTAGTTTATTGAACATCTTTTAAAATATACCCGACACTACGCAAGGTTTGAAGATTTTCAGCAAAGGCTGTTCCCTTCAATTTCTTACGAACTTTTGAGACATAGACTTCTACAACGGAAATCGTCGTATCGCTATCAAACCCCCATAGACGGTCAAAAATTTGTGTCTTGGGAAGAATGACATTTTGATTTTGAAGGAAGTAAACCAATAACTCAAACTCTTTTCCGAGTAGTTCCACAGGAGTATCTTCCACTTTCACTTCATTCGTTGAAAGGTTGACGACAATATCTCCATAGGTCAAGGTGTTTTCGTTAAACTTACCTGAACGTTTGAGAAGGGCTTGAATCCGCATTTTGAGTTCTTCTAGATAGAAAGGTTTGGTAAGGTAGTCATCCGCTCCCAACTCAAAACCATGTCCCTTGTCATCCAAACTTTCTTTGGCCGTCATGATAAGGACTGGTGTGGTAATTCCTTTTTCGCGCAACTCTTTCAAGACTTGGAAGCCATTTTTTTCAGGCAACATCAGGTCAAGCAAAATCAAGTCATAAACGCCACTTTCTGCTTCGTAGAGACCTTCTTCTCCATCAAAAACCTGCATGACATCTGCAAAATCATCCAAAAAGTCAAATACTGAGTTTGACAGACCCAGGTCATCTTCTACTAATAAGATTTTTATCATCAGAAACTCCTCCTTGTTATGATTATTATACCAAAATTGCCTTAAAAAAAACTCAACTCTCTCTTCTTTTCAGATAGAAAGTTGAGTTTTTGTTTACATTTCGAACGAATTACGCTTTGGCATATTGGGCTACAACAGCTTCTACTGCTGCTTTTTCACGCTTAATCAAGTCAACACGCGCTGCGATATCCTTGATCCCCATGCGAATGTTACGGCTAAGAGCAAGGTCAGAGAGCTGTGGCTCAAAGAATTCCTTGTACTCTGCCAAGCGTTGGTCTGTTTTAAAGATATGTGATGGGAAGATGACAAAGCTGTCAAAGCTCATGTCACCACCAAGGGCTGCCTTAATCCAAGCCCAGTTTTCACGCGCCCATACCCAGACAGTTTCTTGAGTCGCTTGGTGTCCGAGGAATTGGAGGTACCATGAAGAAAGGTCTTGTGGTTTCACCACAAATTTGTCCTTCCATGAACTAATCAAGGTTTGGATATTGTCAGCATCTGTACTGTAGGCTAGAGCAGCTGCTAACTGGCGTTTGAAAACAGCATCTGTCGCATGAGTGTAGAGGTCCAGATAAGTTGCGACCAAGTCCTTGGTCTCATGGTGTTTCATTTCATTGATAAGAACTTGAGCACGAATTGCTGCTGGAAGTCCTGCAAGATTTTCCTTGTGAGCTACAAAGATTTGGCTAGCGACTTGACTAGCTTCTGCATCATTGGAGCGAATCACCATGGAAATGGTCAGCTGACGAACCAATTCGTCTTCATCTGATTCACCATCTTTGGCTTCAAAACCAAGACGGTCATAGTTGTGACGAGCCAATTTAGCAACCAGACTGTTAAAGGCTTTCTCAGTTTCTGTTCCTTCATCGATAAAGCGCTCAAGGGCAGAAATCACTTGAGAAACAGCTGAAACCACAAGGTAGGACTCTTCCTTAGCAAGTTTATCAAGGACTGGGAGCAAGTCAGCATAAGAAATGTGTCCTGCCTCAGCCAACAAACGACGTTCTTGAACGATTTGAAGTTTACTTGTGTTATCAAGTGTTTCTAGCTCAGCAAGAACAGCTTCTAACAAGTCTCCTTGATAGTCTGTAATGTAGTGGGCCGTATTTTCAGTATTGAGACGAAGAGCTCCTTTGTTTTCAGCAAGAAGAGCTGCATAGCCAGGGATTTCGATACTTTCAGTTTCGAGTGTATCTGGCAAGCCTTTCCAGTTGCTGTTCAGTGGCACCACCCAGAGACGGTTCTTGTCTTCGTGCTCACCGATAAAGAATTGTTTTTGTGAAATCTTCAAGACATCATTTTCAACTTTGACAGTGAGAACTGGATAACCAGGTTGCTCCAACCAAGAATCCATGAAGGCTGCAACATCACGACCTGATGCTTGTCCGAGAGCATTCCAAAGGTCACGACCGATGGTATTGCTGTATTGGTGTTTTTCAAAGTAGGCATGCAAACCTTTAGCAAAATCCGCATCGCCGAGCCAACGACGAAGCATGTGCATGAGACGGCTTCCTTTGGCATAGACGATAGCTCCGTCAAAGAGGGTATTGATTTCGTCTGGGTGTTTGACTTCGACGTGGACAGACTGAACGCCATCAGTCGCATCACGTTTAAGTGCTCCCGGCACACCACCTGTTTGGAAGTCTTCAAAGATATTCCAAGTTGGCTCGATGGCATCGACACAGACGTATTCCATCATGTTAGCGAAGCTTTCATTGAGCCAGAGGTCATCCCACCATTTCATAGTAACGAGGTTCCCAAACCATTGGTGAGCCAACTCATGTGCTACAACTAGGGCCACTTGTTGACGACTAGCAAAGGTTGAGTTCTCATCCACAACCAAGTAAACTTCACGGTAGGTTACAAGACCCCAGTTTTCCATGGCACCTGCTGAGAAGTCAGGAAGGGCGATGTGAAGTGATTGAGGGATTGGGTACTTAACTCCGTAGTAGTCTTCGTAGAACTCAATTGAGCGAACGGCGATGTCCAGTGAGAAATCAAGGTTAGATAGGGGATGAGCTTTGGTTGAGTATACTCCTACGAGAGTACCATTCTTGGTTTTAGCAGTCACCCCTTGCAAGTCACCAGCAACAAAAGCTAACAAGTAAGAAGACATACGAGGTGTCGTTTCAAACTTCCATATGCCTGTTTCCTTGCGGTTTTCCACATCAATCTCAGGCATATTTGACAAGGCTACTTCACCTTCTGCTTGGTCAAAACGTAGAGAGAGATCAAAGGTTGCTTTGGCTTCAGGTTCATCCACACATGGGAAGGCTTCACGCGCAAAGTGGCTTTCAAACTGTGTAGACAAGACTTCCTTCTTGACACCATCAACTGTGTAGTAAGATGGGTAAATCCCTGTCATGTTGTCTGTGATTTTTCCTGAAAAGGTGATGACCATTTCAACTTGACCGACCTCAGCCAGTTCGATATGAAGGGCTTCATTGTCATGATCAACTGTAAATGGACGAGCTTGACCCGCAACTTCTACAGAAGCGATTTCCAAGTCTTTTTGGTGAAGGGAAATACGGTCACTTTTCGCTTGACCAGTGATGGTCACCTTCCCAGAAAAGGTCTTGGTCTCACGACTCAAGTCTAAAAATAAATCATAATGTTCAGGAACAAATTGGGTAATAAAATGTTCTACTGCTTGCATAGTTTTCTCCTATTCTAAGTTTAAGAGTTTTACTCTTATTCAAACAAACTTATTATATCATGTTTTGCTTAAGAAAAAAGGATTGGACGGTGATTTCCAAAACTTTCTTTCTACTAAAGTTTACTGTGGATAAACCTTGCAAAATTCTTCTAAAACAACCTTGCTGTCAGGTGTAAAAGCTAGTCCTGCCTCTCTCAGCCACTCGGCAAAACAGTCCTCATGAACCTGACGCCAATAGGCTAGGGATTTGTCACCTTCCCCTTCCTTAAAGGCATGTTCAGCAGAAACTTGATTAAAGGATTCGACAGAAACCTTTGTAATTTCGACAATGCAGACAGCTCGATCTTGGCTATCTAAAATGATATCAAAAGTTCCTTCTCGCGGAAGGGGTTCGTCTTCTAGTGCGTAGAGGTCGTAGGCTGAGGCGGTTGCTGTCTTCTCGCCTCTTAGTACCAAATCTGCCAAGATATCGGCTTCTACTCCAAAAGCCCAAGCATCAATCTCATCTCCGATCGAGGGATTGATTTTCTTGTATGCATTCCACATTTCTTGCGGTGTCATTTGTTCTCCTTTTTTTCTTTTACCTTCCAATTTTTATAGCTTGTCATGTCTAAATCTGGAAATCCTCGTAACTCTGCCTTCACCTTCAATACTAAGGGTGAGGCATTTTCTTCGGTAATTTCTTCCAAATTCAACCAAATGACGTTTGCTGAATCATTGCTTCCATCATGAACCTCCTGAGAAATCGACTTCTGAGAGCTCTCGAAATTGAGTGCTATATCATAAAAGGCCATGATATGGTGTACGGCGAAGTCTTGCCCCTCTTCTTGAACCATCACGTCATACATCCTAGGATTAGAGTATCTGCTAAGAGAATATCCTGTCTCTTCAAGAACTTCCCTCTTGAGAGTTTCAATCAGTCCCTCACCTGGTTCTTGACTACCACCAGGTAGATCATAACGATGTTGATAAGGGCCTCTCGTTTTTTCAATGCAAAACAATTTCCCGTCTTGAAGACAGACTCCGTAGACGCCAAAGTGATTTTTGATTTCCATTTTCCACTCTTTCTAAGCAAAACTTATTTATTCCACGTTCAAATCAACATCTTCAAGATACACATAAATATCTTGTGGTTGCCACTCTCCGTTTTCATATCTCATCTGTTGGCGTCGCCCCTCAAATACGAACCCACAACTTACTAGCAATCGCTTCGATGGTTCATTATCAGGGAATGTCTGTGCCTCTAGACGATGGAAATGAAGTTCTTCTCGATTAATTTTTAAAAGTGATTTTAAAGCAGCTTTTCCATAACCTTTTTGAAAATACTGATTATGGATAAAGTAGCCAATCTCAGCCCAACTTGTACGGTCTCTTACTAATTTAGCAAGATAGATCATTCCTAAATGCTTTCCATCTTCCTTTCGAAAAATTCCATAGATATACTGTTCATCACATTTTCGTAAAGTTTGGTGATGTTCTACTAATTTTACAAACCACGATTTTGTACAAGGTTCCATATCCAATTTACCTTCATCATAAGGTAATTGTTTATCTAAACGATTATTAAAACCTTGATACCATGATAGATAATCATCAACTTCCAACTCTTTTAAAATAATCATCTTCTACCTCTTTAAAACCATCACATCATATATCCTAGGATTAGAGTATCTGCTAAGAGAATATCCTGTCTCTTCAAGAACTTCTCTCTTGAAAGTTTCCGTCAATCCTTCATCAAGTTGCTGACTACCACCAGGTAGATCATAACGATATTGATATGGACCTCTCGTTTTCTCAATGCAGAGTAACTTCTCATTTTCAAAGCAAATGCCATAGACGCCAAAGTGATTTTTGATTTCCATCCAACTCCTCCTACTTCAAAGTCCAGCCACCATCAATGGTCAGGATTTGTCCTTGCATGGCGCTCGCTTTTCCACTTGCTAAGAAAAGGCTAATTTCTGCTACTTCCTCTGGCTCAATCCAGCGCTTGATTGGCGTTTCACTAGCTACCCAGTCAGCCAATCCACCTGGTTCAAAGTCGGCAGCGGTCATAGCTGTCTTGACAGCACCAGGAGCAATCCCAAAGACCTGAATACCAGCCTCAGCATAGTCTAGGGCCAACTGCTTGGTAAAGCCAGCTAAGGCGTGCTTAGACGAGGTATAGGCATGACCACCACCACCTGCTAGGCTCGAAGCGATGGAGCACATATTGATGATGATTCCCTTTTTACTTTCCAGCATTTGCGTCAAATAATGTCGTGTCATCTCAACTGGAGTCACATAGTTGATTTCAAAGATTTCTTGAATTTCCTGCGCTGTCTGTTCCAAAAGGGATTTGTAATCATCCAAAACTCCTGCAGTATTGCACAAAACATCCACCTGAGGACACCAGTCAAAAATAGGCTCCAAGTCAAGAGTTAAATCTCTCTGTAAAAAGTGGAAATCACCATCTAAAACTGGATTTTCTCCTTGATCCACACCATAAACTTGATAACCATTCTCTAAAAAAAGTCGAGCCTGAGCCAATCCAATACCTGAACTCACTCCCGTAATCAATACACGTTTAGTCATTCACTTCTACCCAATCTGTCGCCAAAACATCACAAGGTGTCGGACTCCACATGGAAAAACCTTCTCCTTCGCCAGATACATTGATTAGGAAGTAGGGCGTCACTTCAAGTGCAACCCCGTTTTGTTCAATGGTATCAAAAAGCTGCACATAGTTTTCAGCACCTCCCCAACCAGTACGTACATATTTTTTCTTAGCCTTTAACCCAGGTAGCATTTCTTCGAAAGTCATGTTTTTCTCCTTTAAAATCAATAATTCTTCCCTTCATTATAACAAAAAAACCGCTTTAAAACGGCTTTTTGACTGTGATTTATTTACATCTTGCTTCTACTTACGGTAAATTATTCCCTCCTGCAAGATAAATTTCATACCATTCTTTTCTTGTTAAGCTAAAGTTTGCCGCTTGGCTAACTTCTCTCAAGTGCTTAGGATTTGTGGTACCTACAACTGCCTGCATTTTTGCTGGATAACGCAATATCCAAGAAACGGCAATAGTTGAAGAAGTTACTCCATATTTAATAGCTAAACGCTCAAGTACTTGATTTAAAGCTTGAAATTTCTCATTTCCAACAAAATTCCCTTTAAAATACCCGAATTGTAAGACAGACCATGCTTGAATGACCACATCATGTAATTTGCAATATTCAAAAATGCTGCCATCTCGCATAGCTGCTTGACTATCTTCCATATTAACATGAAAACCTGATTCGAATCCTGGAGTAAAAGCCGCACTCAATTGTAGTTGATTAACAGCTAACGGCTGCTTGACATCTTTTTTAAGCAACTCCATCATCATAGGATTTTGATTAGAAACTCCAAAATATCGGACCTTACCTTGTTTATAAAGAAGATCAAAGGCTTCTGCTACTTGGTCAGATTCCATCAAAGCATCTGGTCGATGAAGAAGCAAGCTATCTAGATGATCAATCTTCAATCTTTGCAAAATTCCGTCAACTGATTTTATAATATAGTCCTTAGAAAAATCAAAATAGGTAAATTCTTCAATGCGAATGCCACATTTTGACTGAATCCACATCTCTTCTCTTAAATCTGGACGATTTTTTAGGACAAGACCTAACAGTTCTTCACAACGACCACGACCATATATATCAGCCAAGTCGAAAGCATTAATTCCAACAGAAAGTGCTGTTTCTACAAGCTCTTCAACTTCTTTTACAGACTTATCTTTTATTCTCATCATTCCGAGAACAATTTCTGATAATTCTTTGTCATCTTGACCAAGAGTTATATATCTCATCAAATTTTTCTCCTTTGATTCTACATTCTTCATTTAATTATAACAAAAAACCGTTTTCCTACGGCTTTTTGACTGTACATCTACTAAATTCTTCCTACCACTGCAATCCGGCTTCTCTGATTTCTTTCTTAGAAGCGAATTTACCATTTGGTCTGTGCCATCTTCCGTTTTTATCTCTAAAGTAGCCACCTGAATTAGTTGATTGCGAGTTTGATTCTTGGCTTTCTTCCTTTTTTTGTGCGGCTTGATGGGCTTTTTTCTGTTCTTCTTTTGCTTTCTTTTCAGCTGCTTCTTTTTCTTCAGCCTCTTTCTTTGCTTTTTCCTCAGCTTCCTTCTTGGCTTTTTCCTCAGCTTCTTTCTTAGCTTTTTCTTCTTCGTTTTCTACTGTATTTTTAGCAGTACCGTCCAAGTAATTGATTTCCGCATTAGCTGAAACATTGTCTAAAACGACATGCGTCACAGAATACTGATCAACCTTTTCCTTACTACCACCCAACTTGATCTCCAAGAGTTTGCCGTTTTCATCTATTCCCACATACTGCAACTCAATCTGTCTAGAGATCAATTCATCTTTCTGATAGATTGGGGTCACCTTATAGTCAAGATAGTAGTTCGGATGATTGGCCAACCAAGAGTCCAATCGATTTTCGTAATAAAGCATACTTTCTTGATTAGTATTATCTGTACCATAATAAGTTCCAGCATTTAGCCAGTTGGTCATAGGGACCAAGTTTTTCTTTTCATCATTCAATCCACTAAATTGGTACCCAATCAAATGGCCTCGATTCATTAACCAAGCCTTTTTAGAACCATCTCCATAGTAAAAATTATAGTTATGCCAACCAACTGGGTTATAACTTATCTTAGGCTCTCTCTTTTCAGTTGGCTCATCGCTGTCCTTGAGTTGAATATGAGCACCCGTTGCGCGTGATTTAGAATCCAATTCCCCAAGTTCTAGTTGCTTTTCATTTTTAAAAGGCAAGAGTCCAGCTTCTTTAAACAACTTTTCATCGAACTTGGTTTGCTTCTGTTCAATTTTTTCTTCTGGGACCTTTGATTTCGCCTTATGTCCAGAACAAGCAACTAGGGTTGTGATTGAAAGCAAGGCAATTGAGAAGGATAGTAGCTTTTTCATAAAAGTCTCCTTTTTATATAGTAATTAGATTAATATCTCCTCTTAGGTTTTACTATCATTTTGTTAATTGTTCAAGAATAAAAAGACTGTTATTATACTATTTATCCTCCAATGTTCAAAACAAAAACGATAACCACTTTTCAGTAGTTACCGTTGATTTCTTTTGATTAATCTTTCCAACCAAGTTTGCTGTTGATAGTCATCATGATGCTGGCTATCTTCTCACCCCAGTATGGATCTGAAGCATAGCGAACATTCATTCCGGTTGCTTTATTTCCAAGGTGGTCTCTGCCATAGTCAATGTAATTCTCACGAATCCACTTGGCAGCTCCGAGGATTCCTTTGTCCACATTATCAAAGCTCTTGGCCGAGAGATATGGGCTCGTATCATAAGCGGCAATACCAAAGAAGTTGTTCTTATCTCTGGCAATTTGACTGCGTCCCCAAGCACTTTCAAGGGCACTATGTGCCATCAAGTAAAGGGCATTGACACCGTAGCGTTCTTCAGCTTCTTTGAAAGTCGCTCCTTTACCTGCGAGAGGACTATCCTGCAAGTTCATCATCGAATACAGTTTATCCAATTCAGCTGCACTATAATTACTTGGTTCTCTTAAGTTTTTATAGAGGAAAGGATTTTTAATGGTAAAGCCATCAAAGTGCTCTCCATCAGTTGAGTAGTACTTCTTACCAATAACCATAGCAGAGGTGTGTGGAGCTACTTTGATACTCGTATATGGAGAGAGTTCATGGTAGAGGAATTTCCCATCACTAGTATAATGAGGGATAAACTCGCTACCTTCATCTACTGCTGTTAAATCACTTTGATTCATATAGCCAGACAAGCCAGAAATCGAAACTGCAAGTCGGCCACCTTTTCGCGTCGAACTATCCAGTGAAACAATGCTTCCTTGGTTAATGTAACTCAAGATTTCTCCAGATGCACTATAGACATAGGCTGTGATTGGTTTAACTTTGTAATATTTAGATTCTGAAATCCACTTTCCATTGTTTTGAAAAGAATACTCTTTACCTTTAATATTAAAAGTACCTATCACATACACACCATCTTCTTTTAGATAGTACCAAGCATCATAATCTTTGTCAAAAATCCACTCATTTTTTGCCATATATCCACCTTTTTTAAGGTAATATGAGCCACTCCATTCTTGAGAAGCATAAGCCCCTCCGGGTTTTAAATAGAACCAACTATTGTATGAATTATCAAAAATCCATTCTTTTTCTGCCATGGCACCACTATCTTTTAGATAGTAATCTTTTCTCCACTGGTTACTCAGCATTACACCATCAGTATCAAAATAGTACCATATCCCTTTTATTTTTTCCCATTTATTACGGGAAATTTTCCCAGAAGCTGTAGCATAGTACCACTTGTCAGAAATTTTTACCCATGTATTTTCTGCCAAAGCACCACTATTTTGAATAAGATAATCACCAACTAAAGTATTAGTTACCATGATGCCTTCTTTATCAAAGTAATACCAAATTCCAGCGATTTTTTCCCATTTATTACGGAAAATTTTCCCAGATGCTGTAGCATAGTACCACTTGTCAGAAATTTTTACCCATGTATTTTTTGCCAAAGCACCATTATCTTGAATAAGGTAATCATCGATTATAATATTACTAATCATAACACCTTCTTTATTGAAGTAATACCATTTGTTATCGATTTGTTTCCAGTCTAAGACAGGCTGGTTATTTTCATAAAAGCGCCAGCTTCCCTGCTCCTTCTGCCAACCTTCTTTTTTGATTTCTCTACTCTTTTCCTTATTTGATGAATCTTCTTTAATGGAATCGTTCTCTTTTACAACTGAGTTTTTTTTGGTATCAACTTGAGGAGATTCTTTTTTTGGAGCAGACTCTTCTGTTTTCGTAGAAGGTTCTTCTTTTTTCAAAGCAGACTCTTCTGTTTTCTTAACTACATCTGTTGACTGAGTTTTTTTTGTAACCTGAGACTCTTCAGCATACGCTGTCGATTTTGCAAATCCTGCTATTGAGAGAACAACAGTACTTGCAAGTAGTATCTTCTTCATTATATTATATTCTCCTTAGTAAAACTATTACTATTATCTAATCCCTATTGTAACATAGTTAACCGACGGAAATATTACAAATTGATGAAGATTCTATTTCTTGTTGACAATAAGGAAGACCTAGCTTATCTCAGACTGGCTTTGACTTCCTGACGGAGATCTTCCAAACTGCTAATGCCATATTTATCCATGACTTTTGGCAGATTTTCGATGATGTCAGGACAGGCGTAAGGATTGGTAAAGTTTGCTGTTCCAACTCCGATGGCAGAGGCACCAGCCAGATACATTTCTAGCGCTGCTTCAGCCGAATCCACTCCCCCCATTCCAATGATGGGAAGGTCGGTTTTTTGGGCGACTTGGCGGATGAGTTTGAGGGCTACTGGAAAGACTGCTGGTCCAGACATTCCACCTGTACCATTGGCTAAGATTGGTTTTTTGGTTTTAAGGTCAAATCGCATACCGACTAGAGTATTGATCATGGTTAAGCCACTTGCTCCTGCATCTTCTGCGGCTTTAGCAATAATGACAACATCCGTTACACTAGGGGTTAACTTGACATAGACTGGCACATCAGAGGCTTCCACAGCTGCTTTTACCACTTCATAAGCTAGATCAGGATCTTGCCCAATCAAAAGTCCATGATTGCCGTGATCCACATTCGGACAAGAGATATTGAGCTCGATCGCTTTTACATTAGCCGCCTTGGAAATTCCTCGAGAAACGACAGCGTACTCTTGTTTTGAAAAGCCTGCAACATTTGCGATGATGGGAAGCGTAGGATACTCTCTTTCCAGCCAAGGCAACTTTTCAGCTAAAACAGCTTCTAAGCCAGGATTTTGCAAGCCGATTGCATTGAGCATGCCAGCAGGTGTCTCTGCCACCCTAGGAGTTGGATTGCCAAAACGGGGTTCTAGAGTCGTTGCCTTGATCATAATTGATCCCAAAAGGTCCAAATCATAGTACTTGGCATACTCTTGGCCAAAACCAAAACAGCCTGATGCTGGAATGATGGGATTTTTCAAATCCAAGCCTGGTAGAGAAACTTGTAAACGATTTCTAGTCATGATTTTCTCCTTATAATACAACCGTTCCTGTACGGAAAACAGGGCCATCTTCACAGACACGTTGACTAATTGTCTCACTATCTGGCACTTTTAGAACGCAGGCATAGCAGGCCCCCATCCCGCAAGCCATACGAGATTCTAGAGATAGATAGGCTCTTGGGTGGTCATGAAATCTTTGATTGATGTACTTCATCATTCCTGGAGCTCCACATGAGTAAACAGCATCAATTTGACTGTCTAAGTCATTAATGACGACTGACACATTTCCCTTGATACCATAAGAACCATCATCTGTCGTAACAAAGACCTGGGCATATTGGGCCAATTCCTTTTCAAGAATAACAGCATTTTTGTTGGCAAAACCGAGGACTGTCACTACTGTCACCCCACGCGCATGCAATTCCTTAGCCACCTCAAGCAAGGGTGGAACACCAATCCCACCACCAACGAGGAGAACTTGACTCTGGTCGTCTAGGTCAGACAAGTCAAAACCATTTCCCTGAGGCCCCATCACATCAAGAGTATCTCCCTGACGTAAGGATGAAAAAATAGCTGTCCCAGCACCTTCAATCCGATAAATAAGGTGACACTGCTTCTTGACCTTGTCAATAGACGAAATTGAAATAGGACGACGCAAGAGATGGGCATCATCAGGCACGCGCAGATGGAGAAATTGGCCTGCTCGCATAGCTTCAACCATTTCCCCTTCTAGGACTAATTCAAAGATTGCTGGCGCGATTTCCTCCTGTGCAACCACCTTCATGGTTTCCAAACGAATCGCACCCATACGCTTCTTACATGTGGGATTCATGATTTTCCTCCTTAAATTTTAAGGGGACCAGATAAAGAAAAGACCTTGCTATTGCAAGGTCTCAGTCGAGATAGGATAGAACTCATGGACACACCTAAAAAGTCTCCGCAGAGAGTCCCCTATCCCTTTTATCTGACACCTTGTGAGTCTCTCTGGACTCCCCTTAAAGGTTAAATTTGTATTAGTATACTCTTTCAAAGTAAAAAAGTCAAGTAGAAAACGAACATTCTACTTGACTGTACTGGATTATTTTTCACGAATCACTTCGACCTTGTAACCATCAGGATCCTTGACAAAGTAATAGTTTGGTGGGTTACCTGGTAGGCCTTTTGGCTCTGTAACCTCATAGCCTTTGTTGCTATGTTCTTGATGTAGCGCCTCAAGGTCAGGTGTACTGAGGGCGATATGGGCGAAGCCATCTCCTACCACATAAGGACCGTGATCATAGTTATAAGTCAACTCCAACTCATAGTCATCCCCCTCAAGTCCTAGATAGACAATGGTGAAAGCATGATCTGGAAAATCTCTGCGACGCAATTCTTTAAATCCAAAAGCATCTTGATAAAAAGCGATTGATTTTTCAAGGTTTTCTACTCGCAAGCAAGTGTGTAGCATTTTTGAAGCCATTTTCATTACCTCTTTCGTTTTAATAGTTCTATTATACCTTTATTCAGGAAAATTTACTAGAAACTTGAACTAGAGTCCTCTTCTCTAAGCTTTCATTCTAAGCAGAACTTTTGCGGTTTTCCTTGCGTATATTGCCAATAAGGAAAAGCAATATCAGGACAAAAAGTCCCTCGAGGAAGTAGAAAGCAAATTCGCTGTTCATGAGTAGTAAATCTCTGTAATGATATTTATTATAGAAAACTGAATTTGGTGCGAATAGGATTCGCAACAGTCTTCTTAGGAAAATAAAGATCTGCAATCCATAAATCATAAAGACCTTCTTCATACCAATCACGAAGCCTTGTTCCTTTGTAAAATAAGACAAGGCGATTCCATTTAACAAGAGGACAACTGTTATGGTCAGAGTTTCATTTCTTAGGATATTTGGATTAAATATGTTTAAGCGGCTGTGAACGAAAGGCAATAATTGAAAGAGTAGAATGCCCAAGATTGCTGGAAGGAGAATTTTTTTCAATGATGGTGGAAACCCGGGACTAAATCTTGTAAATGACAAGCAAATCACAAGGATTGCAAAAATATGGAAGTACATCATTGCAACTCCGGAAATGATCTGGCTTCGATTTACCAAAGCGGATAAGAAGCCAGCAGAAAGAAAGATACCGATAGGAATCAGCTTATCCAAAGAATAATCCCACTTCAGCCCTTGACTCACCTGGAAGCCATCGATAAGACAGAAAAATGTAATGAAAATAAGGGCCCCAATAAGACCAAACGGTAAGAATGGAGTGACGAGGAGCAATAACAAGATGAATAGGAACCATGGATGGGGACTGTGGTAGAATTTTCGTTTTGAACCCCTAGCTGTCACTCCTTCCTCAATCGGTGTTTGCCTTAATTTTAGCATATAGACGTAAAAGAGTGAAAACATACCAGCATGAACCCATGAATTATAAATAGGTTCCTCTAGAACACTGAGTATCAGACTCACAATCGTAAAGAGGCTAAAGAAAAACTGAAGGAACTTATTTTTTAAGACCTGTCTTTTTTTCCAATCCGAATAAGATAATTTGGCCTTTGGATGACAAAGTTCATAGGCATAGGCTGTCATCTCTTCTAGTTTCTGGTCTGTCTCTTCCGTCATCATTTGGCTAGCCATTTTAGAGGTTGGAAAAGGAGTTAAAACATATCTCAAGAGCTCCCCGTCTGTAAACCGATGGTACTCCTTATAGATCTGTTGAAGCAAAACCGTTAGAATGCGTGGTCTTCCTTTAAAGTAGCTTTTCCACTTCTCCCAATCATTGATATCTTCATCACTCTTGGTGAGCTTATCAATATAGAGATAACCTTCATTGTACCAGTAGTCAAAATTTTCTTTTTTATCTAGTGCGTACTCCTCTACCACAGAAGAATAAGACTGGACACTCTTCCAGAAATGAAGCTTTTTCAGATATGGATTTGCTTCCTCATCACTGTAACGCTCTACAAATTGGAGAACGAGAGCTAACACTTTCGCATTGGTTAAAGGATAGACGTCCACTTTTTCTAACAAATAAAGTAGGAGAGTATGGTCTTTGACTGTTTCAAAAAGATATTGCCAATCACGTAAAAGTTTGTATTCGTCTTGATAGCGAGCATGGAGCAGCTCGTAAAAGGCTGCCTCAACTTCATCTGGATTATCTAGAGCGTAGTGACTAAAGTCAACATTTTCCCCGAATTCTTCTTTTAGTTGCTCTAAGTAATGAGCCAAGTCATCCAAGAGTGGATAATCCTCTTCATACATGACTTGTCGGTTTTTTTCAAGAATATAGGTTAAAACGGGAACGCTCTTGATTATTTGACGATTCTGATTTACTTGATCCAAGACCATAAAGGCCAAATAGGGGTGCTTGAAAAACTCGATCCAAGAACTTAATTGATTCGCTTTGTTAGAATCTTGAAGAATTTCTTGGCAAAGTTGATAGGAATAAGAGAATTGCTCAGTGGCTTCTTGAGCACTTTCAAGCGAACTTCCTTCCTCTTCTGCTATATCTCTTTTGACCTTCCAGTACTTGAGTTTATAGTAATAACCCCAGTACTTAAAGTCTGGTACATAGTCTTCCAGTAAGGGAATGATGATAGAGAATTGCTCAGGTTTGTTAAAAATATAAACATCCATTTCCTCTAAGACGGATTGAACAATGTCCATATCATACTGATACTGATGAAAGAACTGACGCCATAGATGTTCTTGTTCCTCTAGGTTATAGTCATTATTCCCAACAATACTTTCAATCGCATTTCGAATTAAATAGGCTGCTTCATTATAACTACTAAAGTCAAGGGTGGACTTTGGCTCATCCTCTTCTGCTTTAAAAGTTTCAAAGTTAAAAGAATTGCTAGTTTTATCAGTTGATGGTTGATAGTCACTGAAATTAAGGCTAGATGTTTCAGACTCCTCTCCCTTAGCTTTCCTTTCTTCAGTCAAGGGTTCAAAATTGAGACTAGAGTTGGGTCTTCCATTAAACTCTTCTTCAAGTTCAGTAGCTTTTTGAGAATCACTCGCTTTTCTAGACCTCGCATAAGTTAACGCTTTTTGGTAAGCTTCAACAATTTCTTGGTAAATTTCTGGTTGGTCTTCTGGGTGATAGAGCCTAACCAGTTCAGCATAATGCCTTCTAATAAGCTTGACGTCAGTCGTTGGCTCTATCCCTAAAGTTTCCCATATATTCATAAGGTATCCTCTTTTATAGTCCTCGCTCTAGGAAGTCTAGATAGTTTGAAAATGATTGATAGAGTTTTGGCAAATGATACACAGATGCTTGACTGACCTCTTCTTCAAATCGTCTAGTTTCAGCCATTAGCTCATCTCTTCTTCTCCCCAAGAGCATACTGTACACGCGATTCGCTTTTTCAATCAAGAAACGATAAACCTCTGTTTCTTGAGCATTGATCTTATAGCGAGTCAACTCTGCTTGCTTAGCCTTGATTTCCTTTTCTGTAAGAGTAACACTATCTTGGAGAATAACATGACTAAAGACTTCCTGTGTTGAATCAATTTTCACTTCGACATCCAAAATTCCATTTAAATCATAGGTGAATCGAACTGTGAAACTTTCATTTACTCGAGTATTCACAGGGACGGGAACTTCTAATTCTCCTAGGAACAGATTTTGTGATGCCTTCATCATCTCACCTTGATAGACCTTTATCTTGACTTGACTCTGTCCCAATTCAGCCGTATAGTACTGCTCGATGCGTGAAGCAGGTAGGGTAGAATTTCGCTCAATAATCGGCGAAAAGCGGTCGCCAACTATCTCTATCCCCAGTGTAAAAGGACAAATATCAGACAGTAATAAATCTCGTATCTCACCCTGCCGTTCTTTTATTCCTGCTAAAAGGGCACAACCTCTCGCAATCATCCGATCGGGATCATCCGATACCTGCACCACTTGATTGATACAGTAGGATAAAAAGTCCTGAACCAAGCGGAGTTTCGAAGTCCCCCCAACAAGAACAAAGTTATCTGATGATACATAGCTATAGCGTGCATCCATCAAGGCACGATCCAAAACAGCCTTAACACGGGCTAGCAGAGGTTGACAAAGCTCATAAAAACGCTGGTAGCTCAAGTCTAAAGTGTATTCCTGTTCTTGGTCCAGAACTGTCATCTTCACTTCTTCTTTCTCATTGAGTTCTATCTTTGTCTTTTCAGCCTGTACCAGAATTTTGCCATAAAATTCACGGGAAATCGTATCCTTGGTTAATTGATTGGAGACTAAAAATTCCTCAGCAATAGCCGCAGTAAAGTCTTCTCCTCCCAAACGATTGTCCCCTGCGATCGAGACGATTTCGACGATATTATCAAAAAGCTCTACAACTGAAATGTCTAGAGTCCCACCACCAAAATCGACTACAATAAAAGATTGATCTTCTTGGTTTACCATAGATCTTTTAGCAAGAGCCGCTGCGGAAGGTTCATTGATAATCCGATCAATCTGAACGCCTGCAAATTTCCCTGCTAGTTTGGTCGCATAGCGTTGAGCATCATTGAAATAGGCTGGAACACTAACAATCACTTCCTCGACCTTTTCTCCAAGATAGGTCTCTGCATCGTCTACCAACTTTCGAATGATAAAAGAGCTCAATTCTTCAGCCTTATATGCTCGATTCCCTAACGTCAACTCATGTTTGGTCCCCATAAAACGCTTAAACTGAGAAACTGTCTTATCTGGGTGAGTTACCAAGCGTTCCTTGGCAATTTTTCCAACTATAATCTCATCATTGTCATCTAAAGCCACAACAGAAGGAGTCAAATACTCGCCAAAAGCATTGGGAATCAGCTTGACCTGGCCATCTTGATATACCCCTACTAAAGAATTCGTCGTTCCTAAATCAATACCTACTATCATCTTCTTCTAACTCCAAATCTTTTTTAGATATTCCTATTATACAAGAAATATCCTATTTTCTTTGAAAAAATCTGTTATTTACTCTCTAAAATAGAAAATCATTTATGGAAAATAAAAAAGTTTCACCCTACTCTTGCGGTAAAACCACGAGAGTAAGAATGAAACAGTTGTCATTATTTACCAAGTTTTGCTTTAGCTGCATCTGCAAGAGCTGTGAAAGCTGCTGCATCGTTAACAGCCAAGTCAGCAAGCATTTTACGGTTAACTTCGATTTCAGCCAATTTCAAACCATGCATCAATTGTGAGTATGAAAGTCCGTTCAAACGAGCTGCCGCATTGATACGAGTGATCCACAATTTACGGAAGTCACGTTTTTTCTGACGACGGTCACGGTATGCATAGTAGTAAGAGTTCATTACTTGTTCTTTTGCAGTACGGAACAAGATGTGTTTAGCTCCATAGTAACCTTTTGCTAATTTAAGAATACGTTTACGACGTTTGCGTGATACAACGCCACCTTTAACACGTGCCATGTTTTATTTCCTCCAAATATTTCCTAGAATTGTTTACTTACTGTTAGGCTATTATTTCAAGCGAGTAAGCATTGCTTTGATACGTTTGAAATCTCCTGAATGCACCATAGATGCTTTACGAAGATGACGACGTTGTTTCTTAGTTTTTCCGTGGAAACGGTGAGAAGTGTAAGCACGGAAACGTTTAAGTCCACCAGAACCTGTACGTTTGAAACGTTTAGCTGATGCGCGGTGTGTTTTTTGTTTTGGCATGATTTTTTCTCCTTTATTTAACTTTCTGACAATTATTTTTTGTCAGTTGCTGGCGCCAACTGCATGAACATTTGGCGTCCATCCATCTTAGCTCGTTGTTCGATGATTGCAATATCTTGTGTTGCTTCAGCAAACTCGGCTAAAACTTTTGCACCAATCTCTTTATGGGTGATCATACGCCCTTTAAAGCGAATGGATACCTTAACTTTATTTCCTTTTTCAAGGAACTTGCGTGCATTGCGAAGTTTTGTGTCAAAGTCACCCTTGTCAATAGTTGGACTCAGACGAACTTCTTTCACCGTAACAACACTTTGTTTTTTACGTTGTTCTTTTTGCTTTTTCTGATACTCAAATTTGAACTTACCGTAGTCCATAATTTTAGCAACAGGCGGTTTTGCTTGGGGTTGAATCAATACTAAGTCAACATTTGCACTATCAGCCAATGCTTGCGCTTCGCTGAGTGGCTTGATACCTAGCTGTTCTCCCTCAAGACCGATCAAGCGAACTTCACGTACACGAATTTCATCATTGATGAATAAGTCTTGCTTTGCTATGGTTTTCACCTCTTTTTTATTATTAGAGAAAAACAAGAGCGGGCCCGTAATGATACAAGCCCGCACGTTATGATAGCGTTTCATAGAAACTTTTCATCCGTAGGGCCAGGCAACTTGATGTCACAAGGCGAGAAGCTCTCACTTCTGCTTTTCTCAACTTTTATATGATACCAAGTTTTCTATTCCTTGTCAAGATAAAAAGTCGTTTTTTCAAAAAACTTTCTGTTTTCTTCTTGATGTCTGCATCAAAAAGAGAGAACCTAGTTGGTTCCCTCTCTATGTTATTTTTCCCCTCACCTTCCGTATAGGAATGCTAAGACCTGTTAAAATCTTCCTTTTTACGTGAACTTCCCCATCTTTCGATAAATAGAATCCCCACTAACAAAAGGATAATCAGGCAAGGAAGTAAGACCATCCCCATGCTCCAATTTAGATCTACATTATCAATCTGCTTAGGTAATCCTCCAGATAAAATCTCCACTGAACGCAAGTAAGTAAAGGGGATCAGATGTGCAATACTATGAAGAGGCTGGATCGTTTGGATACCAAATAACAAGCCAACAATCCCAATGAGGGAAAGAAAGAGGACAGGCATTTTTTGCTTGAAAAAGTATGCAATCAAGTAGACGATTTCCACAATGACGATAAAGGCTAAGAAAGCTAAGAGCAAGCTAGGAAATAACACATCTTGTATCTTCCCAATAGTTACCTCTTGATTGGTTAAGCTATAGAATGGGTAGGGATAATCTAACTGTCCAACACCACTTATTAGACTTCCCACTAGAAAAGAAAATCCACAGATTCCGATAAACAGCACGGTTACATAACTCACCCCAACTCCCAGAGAGGACATGGCAAATGTCACTTTTGAAAAAGGATATAACTGAGCTGTATCGAGATTATTTTGATATCTTTCTGCGAACAGTTGTGTTAGCATAAAAATAATACCAATCACAAATAAGGTTGGGATGATAACCTCTAAAATCCAGACAATCTGATCAATCCCGTGGGTCGGAAACTCCAAAGTATGTGCTTTTATGTTCAAGGGATACAGGGCTTGGTAAATCTTTCGTTGGCGGTCAATCGCCATTTTTAATTCAGATCCAGAAGTCGGGGCATTTGACATAACTTCATAATTCTTCTCTTCATCTTGCCACTGCAAATAGTAGGCTTCTTTCCAGCGTCCTTCTTTTAATAAAGTCAGAATTTCTGTCTTTCGCTTCAAAAGATTTTTTTGCGAGTCTAAATTTTCTTTAGCAAACTGGTATTCCTCCGAGCTGGTGTCAGATATTTGGGAGAGTTTCTCTTCATATTCATTGATGATTCTCTCATCTTTTACAAGACGGGTTTCCAACTCGCTCTCCAAGCTATGTGAGTTTGCAGTCTGACTATTTAAATAAAAGGTAACACCGAGTACAGATGCAAATAAAAGTAAGATAATCCAGTTTAAACGACTTTTGAAAACTTTCTTTAATAAAAATAGGCTAATATATTTCATAACGGAACCTCTTCTATCTGCCCCTGACGAATGGTTACGATGCTATCGCAAATCTCCATTAACTCCTCTTTGTAGTGGGAACTCAAAAGAACCAGCTGTTCTTTTCTATCGATTTGTGCCAGCCTATCAAAAAACTTCTGTCGATAATACTCATCTAAGCCATTTGTTATCTCATCCATGAGCCAGCATTTCGCCTGACTGAGGAAATACATAGCAATCACCAAGCGTTGCTTCATCCCTAAGGAATACTTGCGGATGGGAAGGTTGATATAGTCAGACATTTCCCAATAGGCGATTGCGTCCCCCAAGTTTAGGTCTGACTTCCAGATATTTTTTATGAGACGAAGGTAGTCCATCCCACTTAAGTTTCCATCCAGCCATTCAACGCTCTCATAATAAAACAAAGAAGGAGGGGCTGCGATATGTCCACTACTAAGGGGAAGCAGCTTGCTCATAGCTCGGAACAGTGTCGTCTTTCCCGAGCCATTGATAGCAAGAACGCCATAAATCTTGCCCTTTTCAAATGTGAAATCAACATCTTGCAAGATGACTTGTCGCGTTTTTAAGGTAACATGAGTAAGATTTAACATATCCAGCCCTCCTTTTTCTCACTCTTTAACGATTAATAGTTTCCTACCTAGTAGTTAATGACCTCATAGCGAACATAATATCAATCGGACCAACTTTATAGTCATTATAGAGTAATAAGCAGACCATCTTGAAATGTTTACACATTTTTATGTCCGTGGTAATTCATACTATACTTCCAAGCGGTATTCCAATCACATCGATAACTTTTAATAACTGTCACAGCAGATACACTGGACTGAAAAAAACCAATAGATAATAAAGCGACTTTTACCGATTTTTCATGGTTATCATTGCATTTGTATCATTGGTACTGAAAACACTTTCATTATATCGTTTTTCCCTGTATTATGCAACAGATTTTAGTTTATTTCACTAATATACAACATTTTTCTTCCTATCGAACGCTTTCAATTCGCCAACTTTTCCAACCTTTAAAGCGAGTAGCTCCGTTCTGGTCAGTTCGGTAAATTTTACTATTGATGCTTTCTAGTCGTGCCAAGATTTCCTGATGGGGAAGTTTGGCACGATTGCTCTTTCCAACTGAAATGAGAGTAATGTGCGGTTTGAGCTTCTCTAAAAAAGCTTGACTAGATGAAGTCTTTGAACCATGTTGACCTGCTTTCAATATATCCACCTCTAAGGTAGGATATTGCTTTAAAAGTTCTTTCTCTCCCTTCTCTTTCAAATTTCCTGTGAAGAGAAAGTGCTTATCCAAAAGTTTTCCATAAAGAACCAGGGAACCATCACGATCCTCATCTTCAATCTTCCTTGGAGATAGGACTTCTAAGTAACTACCAAAAATCGGTAAATTCTCCCCTGCTGTCACACTGCGTACCTTGGTTTGACTTGCTTCTAGTTCTGCTACAAATTCCTTCTGTGTCAAACTTCCTTTTGATACTAAAATCTCACCGACATGGAAAGCCTTGGTCACCTCCAGCAAATCTCCAACATGCTCCTTGTCTGTATTGGTCAAAATCAGCTGATCAATCTTATCTACCCCTCGACTTTTCAGATAGGGAATCAAGGTCCTCTGGGCATTGCTGGCCGTCGACTTTTCTTGCCAATCCTCTATTTTCTTATCAGATTCTGCCTTTCCGCCCACATCTATGAGAATGGTTTTACCAGTTACATCCCGTAGAAAAATGCTTTCTCCCTGCCCTACATTCAGCATGGTGATTTCATTTTCCAGCGGGTGTTTAGTTAAGAAAAAGAGTCCCACGATAAAGAGGCTGAACCCTGCTACTCTATTGATATTTTTCCTAAAGTCATAGACCAAGGCCAATGAAACTAAGAGAAGAATCAAAAGCCATGCGTTGGGCTGCCCAAAAACCAAGGGCCTACTTGCCATCTGCGATACCAAGCGAATGATGCTCTCCAACCATTCAAAGACAAGGTTAAGCTGAGTGACTGGGTAAACAAAAGACAGAACGAATAAGATAGACAACAGCGGTAAGAAAACCAAGTCAAACAAGAAAGAAAAGACAAAGGTTAAAAGGATTGACCAAGGCTGAAATTCTGAAAAATAGAAGGATAGAATGGGCAATATTCCCAAGGAAATGACCAGACTTTCTCTGGCAACAGCCTTGAGCCCCTCCCCTTCTTTGCTTGTCATAGTCAAGATAAAAGCGTAGGCACAGGACAAGACACCTCCTGCTGTCAAGAAAAAGTTGGGCATGATGATAAAGAGGACAAGAACCGTTAAGGCAAAATTATCCAAACCCTTGTAGCCATGTTGGGCCAGTAACTTTTGCAAGAGACTGCGAATGACCGATGCTGAAAATCCTGTCAGACCAGCATAGATAAGAGAAAAGGGATAAGTCAGCCACTTCAACTTTTCTTGGGTCAAGCCCAATCGTAAGAGGAGTTTCTTAAAACCATCCATAAAGAAGCCAACCTGCATACCCGACAAGGCAAAGAGATGGATAATACCAAGACTAGAATAAAGCTCATTCATCTCTTCAAAGTCGGTATCCAGATGTCCTAGTAAGAGCCCCGTCATATAGTTGCGCATAGGATCTGGAAAGTGCATCTTGATCCAAACTACAGCCTTTCGACGTAAACTGGACAGATTTTCACCTATATCCCAACTGTTAACCTGTTTTATTGACTGGATGCTCTTGATAGTCAATGTCTGGTAAATCCCTTGATTCTTTAGATAGGCTTGGTAGTTAAAGCCACCAAAATTCCTCTGCCCTTCGGGTTCCGAAAGTTTTCCTTCTAGTTCAATCTCATGAAGGTCTGTTAAGGTCTGAAAGAGCTCTTTCTCTTCCTCGGACTGGAGTTTATAGTAAACTTGGAAGGTGTGACCCTCAGCCTTGCCCCGAAAGGACAGACTATCTCCATTGACCTTAATAGTGTCAGGCCAAATCCGTACCCTCTCAACAGAATCCGCTAGGTTTTGACTAGCTTGTGTCTGTTGCCAGTTTTGAAACAAAAACCAAAAACCAAAAACTCCACAAAACGCTAGAACTTTACCGGCCGATTTCCAAGGAAATTGGAAAAAAAGACAGACAAGCAAAAACACAAAACCTAGCAGTGCGAGATAGGACGCTCCTAAAATGGCATAGTAAAGCCAGAGTAACAGAAAACTCAGATAGATTAGGGGGATAGGGAAATTCTTAATCCACTGTGACATAATCTTTTAGCTTTTCTATGGTCTTAGCGCCTATACCAGAGACTTTCTTTAATTCATCTACCGACTTGAATTTGCCATTTGCCTCACGATGATCGATAATATCCTGCGCTCGTTTTCCTCCCAAGCCTTTGACCTGCTTGAGTTCTTCCAGACTAGCTTTATTGAGGTTAACCTTCTTATCTTTACTTGTCGAAGGAGTCGTTCCAGAGGCAACCTGCTGACTAGCTGCTTCTTCTCCCTTAGTTGGAACATAGACAAGAGCCTCATCACTGACTTTCTGTGCTAGATTGAGCGACTTGCTATCTGCCTCATCTGTCAAGCCACCTGCCTTCTGAACGGCATCATGAACTCGACTTCCTACTGGCAAATCATAAATCCCTGGCGATTTAACAGCACCTTTGACATCTACCGTGATCAGATCTTGTTCAGGAGATTCGTCCTTTTCTTCCTTCTTGACTTCCTTTTCAGACGATGAATCCTTTGAAACAGCTGCGATTTCAGCCTGCAAATTTGTTTCTTTGACGGGTGTTTGTGAAGTTGGCTTTAGTAGGAAAAATCCGCCCAAGGCCAAACCCAAACCAGCACAGATGACAATGATTTTATACTCTTTGATTTTCTCGATAATTGCTTCCATATTTTCTCCTCTCTTAAGTTATTCGCAAGAGAAAGAAAAAAACAGCTGAAAAATCTTTTCAACTGCTTATTTATTTGCAAAATAGTCTTCCTTAGTCAAGACATAATGAACTCTTGTGACAATTCGACCTGGTTCTTTATTATCCATTCTGGCATAGGGTTCTTCGTGGGAAAAACGCATACCTGATTTCTCCATGACCTTTCCTGATGCGGGATTGTCTTTATCGTGAAGAGCAGTCAACTTGTTCATTCCAATCTGCTCAAAAGCCAGTTCAATCACGGCACGATTGGCTTCTGTCGTCAATCCTTGATTCCAATACTTTTGGTTGATAATATAACCAATAGCTGCCTTCTTAAGAACAGGATCAATCTTGTGCAAATCAATGGTTCCGATAAACTGGCCAGTGCTTTTTAGTTCGATTCCCCACCGTCCCAAGGGACTGGCCAAGTAAAACTGAGCGATGTTGTTCTTGGTTTCTTCTAAGCTTTGATTTGTTGGAAAAGTGTAGCGTGTATTTTCTCTGTCTGAAGCATACTCAAACATGGCTTCTGCATCGTCCAAGGTTACAGGTCGGAGCAATAAACGCTTCGTTTCTATAGATGGATACTGGGCAAATTTCACAAATATTGATTCCATGCTTTTTCCTCCATTAGAGCTTGATTCTCACTAGTCTAGCATAAATAAATTTGGATGACAAGTTTTTCTTGATTTTTGAAGCGGTTTCATATACAATAAAACCATCACATTTTTGATTTATGAACTGGAATGTGACAACTAAAACAATCCCGTCAATTGAAAGGTAGGTTATCTCTATGTTAATCGGAATCCCAAAAGAAATTAAAAATAATGAAAACCGTGTTGCCCTCACTCCTGCTGGCGTCCACAGTTTAGTCAGTCGTGGACATCGTGTTCTCATCGAAACAAATGCTGGTCTCGGTTCAGGATTTACTGATGCAGACTATCAAAAGCAAGGAGCTGAGATTGTCGCAACTGCTGCTGAAGCCTGGGCTGCCGAGTTAGTCGTGAAAGTAAAAGAACCACTAGCTTCTGAATACGGTTATTTGCGCGACGACCTTCTCCTCTTCACCTATTTGCACATGGCTGCTGCGCCAGAATTAGCAGATGCTATGTTAGCAGCCAAAACAACAGGAATTGCCTATGAAACTGTTCGTGACAATCAAGGACAACTACCGCTCCTCGTTCCTATGAGTGAGGTTGCAGGTCGTATGGCTGTTCAAATCGGAGCTCACTTCCTTACCAAGCAAGCTGGTGGCTCTGGTGTTCTACTTGGTGGTGTACCAGGTGTTCCAAAAGGAAAAGTAACCATCATCGGTGGTGGTGTCGTCGGTACACATGCTGCCCGCATCGCCCTTGGTCTTGGTGCTCAAGTGACTATTTTAGATATCAGTGCCAAGCGTCTCTCAGTTCTAGAAGAAGTCTTTGGAAACCAAATTCAAACTCTTATGTCCAATTCATTTAACATCGAAGCAAGTGTGAGAGATGCTGATGTGGTGATTGGTGCGGTTCTCATCCCTGGTGCCAAAGCACCAAAATTGGTGACAGATGAGATGGTCAAACAAATGCGTCCAGGCTCTGTCATTGTTGACGTTGCTGTTGACCAAGGTGGCGTTATCGAGACAGCTGACCGTGTGACAACACACGATGAACCTGTCTATGAAAAATACGGTGTTCTCCACTATGCCGTTGCCAATATCCCTGGCGCGGTTGCCCGTACTTCAACCATCGCCCTAACCAATGTCACTCTTCCTTATATCGAAGCATTGGCTGACAAAGGTTTTGCACATGCAATCTCTGAAGATGAGGGCTTGCGTCAAGGTGTGACCACTTATAAAGGTTACTTAACTAGCCTCCCAGTTGCTCAAGGCCTCGCTAAAGAGCACACGTCTATCGACGAACTTGTTTAAAGCTAGACACTCATTAAAAAAAAGCAGTTCACATCTGAACTGCTTTTTTGCTATTCTGTTTCTTCCTTCTTTTCTTCAACCCTAACTGGAGCTGGTTCATAAGCTCGGATGATTTGAGCGACAACTGGATGACGAACCACATCCTTGGCTGAAAAATGAACAAAGTCAATTTGGTGAATGTTCTTAAGTTTTTCTTGAGCATCAATCAAACCGGACTTAACATTGCGTGGTAGGTCAATCTGGCTGATATCTCCATTGACAATCATCTTGGAATTAAAGCCTAAACGAGTCAGGAACATCTTCATCTGCATGATGGTCGTATTTTGTGCCTCATCTAAAATGACAAAAGCATCGTCCAAGGTCCGCCCACGCATGTAGGCAAGGGGCGCGATTTCGATAATTTCACGCTCCATGAGACGGGTCGTCTGATCTTTGCCGAGAATCTGATACAAGGCATCATAAACTGGTCGAAGATAAGGATCCACCTTCTCCTTGAGATCACCCGGAAGAAATCCTAGACTCTCACCTGCTTCCACTGCTGGACGAGTCAGGATAATCCTCTTGACCTGCCCGCGTTTAAGAGCTGTCACTGCCAAGGTCACTGCAAGAAAGGTCTTCCCTGTCCCTGCTGGTCCGATTCCAAAGGTCACATCATGCTGTTTGACACTGTCCACATAAAGTTTTTGACCCAAGGTTTTGACACGGATAGGCTTCCCAGTATTATCCTTGATGATTTCTTCTTCGTAAAGGGCGACAAACTTGTCGATTTCATCGTTTTTGACCATGCTAATAGCCGTCACCACATCTGGCGTCCCAACTGTCATCCCACGATTCACCAAGACCATCAAAGCTTGGATAACCTGACGGGCTTCCTCACAGGCAGACTCTTCTCCGATAACCTGCACAATCTCCGTACGAGCATGAATCACCACATCGAGCTCTTCTTCCATCAAACGAAGATGGCGCTCATTGGAACCAAAAAGATGGAACAAGTCATCTGGGTGACTTAGTTGAATGTCTATTGAATGTTCCTTCAAATAAAGAACCTCTCTAATCCGTTTATTTCTTTTTATTATAGCAAAGAGAACAATAAAATACTAGCCTCATCTCATTGTCTCTAGTGTTCTAAGTATTCTTGCCAGATGGCGTCAAAGTCTCCTAGGTTAAAAGAGAAGCTGGCATGCTCCTCCAAAAAGCGACTCACCTCATCAAAATCATCCGTGTGTTTTGGAAAAGCTGACTCCTCAAAAGCGAGGTCTGCCAAGATGGCTTTTGGGCTATTACTTTTAGGATTGCGCTCGGTCATGAGCCAAGTGTAAAATGATTTTCTCAATTCTTTCTCCTATCAAGAGTTTTTTGATGACACTTTTCTGATTCTTGAAAATTACTGGACTTAGCCTCTGAAACGTAGTGGTTTATAAAATCCGTTTTCGCATCTGTATAGGCGTCTCGGTTGTGTTCAAATTGTTTCCACAAACTTAGTTTTAATTCCTGATACGCTTGGGCGATATCAGGATGCTGGCAGAGATAATCTCTAAAATAAATCTCGTCATGATCTCCCGTCATTCGCAAATGTAGATGAAAAACTTTTTCCGCAAATCCCTGCTCTGTATATCCTTTATTTAGCGAAATCCTGTTAGGATTCTCCGACATCACTAGCCACCCATTCTTCACCAATAAATCCCTAACTCTTGCTAAATCCTCTATTCTACCTACTTCTAACAGAATATCAACGATATTTTTGGCCCAAATATTAGGGATAGCAGTGCTACCGATATGTTCTATTCTTTTAATAACATTTGCACCCAATATTTTTTTCAGACTTGTTTTTTCCGATTCATACCAGTCTTTCCACTCTGACTTGTGCTCTACTAGAAAAATAGGAAAAAGTTGCCAGAGTTCCTCTAAACTCATTTCTTCAAGTTTCTTTATCATGTCTATAAGGTTTAAATCAACTCTGTACCAAACTGGTCTTGCTTGATTTTACCAGCCTTCATCAAGCCACCGAGTGCTTTCTTGAACTGACCCTTAGAGATACCAAAGGTTGCCTTGATGTCCTCAGGAGAAGACTTATCATTCAAGGTCATGAAACCGCCATTGCTTTCCAAGTAGGTCAAAATCATCTGAGCATCATTTTCCAACATCTCAAAGGAGCGTGGTTTGAGGGATAGGTTCAAGGTACGGTCCACTTCACGGAAACCGATGACACGCGCATCTAACACTTGCCCCAAACGTGGCTCTGCGTAGCGCTCACTTGGGTGAATGAAACCAAGCATGTTATTCTCTGGCAGATAGACAAAGGTCCCTGACAGCTTAAGACGGTAAACAATGGCTGGCCAGTTTTGGTTCTGCATGTTGTTGTAGGCAGGACGAGCCAGACGTTGGAAGTCTTCCTGATACGCCAAGAGTCCCCAGATTCGGTCTTTCTTGTCCACTTCAAGACGGATGTAAAGTTTATCACCCTTCTTAGGCCAGAGTTCCTTGAGCTCAGGGAGGATATCAAGTGACACAACGATTTCCTTATCAGGTAGACCGGTATCAACAAAGACACCCAAGTCCTTACGAACTTCTGTTACGGTTCCCCAACCAAATTGGTCCTGAGTGGCAGTCACTTCTAAGGTTGTCAGGCGGAGTTTCTGCTTCATATCCGTGTAGGTAAAACCTTTGACCGTATCCCCTACTGTATGTTGACCTTCTTCCTTAGCAAGAGCATAGGTCTGACCATCCTTTTGCACAAAGTAAAAACGGTCATTTTCATCGATGATGAGTCCAACGATAAAACTTGCAAGATTTGTATTCATATTTCCTTCTTTCGAATAAAACTCAGCCAGCAATGCCAACTGAGTTTTTCTGTTTATTTTTAGACTTCCAAGATTTCTTTTTCTTTATTGGCAGTCATGTCGTCGATGTGTTTCACAGCATCGTCTGTTACTTTTTGAATATCTTTTTCAAGAGTCTTCAATTCGTCTTCAGTGATTTCTTTTGCTTTTTCTTGTTTTTTAGCTTCATCCATAGCATCACGGCGGATATTGCGGACAGCCACTTTAGCATTCTCACCGACCTTCTTCACTTCTTTGGCAAGGTCACGACGAGTCTCTTCTGTAAGAGCAGGGATAACCAAGCGGATCACAGAACCGTCATTAGCTGGTGTAATACCAAGATCAGAAGCGTTCAAGGCACGTTCGATGTCTTTCAATGAAGACTTGTCAAATGGTGTTACCAACAAGACACGCGCTTCTGGAATGGTAATAGAAGCGATTTGGTTAAGAGGAGTTTCGACTCCATAGTATTCTACGTGGATACGGTCTAGTAAGCTTGCGTTGGCACGACCGGCACGGATACCTCCAAATTCACGAGCAAGTGATTGGTGAGACTGGGTCATTCTCTCTTTAGCTTTTTCTACAATTGCATTAGCCATAATTTTCTTATTCCTTTTCTTCGATATTGTTTGAAACTGTTGTTCCGATATTTTCACCAAATACGACACGTTTGATGTTGCCTGGTTGGTTCATATTGAAGACAACCAAGTCAATGTCGTTGTCCATAGAGAGGGTTGAAGCTGTTGAGTCCATGATACGAAGACCTTTATTGATAACATCACGGTGAGTCAATTCTTCAAACTTAACGGCTGTCTTGTCTTTCTTAGGATCGGCATTGTAAACACCATCTACGCCATTTTTCGCCATAAGGATGGCATCCGCTTCGATTTCAGCTGCACGAAGGGCCGCTGTTGTATCGGTTGAGAAGTAAGGTGAACCAATACCAGCACCAAAGATAACAATACGGCCTTTTTCAAGGTGGCGAAGAGCACGTCCACGTACATAAGGTTCTGCCACTTGTTGCATCGCAATGGCTGTTTGTACACGCGTATCGACACCAACTTGTTGCAATGAATCTGCCATCACAAGAGCATTCATCACGGTCCCAAGCATTCCAGTGTAATCGGCCTGAACACGGTCCATTCCTGCTTCTGCAGCAGGTTCCCCACGCCAGAGATTTCCTCCACCAATAACAAGGGCAATTTCGATACCTAAGCTATGAACTTCTTGAATCTCTTTTGCGATTGTTTGAACTGTTTGGATATCAATCCCTACGCCACGTTCACCGGCAAGGGCTTCACCTGATAACTTGATTAAAATACGTTTATACTTGGGATTCGCCATTTTTACTCTCCTTTTTTTATCCTACCTATTTTATCACAATTTCTAAGATTTTTATAGTATCATGAGCAATTCTTTCAAAAAAATTAAACCGTTAAAAATTCCTCTAAGTCCTGAAGAGCACGCTCTGCAATTTTTTCATAACGAGCCTTCTTATCACGGATACGCTCGCCTTCCAATTCCTTGATAATCCCGAAATTGACGTTCATTGGTTGGAAATGTTTGCTATCAGCGTGAGTGATGTAGTGAGGCAGACTGCCAATCGCTGTGGTCCCTGGGAAGATAGCTTCACTTTCACCCTTGAAGAGTCGAGCCGCGTTAATACCTGCAACTAAGCCTGAGGCTGCTGACTCAACATAGCCTTCCACACCCGTCATTTGACCAGCAAAGAAGAGGTTTGGTTGTTTCTTAGAACGGTAAGTCTGTTCAAGAAGATTTGGTGAATCCATATAAGAATTGCGATGCATGACCCCATAACGAACAAACTCAGCATTTTCAAGACCTGGAATCATTTGGAAGACACGCTTTTGTTCTCCCCATTTGAGGTGGGTTTGGAAACCAACGATATTGTAGAGGCTACCAGCCGCATTGTCCTGACGAAGCTGGACAACTGCATACGGTGTTTTGAACTCCCCGTCACGAGGGCCTGTATAATCGTCTGGATACTCCAGACCAACTGGTTTCATAGGACCATAAAGCATGGTTTTAATGCCACGCTTAGCCATGACTTCGATAGGCATACAACCTTCAAAGTACTTTTCTTTTTCAAAGAAATTGAGCGGTGCTTCTTCAGCATTGACCAAGGCTTCATGGAAATCCATAAATTCTTGCTTGGTCATAGGGGCATTGAGGTAGGCTGCTTCTCCCTTGTCATAACGAGACTTGAGATAGACCTTGCTCATATCAATGGTGTTGACATCGATAATCGGCGCCGCCGCGTCGTAAAAATAGAAACCATCGCCGTCATTAAGGGCATGAATCTTCTCAGCTAGAGCATCGCTGGTCAAAGGACCAGTAGCGACAACTGTAATAACATCAGTCGGTAATTCTGTAATTTCATCACGAACCACTTCAATCAAAGGATGATTGGCTACTTTTTCGGTCACCATTTGAGAGAAACCATCGCGGTCCACCGCAAGGGCACCGCCTGCAGGAACACGTGTAGCTTCAGCAGATTCCAATATGACAGAACCCAAGCGACGCATTTCTTCCTTGAGAAGACCTACAGCATTGGTCAAAGCATCTCCACGCAAGGAATTGGAACAAACCAACTCTGCAAAATTGTCTGTTTTGTGCTGAGGTGTTGACTTAACACCACGCATTTCATAGAGTTTAACTGGAATACCACGTTCTGCGATTTGGTAAGCTGCTTCAGACCCTGCCAAACCAGCACCGATAACATTGATATAAGATTGAGACACGACACTAATACCTCTTTGGGTGGAACCTAAGTCCAAATAAAAACAAGCTACTAGACTATTTGACACCCACAAATCTTTCTAATTTTTCTTCTACTAGTATAACAAAAAAAGGGAAGATGGCAAACTTCCCTGTTTAGTCATTTTCTTGATTTTCTTCCCAATCGTGGTAGGCAGCGTAGAGCTGGCTTTTATTCCATTGATATATCTTTGCGACTTCCTTAATAGCTTGATTTTTCTTCATGCCTTGCTGGATACGAGATTGGATTTCTGAAAACAAGTCCTCCTCGTCCTTTTCCTCCACATCCTGACTAGCACCATCAACGATGAGAAGGCATTCGCCCTTGAGTGGCGTTTCAGCTATACTTTCTAATAACTCAGAAATGGTACCTCGTTGGTATTCTTCATAGATTTTGGTCAATTCTCTGACCAAGACTACCGAGCGGTCACCGTAGACTTCTAGCATATTTTCCAATGTATCTGCCACACGATGAGGCGATTCATAGAAAATCTGAGTTTCTGGGTAATCTTTTTTTAAGTCGAAAAATTGCTTTTGCTGGCCTGATTTTCTCGGTAAGAAACCGTAAAAGATATGTGGTTGTGGTGCTAGGCCACTGGCAATCAAGGCAGAAATTCCAGCAGAGGCACCCGGAACTGTAACAACTGCGATTTCTTCCTCAATAGCTTCCTTGACCAAATCATGCCCAGGATCTGAGATACTAGGCAGACCCGCATCAGAAACCTGAGCAATACTTTGCCCCGCCTTCAGAAAACCAATCAAATCAGGAATCTTTTCCTTGGCATTGTGCTCGTGAAAACTGATCTGCTTTGTCTGAATGTCAAAATGCTTGAGCAAAAGACCTGTATTGCGCGTGTCCTCAGCCGCAATCCAATCCACTTCTTTCAGAGTTTGGATGGCACGAAAGGTCATATCGTCTAGATTGCCAATCGGCGTTGCTACTAGGTAAAGTTTGCCATAGGGAGATTGTCCCTTAAAACTTTTTTGAATCTGCATGCTTACTCCCTATATAACAACTCATCACAGAACATACATTCCTCGTCCTGCTCGCGACGTTGTCCATAAAAATCATTACATACGTGAAAACCGTCTTTATAGATTCGGCGGACACTTTCACGAACATGCTTAGCCTTGACGGGGGTATCTGCTTCCACCTCGCCCAAGCGTTCGCGCAACTTAGAATTTTCCAAACGAAGAGCTGTATTTTCCTCTACCAGGCTCTTGAGATTTTTCTTGATGGCTTCCACATCGGCCAAGGTCACCAATAACTGTTGGGAAAAATCGTCCAGTGCATCAAATAATTCTTTTTTGTCCATAAACCAGCCCTTTCCTTTCTTTATCCTTCATTGAGTTTATATTTCCTTCAAAACCAGGTATTCCAAGGCATTTTGAAAGCTGACATTAGCCTGCCACATTTTTCTAGCTTCTAGCAAATCTTGTAGAATCTGTCGAATCCTTGCTTGCAAGAGATCCTGCCCACAGAGAACTTCGAGGATTCGCAAAACCTGATCTTGTTTTTCCTTGTCATCTGCCAAGTTGGCCAATTTAGCAACTTGCAGATAACTTTCTTTTTTCTTAGCTAATAACGAGGTCAGCAGGCGTTCACTCTCTTCCACCAAGGTCCAAAAACTTGCCTGATTTGCCAGTTTTTCTGCTTCAGCATGTGATTGACAAAACTGGGCTAAAAGAGTCGCTTTTTTCTTGACCAGACCTGCTTGTTCTAATTGATGGATGAGCTTTTCTTCCTGCTTTTTAAAGTGGAAAATCTGGGTCCGACTTCGGATAGTTGGCAACATCTTTTCCTCATCGCTGGTCAAGAAGAAAATGTAAACTTCACTCTGAGGTTCTTCGATGACCTTGAGCAGAGAATTGGCCGCGTTGGGATGCATTTTCTCCGCCTGCTCGATGATAAAGACCTGTTGTTGACTTTCAATCCCTGCTTGGGAAAACTGTCCCACCAATTCCCGAATACGTTCTGTCTTGATAACCTGATTGACTGGCTTAATCAAGGTAACATCGGGAAATTCTTCCTGCTCAATCAGCTTGCAGTTTCGGCATTTCTCACATGGTAGAACGCCCACTTTATCCGTACAGAAGAGACTCTTAGCCAAAAACTGCGCCATTTCCAAGCTTCCAAAGAAACCTGAAAAGAGATAGGCGTGATTGAGCTGGTCTTGTTCTAGAATACGGACAAAGCGGTCAAACTGTTCTGGCTGCCAAGCTTTTAGTTGATCTTGTTTCATTTAGCCAAGCCCATTCTGTCAAACAAGACAGCCTTGGTAGCATCCACAACTTGCTCCAAAGGAAGACTCGCATCAATCTTGACAGTGCGATTTCCTTCTTTGTCCAGAAGAGAAAGGTAGCCTTTACGAACCTTTTTGTGCAAGTCTAAGCCTTCCATGTCCAAACGATTGACCTCGCGATCACTATTGGCAGCAATGCGAGCCAGTCCTTCTTCCACCTCAATGTCAAAATAGAGTGTCAAATCGGGTTTGAGGCCATCTGTCGCAAAGTGATTGAGCCAATCAATGGCATCAATATCCAATCCACGACCAAATCCTTGATAAGCAACGGAACTATCGATGAAGCGGTCCATAATGACCAACTTACCAGCTTCAAGAGCAGGCAGAACTTTTTCCACCAAGTGCTGTCTGCGACTCGCGATATAGAGAAGAAGCTCTGTTTTAGGATCCATCTGAGTATGACTTGGATCCAAAATCACTTGACGAATCTTCTCCCCAATCAAAACTCCACCCGGTTCACGGGTCGTCAGCACCTCTACTCCTTTTTCCTCTAAAATGGGGAGTAGAGCCTCTAAAACACTGGTCTTCCCTGCTCCCTCTGGTCCCTCAAGAGAGACTAAAAATCCTTTTGACATGTCTAACTCATTTCTTTTTTTCTACCTTCTATTCTATCAAAAAAATAGGTTTTTGTGACAATCTTTTTGTGTCTTCTCCATTCAATCGACCATAAAAGAGGCTGGGAGTCATCCAACCTCTTATTTACCTAATTCTTGTGTTCGTTTGTAGGCTTGCTGAACTGCGTCCATGACTGTACCTCTAAAGGCATGTTCTTCCAGACTCGCTACACCCGCGATAGTCGAACCTCCTGGGCTGCAAACTTGATCTTTCAAAACTCCAGGATGTTGCTGGCTTTCCAGAACCATTTGTCCAGCGCCGACTACTGTTTGGGCTGCCATTTTCAAAGCCATTTCTCGTGGCAATCCTGTCTGTACACCCGCATCTGCCAAGGCTTCGATAAAGAGATAGACAAAGGCTGGTCCACAGCCTGCAAGACCTGTTGCTGCGTCAATTAAGCCATCTCCAAACTCAACCAATAGACCCGCATTGGCTAATAACTGACAAAAGAGTTCCCTGTCCTCAGCACGACAGTTTGCTGACATGGCATAACTAATCACTCCTTGTCCGATAGCAACTGGTGTATTGGGCATGATGCGAATGATACGATGTTGACTCGGTAAAAATTTGGCTAGTTTTTCCAAAGTCAATCCAGCTGCCATGGAAATCAAAAGAAGACTCTCTCTTTTTTCAAGGATGGTCTGATATTGAGCAAGCAGTTCAGAAAACTGCGCAGGCTTTACTCCTAGAAAAATCGCATCTGCTTCTGCGAAGATTTCTTCATTGCTGGAAGCCTGACCGCCGAAGTTGGCAATGAAAGCATCTACTTTCGCTTGACTACGATTGGCAAGGAGAATCTGAGCTCCCGTCTTGGCCTGCACAACAGCCTTAGCCAAGCTAGCTCCCATATTCCCCAAACCGATAAATCCAATCTTCATCTCTTACTCCCTTATCTGTCCGTTACCAGTAACCACATACTTGTAGCTGGTCAACTCTTTCAAGCCCATAGGCCCACGCGCATGCAGTTTCTGAGTAGAAATTCCCATCTCACATCCAAGACCAAATTGCCCACCATCAGTGAAACGCGTTGAGGCATTGACATACACCGCTGCTGAGTCTACTTGATCTGTAAAGTAAGTTGCAGCTTCAGCATTTTCCGTCACAATGGCATCCGAATGATGGGTACTGTGGGCTTCGATATGCGCAACCGCTTCTTCTAAACTGCTCACGACCTTAACTGCTAGGATATAGTCTAAAAACTCAGTGTCAAAGTCTTGGGCCTCAACTGCTCGACCTGAAAGAGACTGACTTGCTTTCTCATCCAAGCGGAATTGAATTGGTTCCAGTCCAGCTTCTTTCCGACTTGTAACCAGCACTTTCTCCAAGCGAGGAAGAAAACGTGCTGCCTTGTCTTCATGAACCAGCAAGACCTCCATAGCATTGCAGACAGAAGGACGACTGGTTTTAGCATTGTTGATGATAGACAGAGCCTTGTCTTCATCGGCATCCTTATCCACATAGACATGGACAATTCCAGTTCCTGTCTCAATAACAGGCACAATGGCATTTTCAACCACTGCATTAATCAAGCCAGCCCCTCCACGAGGAATGAGGAGGTCTAGATAGCCCTTGGCCTTCATCATAGCATAGCTACTTTCTCGGCTGGTGTCTTCCACCAGTTGAATCACATTTGGATGAATGGTAGTCGTCTCCAAACCCTTCTTCAAGGCTGTGACAATAGCATGAGCTGTTTGATAGGCATCCTTGCCACTACGAAGAACAACCGCATTTCCACTTTTGAGAGCCAAAGCAGCTGCATCAGACGTCACATTTGGACGACTTTCGTAGATAATCCCAATAACCCCCATGGCCACACGCTTCTTAGTAATAACCAAGCCATTTTCAAGCTGACTTGTTTCTAGGACCTCACCAATAGGATCTGGTAAAGCAACCACTTCACGAATCCCTCTTGCCATCGCTTCTATACGTCCCTCATCCAAATAAAGACGGTCTAGCATAACATCTGAGATTTTCCCCTTGGCCGCTGCCATATCGAGGGCATTTGCCACTAAAATCTCCTCAGTAGCCGCCAATAAATGATCAGCCATAGCTAGCAAGGCTTGGTTTTTCACTGCTTCACTGGCAGTATTGATTGATTTCTTAACAGCTTGTACCTGTTCAAATTGTTCTTGTGTACTTACCATCGTTCACCTCTAAAATTCTGTAAAGAGCAGCTGGATTTCAGGAGTGATGGAAATCCAGTCATCACGGTGAATCAAGACTCCCTTAGCTTTTTGGGAACGAAGCATGTCTTCTAGGGCTGAGACACCAAATTGGACACGTCCCTTTCCAAGAGATTGACCCGTTTCTTTATCTGCTACTGTGACAATATCGTGGTAAGAGAAGTTTCCTTCCACTTCTACCACACCCGATAAAAGGAGACTTTTCCCGTTTTTTGAAAGTGCCTCTGCAGCTCCACCATCTACCCAAATCGTTCCCTGACTTTGAGCATAGAAAGCCAGCCATTGTTTCTGAGTACGAAGTCCCTTCTCTTGCGCAACAAAGTAAGAACCATCCTTGGTCTCCTCCGCGGCTTCAATCAAGGCATCAGATTTCAAGGAGGAGCAAATATAGACTGACACACCTGACTCCGTCGCAATAGTTGCAGCTTTGATTTTTGTCAGCATGCCCCCAGTTCCGTTTGATGAACCTGCTCCACCAGCCATATCAATAATCTCACGATTGATAGTCTCGATTTTCTCCAAACGTTTGGCTGTTGGATCCGAATTAGGATTTCCAGTATAGAGACCGTCCACATCCGTCAAGAGAACTAAAAGGTCTGCTTGAACCATCGCCGCTACTTGGGCACTCAGAGTGTCATTATCACCCACCTTAAGTTCGTCAATGACGACACTGTCATTCTCATTGATGATGGGAATTGCACCACGATGAAGCAATACAGACAAGGCCTGATGGGCATTCTTATAGCGACGTTTATCTACAAAATCATCCTGTGTCAGCAAGATTTGTGCAGAAACGATCTGGCGCATGAGGAGGTTGGTTGTATATTCCTCCAACAAAAGTCCCTGACCAACTGCAGCCGAAGCTTGTTTATCTGCAATCTTGGTCGGACGTTTTTTAAAACCCAAAGCTCCAAATCCAGCGGCAACTGCCCCAGATGACACTAAAATCAACTCATGTCCAGCTTCATGCAACATAGCTAATTGCTGAGTAATTGCCTTTACTTTACTTCTTGATAAACTCCCGTCTTCATTTGTCAAGGAGGAGGTCCCCACCTTAAAGACGATTCGTTTGTACTTCATATTCTCACTCCGATTCTTCATATTTATCCATTATAACATGAATACTTTAAAATAGAAAAGACTTGAAATGAAAAAGGTTGAGACAAGGCATCTCAACTCTTTTATCTATTCTCAATTTTACGTAATCTTTCCAGCGTTTCTTTAAAAATCTCTGGAATATCTGCTGTGAACTCCAAGGTTTCACCTGTTCTCGGATGGGTAAAGCCTAGAGTCTTGGCATGGAGAAATTGTCCATGTCCTTTCAGCGTTTTTCGAGGACCATAGACTTCATCACCAGCGACAGGATGGCCAATATAAGCCATATGAACACGGATTTGGTGAGTACGCCCTGTTTCCAGTTGCAACTCTAGCAAACTATAATCTCCAAAGCGTTCCAATACTTGAAAACGAGTCACTGCTGGCTTCCCTTTAGCAGTCACTGCCTGTTTCTTACGATCTTTTTCACTACGACCAATCGGAGCTTCAATCACACCACGATCATTGGGAAGATTGCCATGAACAATCGCCCAGTATTTACGGAGAGACTTCTTGTCCTTGAGTTCTTGCGCGAGTGCTAAGTGGGCCTCATCATTCTTAGCAATCATGAGGAGACCCGACGTGTCCTTATCAATACGGTGAACGATACCCGGTCGGAGAACACCATTGATACCTGACAAGTCCTTGATATGGTACATGAGGGCATTGACCAAGGTTCCACTAGTATGACCTGCGCTGGGATGAACCACCATCCCCTGAGGTTTATTTACGACGGCCACGTCCTCATCTTGGTAGATGATATCTAGCGGAATATCTTCAGCCACATACTCTAAAACCTCCGGTTCTGGCACATGATAAGTGACCACATCCCCCTCTTGGACAGTGTATTTGGCTTTCTTGGCTTGCCCATTCACCAAGACTTGTCCAGCCTTGATTTGTTCATTCGCGAGACTGCGTGACAATTCTGTCAGGTCCGACAGAGCCTTGTCTAGACGTTGCCCACCAGTTTCAATTTTTATTTCCATTTACTTCCTCTTTAAGCATTGCAATCAATAAAACAATGACACCAACTGTCAAATAGCTGTCAGCAACATTGAAAATCGCAAAGTTGATAAAGTCTAGGTGAAACATATCCACCACAAAACCTTGACTCATTCTGTCGATAAAGTTGCCCAGACCTCCCGCGATTATCAAAGTCAGTCCAAAAACTAACCAGAGAGAATCCTCCATGTGTTTATGTAAATACCCAATGGCACCGACCATGACGACCAGTGTAATGACAGCAAATAACCACTGCTGATCTTGTAACATGGAGAAGGCTGCTCCTCTATTTTGCAGATAGGTCAAGCTAACGAGATTGGGGATCCACGAGCGCACTTCACCCAGTGGAATCTGCTGGACAACATAATTTTTGACCAACTGATCCAGCCCAATCAAAAGCAGTACAATGACTGCTACTATTCCTCTTTTTTTCATGATTTCCTCTTTTGATCAAAATATTCTTGCATGACTTCTACGAAAAGAGTCCCAGCTTGGCTAAGCTCCACCTCTTCCCGTTTGACATAGACCATGCGATTATCTAGATTATCCTTGAGACGAATGACTGTGATTCCATTAACACTGTCACTATCTAAAAATCCAGATCCAGTCGCATAGGCATCTGTCCGCTCCAAAATACCATTCAAAGTAGCACGGTCGGTCACATTGAACATCTGGGAGCTCGCGCTGGTGTCGACAAAGTTCTCTGAATAGTATAGGTACTCATCTTTTTCCAGAGTAAAACGAACCGTTGGCAGATCCGCTAAATCCTCCATGACCAATTCCTCTTTCTGTGCTAAAGGATGTCCTTCACGAAGATAAATGTGAGTCTGGAAAGGAATTAGTTCGATAACTTCTAAACCAAGCTTTTCAACCCGTTGCATGATGCCCTTTTTATTTTGGTTGTTGAGGTAGATAATCCCAATCTCACTGTGTCCTTGCGCCACTTCGTCTAAGATTTGAACTGTAGTAGACTCAAAAACACGAAAGTTCTTATAATCAGGATAACGTTCTGAAAAGGCCGTAATGGTTGGTGGCAAGAAGTCATAGTGCTGACTGGTAATAGAAAATTCATCCTTTTCTTCCTCAGGATTGGCATACTGATTTTGAAAAACATCAAAGCCTTTAACTAACTCCTGCGCTTTCTCATAAAATTCCATACCACGACGGGTTAAAAACGTTCCCGAACTAGTTCGACGAAAAATCTTAAAGCCTAGCTCTTTTTCCAAATCGCGCACAGAAATAGACAGACTCGGCTGACTAACATACATCTTTTCAGCAGCTTCACGGAAAGTACCACTATTGGCAATGGCCACAACATAGCGTAATTGTTGAATGTTCATCTTTTACCCCCAACTTCTCTATCTGTTCATTATACCATATTTCAGAATTTTTCCAAAAAGGAAAAGATATCCATCACAAACTCAAAGCTAACTACTCTCTATTAAATTAAATATAGATATCAAAACAAAAAATAGGCTCTCCGAAAAATCGGAAAGCCTTATTTTATGCTAGTTCTAGCTTCCTCGCCTTTTCATTTTAAGGCTCGGGATAAAAAGGTTCACTGAACCTTTTTATTTTGCGATTGGGTAAACAGAAACTTGTTTTTTATCGCGACCTTTACGTTCAAAGCGTACTACGCCTTCAACTTTAGCGAACAAAGTATCGTCTCCACCACGTCCAACGTTTACACCTGGGTAGATGTGTGTACCACGTTGACGGTAAAGGATTGATCCACCTGTTACAGTTTGTCCATCAGCTGCTTTAGCTCCAAGACGTTTCGCTTGTGAATCACGTCCGTTTGATGTAGAACCTCCACCTTTTTTGTGGGCGAAAAGTTGCAAGTTGTTAAGAGTCATTTTTAACATAATGTTTTCCTCCGTGTTAGTTTTCTGTGATAACTCTGGTTTGGACGAACTCAGAAGAGTTCTCCGATAAGTTTGCCATACCTAAGAAAAATGATTCGAAGAATAACTGGGTCATTTCTCTCTGGTGTGAAGGAAGATCCGCTGGTATATCAACCTTTAGATAGCCACCTTCATCTTCGTTTAATTCTAAGATTGGTTCATAGCCTGCAAATTTCTCAATAGAATTGATAAAGTTAATGGCAAGCGTAGAAACCGATGCACACACGACATCTAAGCCGTATTCGCCACTCTCGGCGTGTCCAGTAATTTCCGCACTCCTCAGCTCGCCATCTTCGGCTCTCTCAAAGACTGCTTGTATCATGTGTTCTCCTTAAAATTAAGCGTTGATCGCGTTGATGACAACTTTTGTATATGGTTGACGGTGACCTTGTTTACGGTGGCTACCTTTTTTAGGTTTGTACTTGTAAGTAACAACTTTCTTTTGTTTTCCTTGTTTTTCAACAGTTCCAACTACAGTAGCTCCAGCAACAAGTGGAGTTCCGACAACAGTGTTTTCACCACCAACAAGAACAACTTCGTTAAAAGTAACTTCTTGACCAGCTTCAACGTTCAATTTTTCAACGTAAACTGCTTGACCAACTTCAACTTTAACTTGTTTTCCGCCAGTTTTGATAATTGCGTATGTGCTCATTATGCACCTCCTATGATTTTTAGGGTTTCCCCGTATTTTTGTGAAGACTCGCCTAGCATCGTGGGACGAACCACTTTATACTCACTATGTGAGCAACGATGTTCGTGCGGTTGCACAGGATTGTGCATAGTCAACTCTTCAAGTATAGCATATCTTCTTTTTTCTTACAAGCGAAATCAATCAAATTTAAGCTTTTTCTTTCCCTTTTTTTCTCCAAGAAGCAAAAAGCATACTGAAGTAAAAGATACTCATCATAAGAGGAACACCTAGAATTGTCTTCTCCTGATAATAAATCGTCAAATAAGCTGAAAAAACAACTCCGAAGACAAAACTGCTAAGCAAGCTAACAAAAATCAATCCCTCTCGTAGGAAAGGCGTATGCTTGGTCCGGAAATAATCTCCAAAAGCCAACATGGTTCGTTTAATATTCCCTGTCATAAAAGCATTATTATAGGCAATCCCTGACACTTCTCCAAAAGCAGTTGTCACCAGTCCCATACAAAAGGACAAGGGCGGTACGAGATAGATATTATCAACCGTTTGCGGCACAAAGCCTATAATTAGAGACAGGACTGCAAGTGGAATCAAGGACAAAATCGGTTTTTTAACGATTCGAAGTTTTTCCTTATACAATGTCAGAAAAAAGACACCCATCATAAAGGACAACAAGGTCATTACTTTGGCACTGGCATCAGATACATTTTGTTGAATGAGTCCTACAGAAAGAAAAACCACATTCCCAGTTTGTCCAGCCACAAGGGTATTCCCTCGTACGATAAAGGTATAGGCATCGACATATCCTGCGCAAAAAGTCAAAAAAAGCGCTAGTCTCTTAGACTGACGTGATATTTTTCTTATTGGTAATAATCTCATTTTCTCCCCCTTCTCATTTCATCTACTTATCTAAATATTGTACCACTTTCTCCAAGAAATTCGTAGCCCATTTGAAAATTTTTACCATCTGTTGGATAGTCCTTCTTTTCTATGTTATAATGAAGGAAGGATTTGAAGTCGGAAAAGGAGTATTTATGCTTAAATTAGGTGTTATCGGAACAGGAGCTATCAGCCATCATTTCATAGAAGCAGCCCATGCCAGCGGAGAATACCAGCTGGTCGCTGTCTATTCTAGAAAACTAGAAACAGCCGCAACCTTTGCTTCTCGGTATCAGGATATCCAACTCTTTAATCAATTAGAAGACTTCTTTAAGTCTTCCTTTGATGTAGTCTATATCGCCAGTCCAAACTCCTTGCATTTTGTTCAAGCAAAGGCTGCCTTGTCTGCTGGCAAGCATGTCATTCTTGAAAAGCCAGCTGTCACTCAGCCACAAGAGTGGCTGGATTTGAGACAGACAGCTGAGAAAAATCACTGTTTTATCTTTGAGGCAGCTCGTAATTACCACGAGGAAGCCTTTACCACTATCAAGAATTTTTTGGCAGACAAGCAAATTTGGGGAGCAGATTTCAACTATGCCAAGTATTCATCCAAAATGCCGAACTTGTTGGCTGGGGAGACGCCAAATGTCTTTTCAGATCGTTTTGCTGGTGGAGCCCTTATGGACTTGGGGATTTATCCTCTCTATGCTGCCGTTCGCCTCTTTGGAAAGGCTCAGGACGCGACTTACCATGCTCAACAGCTTGACAATAGCATTGACCTGAATGGAGACGGTATCCTCTTCTACCCTGACTTTCAAGTTCATATCAAAGCTGGGAAAAACATCACTTCCAATCTTCCTTGTGAGATTTACACAGCAGATGGAACCTTGACCCTCAACACGATTGAACATGTCTGCTCAGCTATTTTTAGCGACCACCAAGGAAATCAAGTTCAACTCCCTATCCAACAGGCTCCTCATACGATGACTGAGGAAGTTGCTGCGTTTGTTCAGATGATCCAGCAACCAGACCAGACGATCTACCAGACTTGGCTGGATGATGCAAGCTCTATTCATGAGCTACTATATACCATGCGCCAGACTGCTGGCATTAGATTTGAGGCAGAAAAATGAAAACCAAACTACCTACTGAATGGCAAGAACTGAGCGACCAACTCGGTTTCCAGGAATTTACCCCCATTCAAATTCAACTATTTGAACCCATCCTTGCTGGAGAAAACCTCCTGGGAGTGAGCCCAACAGGAACTGGTAAGACGCTAGCTTATTTACTCCCAAGTCTTCTCAGACTACAAAAGAAAAAAGCCCAACAACTCTTGATTCTAGCACCAAATACAGAACTTGCTGGACAGATTTTTGACGTGTGTAAAACCTGGGCGGAAGCTATCGGCTTGACTGCTCAGCTCCTCTTATCAGGTTCCAGTCAGAAACGCCAGATTGAACGCCTCAAAAAAGGACCAGAAATTCTCATCGGAACTCCTGGCCGTATCTTTGAGTTGATTAAATTGAAAAAAATCAAGATGATGAATATGGAAACCATCATCCTGGATGAATTTGACCAATTGCTCGATGATTCTCAGATACACTTTGTCGAGAAAATCACTCACTACGCACCTCGTGACCACCAACTCATCTATATGAGTGCGACGACCAAGTTTGACCAAGAAAAGATTGCTCCAAACACGCGCACCATTGATCTCTCTGATCAAAAGTTAGACAACATCCAACACTTCTACATGCAGGTAGACCAACGTCACCGAGTAGACATGCTACGAAAATTGGCTCATGTAGAGGATTTCCGTGGTCTGGTCTTCTTTAATAGTTTGTCGGACCTTGGAAGTGCAGAGGAAAAACTACAGTATCGGGATATCTTGGCTGTCTCCCTCGCTAGTGATGTCAATGTGAAATTTCGAAAAGTCATATTAGAAAAATTTAAGAACAAACAGCTAACCCTGCTCCTTGCAACTGACCTTCTGGCTCGTGGGATTGATATCGATAGCCTAGAATGTGTCGTAAACTTTGATATTCCTAGAGACATGGAAACATACACTCACCGCGCTGGTCGTACAGGTCGCATGGGCAAAGAGGGCTATGTTATCACTCTCGTAACCCATCCAGAAGACCTTAAAAAACTCAAGAAATTTGCAAGCGTGCGTGAAATTGTCCTAAAAAATCAAGAACTCTATATCAAATAAGGTTGGCATTCGCCAACCTTTTTCTTATCCCCAAGTAATTTCTAATTGATAGCTGGCAAAGGGGTGTCCCTCTTGGTTTTGCAGTTGATAGGCGAGTTCAATCTTTTGCCCATCCAGTTTGTAGTGATTCGTTTGGATGATAAACTCCTGCATCCCCATTGGAGTCGGAATATAGGCTAAACTATCACTATCCTTTAGAAATCTCATAATAGTCTTCGGATTGGAAAAACGGGTCATCACCAGTTCTTGACCATGAAACTTGAGAACCACTTTTTCTTTTTCCTCATTATAAAAAAGCAGATAGCTATAATCCCCTTTTTCACGCACTTCAACGTCATAGAGTTGATCAATCACTTCCAACTGTTCATCAAACTGAATCCTATTTCGCATCCGAATCTTCACATCATGTCCTCTTTCTTGTCTCTTGTCCTACTATTTTACCAAAAAGAGCAGGATTTTGCTATAATGGTCATATGAACGAAAAAGTATTCCGTGACCCAGTTCACAACTATATCCACGTAAACAATCAGGTCATCTATGACTTGATCAATACAAAAGAATTTCAACGTCTGCGCCGTATCAAACAGCTAGGAACTTCCAGCTATACCTTCCATGGTGGGGAGCACAGTCGCTTTTCCCACTGTCTAGGAGTCTATGAGATCGCTCGTCGTATCACGGAGATTTTTGAAGAAAAATATCCTAAAGAATGGGATACTGCTGAGTCTCTATTGACCATGACCGCTGCGCTCCTCCATGACCTCGGACATGGTGCCTACTCTCATACTTTTGAACATCTCTTTGATACAGATCATGAGGCCATTACCCAGGAAATCATCCAAAGTCCTGAGACAGAGATTCACCAAGTCCTGCTACAAGTAGCGCCAGACTTTCCTGAAAAGGTAGCTAGTGTCATCGATCATACCTACCCTAACAAGCAGGTCGTACAGCTCATTTCCAGTCAGATTGATGCAGACCGCATGGACTATCTCTTGCGCGATTCCTATTTTACAGGAGCATCTTATGGGGAATTTGATCTGACACGGATCCTACGAGTGATTCGTCCTGTCGAAAATGGGATAGCCTTTCAGCGCAATGGCATGCATGCCATCGAAGACTATGTTCTCAGTCGTTACCAGATGTATATGCAGGTTTACTTCCACCCAGCAACACGCGCCATGGAAGTTCTCCTACAGAATCTTCTCAAACGCGCCAAGGAACTCTATCCTGAGGATAAGGATTTCTTTGCACGAACTTCTCCACATTTGCTACCTTTTTTTGAAAAGAAAGTTACTCTATCTGACTATCTGGCTCTGGATGATGGCGTGATGAATACCTACTTCCAACTCTGGATGACCAGTCCTGACAAGATACTAGCCGACTTGTCGCAACGTTTTGTCAACCGCAAGGTCTTTAAATCCATTACTTTTTCAGAAAAAGACCAAGACCAACTCGCAACCATGAGACAACTGGTTGAAGAAATCGGTTTTGATCCAGACTACTACACTGCTATTCATAAGAACTTTGATCTCCCTTATGATATCTATCGTCCCGAATCTGAAAATCCACGGACACAGATTGAGATTCTACAAAAAAATGGAGAACTGGCTGAACTCTCTAGCCTGTCTCCTATCGTCCAATCCCTTGCTGGCAGCCGCCATGGGGACAATCGTTTCTATTTTCCAAAAGAAATGTTGGACCAAAACAGCATCTTCGCAAGCGTTACCCAGCAATTTTTACACTTGATTGAGAACGATCATTTTACCCCAAATAAGAACGAATAGAGGAAATATATGAGTATTAAACTAATCGCCGTCGATATCGATGGTACCCTAGTCAACAGTAAGAAGGAAATCACTCCGGAAGTCTTTTCTGCTATCCAAGATGCCAAACAAGCTGGTGTCAAAGTCGTGATTGCAACGGGTCGTCCTATCGCAGGTGTTGCCAAACTTCTAGACGACTTGCAGTTAAGAGACCAAAGTGACTATGTCGTGACCTTCAACGGTGCCCTTGTCCAAGAAACTGCTACTGGACATGAGATTATCAGCGAATCTTTAGCCTATGAGGATTATCTGGATATGGAATTTCTCAGTCGTAAGCTCGGTGTCCACATGCACGCTATTACCAAGGACGGTATCTATACTGCCAATCGCAATATCGGAAAATACACGGTGCACGAATCAACCCTCGTCAGCATGCCTATTTTCTACCGCACTCCAGAAGAAATGGCTGACAAAGAAATCGTTAAATGTATGTTTATCGATGAACCAGAAATTCTCGATGCTGCGATTGAAAAAATCCCAGTAGAATTTTACGAACGCTACTCTATCAACAAATCTGCTCCTTTCTACCTTGAACTCCTTAAAAAGAATGTAGACAAGGGTTCAGCCATCACTCACTTAGCTGAAAAACTAGGATTGACCAAAGATGAAACCATGGCGATCGGTGACGAAGAAAATGACCGCGCCATGCTCGAAGTCGTTGGAAATCCCGTTGTCATGGAAAATGGAAATCCAGAACTCAAAAAAATCGCCAAATACATCACCAAAACAAACGACGAATCCGGCGTTGCCCATGCTATCCGTACGTGGGTACTGTAAAATGCTTAAGGATAGAAAATAAACGACACCCCAAAAGTAGAGATGAGACTCTAACTTCTGGGGTGTTCTTTTTGATTTTTCGCCAAACCTTCTAATCAAATCATCTAAATAATCCCAGTCTATCTAGTTCTTTTAGGGCAGATTCTCTTGATGGGTATGGATTTCTATTGATGAAAATTTTTACTGTTTCGACGTGATGATAAAGATCCATGCTGATGTCTTTTAAATTTCCAATAAAGACATCGAGCAGTTCTGGTTCAATGTTCTCTAAGGGAGAAGGAACCTCTTTCTTATTTTCAAACTCAAAAGCTTCTTTAGCAGTCTCACCTATTGCATAACTAATATTGTCCCACAAGAGACCATTCGCTTCATTTTCATCTAATTGCATGTAGATAAATATTCCACTGAAGTCTGTCCCATCATCTAAAAGGCGATAAAGTTCCTCTCCCCTTTTATCTCTATTCTCCAAAAAACTCCAACATGCATCCAAGGCGGTTCGAATACGTGAAATATATTGCGTTTCCATACGATTCGCAATTGCCTCCGCAAAAATCAACATAAAACAACTAATCAGAATATCATCTCCTAATTTACACTTGAACGAAATAGCCTATCAATTCTCGTCTGATAAAAATAGTGGTCCAAAGTATTTTTTAACGAGCTCATCCTTTAAATATCCTTCTATTTCTGGACCAGTTATTTGTGAAATAAGCTCCCTATTTTCAGCTAGGATTTGTTTGTAACTTGAAGAAAGAGCCTCAAGTATGTCCTCGTCGGCACTTTCAATCGTTTGTGGCAGGTAAACCTCCTCAGAAGCAATATATGAGTAGTGACAAACTAGGACAAAGAAATTAGCGATACAGTTCCATACTAGTGGATTGGTTTTCTTATCCAGCTCCTGAAATGTCAAGATATCCAGCTCGTCCATATTTTCCAGTCCAGAATATAAAAGATCTGGGCAAAAATCACTCTCTTTATCAAGCTCCTGTTTTGAAAGTTTTAAGGAATCAAGGACAAACTCCTGATATTCTTTCTCACTGATACGATCTACAAGACCGTATATCAACTCCTGTAGGAAGCGTAATAAATTTCTATTTTCATTCATTGAATTTCCTTTTATTACTAAAAAACTAACTTGGTGATCCACTGAAAAACGTGGCACTCACTCTTCCTCCTCAAACATCAGAGTATCTAATTCTTCTCTCTCAATAGCAATTTCTTCAAATGTAGAAATAAGATTATTTACTATTTCTAAGGTGATAATACCAGTCGAATCTCTTATCGTAACCTTGGTTCCAATGGTATTCAACTCATGGATGAGTTCTCGAACCTTTCTCAATCCATCCAAATCTAACATGTATACTTCTATCACCGCGTCATGATCTTTGATTCTAGATTTGATTAAAGAGAAAGGCAAGGATGAATGGTTTCTTAACAACTTATAGGTCCCTGACTTGTCACCTATAGAATCAATAAAAATAGCTAGCATCGTTTCCGTTCCTTTTATTACTCTGGTAATTCTACCTTTAAGCTCATATCAGTCGGTTGCAATACTTTCTGAACAGCTGCTAGGAATGCTAGACCGTTGTCTGATGGAGAATACTGGAAGGTGATATGAATGACTTTTTTGTCAAAGCTATCGCCATATCTCTCTACATATTGCTTGTTTTCGAGGAAGTAGATGTAGTTGTTGAGTTTTTCTTGAAGTTTCAAGAGATGCTCCTCTTCGGTATCTGGAAGCCAAAGATTACCATCAATTAATAAAAGTTCCAAGTCTGTATCACTCGTTCCGATTGCATCAATTTCTGAAACCTCTAACAGAATAGGGATACTTTTAATCCTACATCTAAACTTTACAATCTCATATAATTCTTCAATAGCATCCTTTTCTCTTTCAAAACTAGCTTTTTCATATAACTGTTGACGTTCAGTCACCTCATACACTATAAATCTATTTGCACTTAAATCCTGATAATACCCTATCGCAAACTGCTCTAAAACTTTTTTATTTAAGTACACAGTATAATATCTAAGTTTGTTACTATTAAATTTTAAAAAGTCTAATAATTCCTGTTTTCTCATTTAAAATTCTCCACAACTCTTACATTCACTATGGCGTTTGCTATAGCTCTACTACCTTAGGTGGATTATAGTATTTTTCCTTAAATTCCTTAAGAATCTTCTCTACCTTTTCTTCGTCACACTGTCTGTATAATGGACTACGGTCTAATACATTACATAGTCTTTCATAGGTATAAGTAGGTTTCTGTTCATCTGATAGTTTTGAGATACTTTCTATAATATTTCTTACTAACTCATCAGTCTCAATGACAAAGGGAAGGCTTGTATATTTCTTTACCCATCTACTTTGAATAGAAATATATTTAATTACCTTCTTTAATCTCATTAAATCAATAGATAAGCTAAAATCTTTCAAGATTTCAAAAGTTCTGCGCGCTATATCCCTATCACCTTCCATATACAAAGGATATAAGCAATATTCCATTAATACTCCAATATCTGTACTATCCACGTCATAAGAATCTCGTTGTCGAAAACAATACTTAGCTTCCGTCCCTAGAAAAACTTCAGCTTCTTTCCCTTCCTTCATTATTTCACGATAGTCTTTTACAAAATTTTGATAGTATTCTTTATTTTTCAATTTATATGTCTGCATTTATTTACTCCATTGATTTATTCTGAAAATTCCCTCAACTTGAACAATTTTATTAGTCCCAGGCTTATAGACACTTGGATTTTTGATTTCATAATAGCCTTGACGTTCAATCGCAGATAGAAAATCATCGTAAGAATGCCCCGTTGTGTCAATCGTTGGCATAAGTAGTTCGCTATTTTACCTGTTGAATGAGAGTTTTAATTCTAGTCTCATTATAGCATAAAAAATATAAGTAGAATCAACATGCGAAAAACTTAAAACCATCTGAGAGACTTTTCAGATGGTTATCTTTACACTATCTTCTTCATTATTTTCTAACATCTGAAAACGTTAACCGAACAGGAATTTTTCTTAAAACCCTTGCTTTTTCAAGACAGCTTGCAGAGTTTCAGGAGAAATCGGGTCCACAAGAACATACTTGGCATCTAGCATATAGATGCCCTCAGTTAGCGATTCCAAGTACTGTCGATAAGGAACTTCGGCTAGTTTTTCCCCATCGGCTGTCATGATAAACAGTCGTGCAACTGCAACCTTACTTCCTCGATACTCTTGTAAATATTGAGGTTCTAGCTCTGGTTGAGCCGGCAAAATAGTTCGTCCTTCACTATTTAGATAATTGATAGGGATAATGATGTCCTCTCCATTTTGCTCTACTTTAAAAACTTGCTGCTCAGAGTAATAAGCATTTAGCTGTTGGGTAAAGCGCAAACGCTGGTCATAACTATTTAAGAGTTGCTCGTCCAGCACATGGATAATCTGCCCTAGGTAGAGTTCATTGATGTTAATAGGACGTTTCACTCCCATAATTTCCACGATGGGATGGACTTTTACTTCCTTAGTCAATTCTGAAAGAGCTGATAAGAAAATATCTGTGAAATGAAATTCTAGAATAGAATCTTTATCATACGCCACACCATCATGTTCACATACAGTTACGTCTAAGAGAATGAGCAAGGTTTTCAAGAACATCAAGGCCCCAGTCCAATCAGAAGCTGTCGCCAAATCTGGAACAGATACCTGATAAGCTTGACCATCAAAAGATAGACGGAACCCTAAACTAGACTTCTCTTTGACCCCAAACTGAACAGAATGGAAATCCGAAATAAGAGAGTCTGCAGATGGCTTTAATCCTGCATCCTTAGCGGAAACGCTGTAACATTCAAAGAGTTCTGCTTGAAGCACCTCACCAATTCTTAGTGATTGGTTGCTTTTTATTGTAAAAATAACTGATTTCATATTTTTCTCCTTCGGTCTACTGGCAAATCCTTTCTACGACGTAGAATCGTTACTTCGCTGACAGGGATTTTTCCTGATGCATACATTGTCTGGCCATATTTCTCATCCAATAATTCCGCATCATCAGCTAAATTGTTTTCAATTAGAAATTCTTTATCAAAAACCAGGAGTCGCACATAAGAATCAGGTGCTGTAAAATCATCATCTCCACGCTTGTGACCAGCCATTGCAAATTCCTGACCTTTGTATAGGACACGATCATAAACCGAATACCTCTGACTAACCTCACTATAAGACAGAAATTTCCCGTATACGCCTTCTCCAGCATCACATACATAGGAACTATAGGGAATGTAGCCTTCTTCCAGCATTGTTGGATCTTTTGATAGAAGAATATAGCCATTTATATAATTCACAAAATTCGAGTATACTTTGTTTTGATAAACTAGAAATTCTTTACGCATACTAACCCTCCACATATTCCATTATACCACAAAAAGAGAGCGGTTTTCGCTCCCTCAATTAAGCTAGTAATTCTACTTTTATATCTATCTATTCCGTAGTCTGTTCTTTAGCATGGTTCTCTCTAAAATCTTTTTTGGATCTATCAATGACTCTACGCAATTCCTCATCATCAACTCCGGGAAGATGGAAATCATAGTTATGCGTCTCTTCTTTTGAAGATTCCGTTCCTGAACTTTCTGATTTCGTGCTCTCTTCAGTAGAAGACGATGCTCCAGAATCTGAAGAGTTAGCTCTTTCAGAACTAGAAGAGCTTGATGTTTTAGGTGCTTTGCGGTCCAATTTTGGTATCTTATTGATTTCCTCAATACTAGGTATTGGCTTATTCGCTTTAACCGGTCTGTAGAGCATCGCAAAAGAGAAGAATAAGGCTACAACTGTTCCTATACACGCCAAAGTTCTTTTACTCGATTCTGACGAAGGAACTTTGACGCCACTTGTACTCAGTTTCTTCCATTCAGGATGTTCTTTTTCTATCTCTTTTTTTTCTTCCCATAGCGGAACTAGCAGAAAATGATTAAAAGGCACAACTGTTCCCATAGCTGTTGCTGCAAGTGGGATAAATCTAGAAAGGTTAAAAATGAGTACTACGCTTAGTATTGCAAATATAGTAAATAGAAATATCACTAATCCTAAGCGAATTTTATATTCTTTTTTAATCTGGAGATATTGTTCTTGAGATACCTTTTCTTGATCATGATTTGGATGACTTACATTTACTGATAAGTTCTTCTTCTCTGGTAAAGTGTCATCATCAGGCAATTCTATCTTCAAACTCATATCTGTGGGTTGTAACACCTTCTGAACCGCTGCGAGAAAGGCTAAACCGTTATCAGATGGAGAATACTGGAATGTAATATGGATGACTTTTTTATCAAACTTATCACCGTATCGTGCTACATACTGCTTACTTTCGAGGAAGTGAATGTAATTATTAATTTTTTCTTGCAGAATTTCCAGATGGACTGCTTCTATCTCTTCCTCCCAGCCGACTGGATCCACCAGAAGAAGCTCTAAATGACTATCAACTATACCAATTGCATCAAGTTCGCTAGGTTCCAGTTCTGAAACAATGGCTTGAGTGACAATTTGTTTAAATTCCTCTGCTGTGAAAAGACAACGACTATTTTCAGGATTTTTCAAAATAAAGGAAGGATGATCTTCAATGAAGAGCTTATCGGATTCATCTTGTGTATACTGTTTTTTAGATTTCCAAAAACCATATTGCGCATAAGTCATCAACTCTTTGCCAGTATGTTCTCCCGACATGTAACTATCGGCAGCTTCTTTGGGAATTTCTCTAATCACTTCTGGGCAGGTAATATTAAAAGTTGGATAACGCAAGAAATACTTATCACCATCTTGACAGATTTCCAACATATCTTTTTGACTTACATAAATTGGTTCCATTCTTATCTCCTTTGTTTCTTACCAAATGTCTACTGATTAGTTTTCCCTATTTTTTGTCTGTTCTTATGATGTAATCCACTTTACTATAAAGGCCAGTGCCCTGTTTCAGCATAAACCATGACTTCGTATGCTCCCCTAGAAGATTCAAATGCTTTATCCATTAGTTCTTTAGAAATAGGATAGCGAACTTCTGGCCCCATGACTCCTCCAATTTCTTTAAAGAAGCTTATTTCGTAATAGCCGTCTGTCTCATATACAATAAATCCATCTCCTCTATAGACAATCGTATCCGATTGATTATAGTCTTCTAACTCATCTGCCTTAGGCCAACGATGATGTTCACAATAAAACATTACTTCTAAAGAATCTTTTTCTGATTTTGAAACACATTCTGCTAATTCCTGGCTAATGGTAAAGTTAAGCACTTCTTTCCCTCTACTCCACAGAATCTGATAATCATTATTGTTTTTTAATATCGTACAATTTTTGTATTGCTGCATTTCTGTTGTCATATAAATCAACTTTCTTTACTTTTTTGATTCTTCTTTATCATAGGCAAAAACAAAAAGATCTAGTTGATGCGCACATTTCTTATCAAACTCTCCATGACCTTCTTTCGCTTGTGCAAATTATTGGCTAAACACAAATAGAGAATAAACAAAAGCATCGAGTGGAAAAATAATGGCAAAAAACTAGGATATAACAGGAAGGCGACTAAAGATACTAACAAACTAATAAAGCTACCACGAATTACGGAAGAAACAACAGCTCCACTTTTCTTTACTACCTCTAGGAATTCTAAATACTCCAAATCTGTAAATAGAGCCGGATACAAATCCAAATCTTTCTTAAAATAGGCATCTAGCAATTTCCCGAAAAGTAAGGAAAGACAAGAGAATAAAATCAAATAAATATACTTGTGAGCAGGTATACTAAAGATTGTCAATCCATTCAGAAATCTGATAAAAGGGAAAACGAGCAACACAAGGGACAAAATAACGTACTGTTGACTCTTAGAAGTTCTTTCTGGAATTGAAAAATACAATTTCTTTGTCTTTAAGTCATAATAGACTAATTTGTTCTTAAATTCTCCTAGATGAACTAGTTCTTTATAATGCTTTCTCTTTTCTATCATTTCCACTCCCTTTCTAACCATAATCAAATGATATAAGCTTTTTCATAGCTTCAGTGAACTGGATTAGAGCTCTCTAATATCTGGAATTCAGTTTCATTATATATCTCTTTTACTTGAGTGGCGATACATAATCATCTGGAAGTTTGCCTCTCCAGTCAATCCACATTTGCTCAGCAATTGGAATTAATCTTTCAAGTTCTTCCTGAGTAAATAACTCTCTAGTTTCAGGTAAATCAATTAATGATGTTGGACTCTCTTCTATAAATCGTTTCTCACTAGCTTTCTTTTCTTCTTCCGTCGGTGGCCAAGAATCGTTTTGAACCTTCCAAGATACTTCATGTAACGTTCTTTCCCCACTCTCTAGTAAGGTAAATAATTCTTGTGGTAATTCATAGACAACTAACCAAGAAACTACAGTTCCCTCTTCTAAAACCAAATAATACTTGTCCTCATCTTTCCAGATATGCTGACCGTAACCTTTTACTTCTTCGAACTGGATAACATCTTCCCATTGTAGTTTTGTTGGTTTCATTTGTATTCTCCTAGTGCAATTATCTCTCAGCATAAAATATCATAAAAATCCGTCTTCTATTTCTCTTCCTCAATAGGCGATGCCATCTTTTATCCATTTTCTAGTTTCTAAATCTAAATTAAAATAGAAATCACTTCGACCAAATTTATCAAAACAATCTTCATTAAGAGCTTCACATACAATTCTCAGTTTCTTCTTACTTATCTCAGAAATATATAGCATAGTAAACCCTGCAGGAGATTCAATTTGGTCGATTTTATCACCTTCTAAATTATAAACTTCTAGTTCTGATGGAAGGTCAAAATCGTTGGATGAGCGAAATATACTGAAGATACGCTGATATTTAGGGCTAAAGCGAAGATGATGTAAATGTTGAAAAAAAACCTGATGCTTCCCATTATGATTCCAATCTAGGGTTCCTTCTAGTAGATTTTGTTGCCCTAACAATTTTCCTTCCAAACTAAAGTAGAAAATGATTTTGTTAATGAAATTTTCCCCACTATAAACCATCACCATGTTCTCATCTTTATGATATTCCGCATGAATGATATCTGGTAGTTCTATCTTTATTACACAACCATCCCACTCCCATATGACCATCCGTTCACTGTAATCGATTTTCATCATCCTTCTCCTACTCTAATTCAGATAAATTCGATCTGAATTGTTTGCTCCGTCATCCTGGAGTTCACTTCCTCGACAAGTTTATCTATCTCGTTCTGTGTGATAAGAATGTGATTGTAAGGTGGTTCCCAATTCTGTATGCTTTTCCTATATACAATAAAGCTACCATCAGTCAACAACTCTCCCTCTGCTTTTAGAACATAGCCATTCTCATAGTCAAAAGTAACGTTACCACTTGTCCCAGAAATTTTCATTCCATTTCCTTCTTTACTCAAACATCATTATTTTCTCAGAAAACTAAATCCTAATACTCATAATAAGGAGAGAAATTCCCCTTCAAATAAGCACTTATACTTTCTCCTATTATACCACACCTCCATTTTCATCTGAAATGGTTTCAATTTTAAGACAAAAAAAACACTGATCATTCAGTGCTTTTTGATTGAATTACTGCCCCCTGCAGGAATATAAAATATGCTTAGAAAGCCTATTCTAATAGGATTTAGGATAAACTTGGTCAATATTTGGTCAAATTTTTGGCTAAATTATTTTTGGATTAATCTTCATATTTTTGTAAGAAATGAAATTTGACAAGACATTTTATCGTTTTTTATGACTCACTATTTTTAAATATAGATAAATCTATTTGAACAGCCTCATCCTTAGATTCCATTAGTATTGAAATTCCATAGATTGTTCCACTAGAGTAATCTAATATTATTCGACAGGTCGTATCTTCTGGCATATCGTACTTATTTTTAAGATATTTATATAGGTCAGAATGATTTTCAGGCTGGTAGATAATATCGCTCAATTCAGTTTCAGCACTCTTAAAGGTTTCTTTTATATTCAAGGAAGCGAAATAATCTCTTTGTACTACCAAATTAAGAATTTCTTCATCATATAAAGGAGTTATCTCCGAGCTATAATTTAGCTTGCCATTAGAATATGTAATAGGAACAGTTTCTTTATTCTCCCCATGTGTTATTGTGTAATCACCTTTAATGTCAGCTTGATTAATATCTAAGTCCACTTCGTATTTTCTGACTCCATCTTCAGTTTTTATATAGACTCTACTAATGTATATCTTTAGTCCCGTAAAGTCCTTCTTGTCTTGTTCTAAAAATTTAAACATGGGTTCAAACGTTTTTTCGAATTCGTACTGTTTCTTTGTTCTGTTTTTTGGAATGGTTTCACCACCCAAACTACATCCATTTAGTGCAAAAAGTGTCAAAAACATTAGCATTACACTAACAACCCAAAATAAGCGTTTATGATTTTTCATCTCTTTCTCCTAAACATTCTATGCCTATTATAACATAAAAAAGAGAGCGGTTTCGCTCTTTATCTATTTCCATATACTCTTATAACATACAACTAGCATCTTGTTTGATAGAAGATAAAGATATAGAAAAAGCAAGCTCAATAGCTTGCTTGATAGTTAAGGAATTAAAAATTGATTTTCATAGTCTTTTGGGAGCTTATAAGATATTTCTCCATTACTATTACCAAATCGACTTTGATTAAAAATTGGAAATAGCTTGGAGTCGTAATTCGTTTTTATAGCAAAACGTTCATTTTCAAAACTAATAGTTGCAGCAACTGAGGGATCCTTAAAAACTGATTGTTCCCCTTGGGAATGCAAGCGAACATTTATAGTAGCTATTTCTTCAGGATATCTCTCAAATCTAACATTAAAAAGAATGTCGCTACCTCTCGAAGGAATGTACATTTGATAGTTACTTACACTTATACTCTGAATCTTTCCTAATTTCTGTTCCAATTCTGGGTCATTTCTATACAGGTTGGTTTGGATAGCTAGTTTGAAATTTTCCTCATGTTCATGTAGCCATTTGTTTAGAAAACGAATCATAATTTCTTTTCGAACTTGCCAGTCTGCATCCTTGCCTTTGCGAACAGCAAAATCCAAAAGATTATTCATAGTTTCATTCAATTTATCTTGCTTTCGCTTCCAATCCCATGAGGGATCACTTGATACCTCTACTACTGATAAGTACCATCTCTTCATAGTTTCAGGAGATTTGTAAGGATTGGGTTTTATAAAGGTAAAAGGTGGTATACCAGCATCAGGAAAGTATAATTCTACTTTCATTGACTGCTTGCGATTATTATTAACATAGGCTGTAAAATAAATATGATAATTTCCACCTACATCTCCACCATTATCAAAAGACCCCCTCGCAGAACCTGGTAAAAGCGTCACAGACTTTATATATTGCCCTTGACTGTCTATGTCTGCAATAATTTCTCTCTTGATAGAATCCTCATGATCATGAATAAACTTACCTGTGTTCCCAATCGGCACCCTAATAAACAAATAAGACAAAGCAAGAATCATAAAGGGAACGGAAATCGCAAGGAATATCCACTTGTTCGTTTTTAACATAATATCTCCTGATGCTCATTTAAAAATCAGTTATAAAACAGCATTTATGCTTTTTTTCAACTTATAACTTTTCTATTTTTTCAAAAATAATCTCTTGCTTCTCGTAACTTTCTCGGAGTGGTAACATACCTAAGATCACCGTAAAGAAACCCAAAGATAAAATACTGTTAATGATAAGGATAGAGGCCTCTGTCCCATTATCAGTAAATATATAAAATGCTAAAACTGCAACAAAAAGAATAGGCAGAAGTTTATACAGTTTTAATTGACGTTGTGAGCTTGCTAGTTTGAAAACTATTTGATACTTCGTTTCTTTACTGGAAAGCTTTTGTTGAAGATTATGACGAACCACAAAAGCAATGAACCTGAAAGTAAGATAAGCTAAGACAATAGAGAGGAAAAACAATCCTAATTTAAAAGAAATATTATGGCTAATGTCGTAACTCTTAAAAACATTCGTAACAATTCTATAACAAGCTCCACCTATTGCTACACCTATTCCAATACCAAGAGATTTGCTTATAGTTGGCGCTAGACTCTCAAATCTCATATCTCTTCTATCTAACTTTAAGCATTTGGCAGTAATTTCATTAGGAAGAGAACCCCAGAAATAAGTTTTAGGACTAATACTAGTCATATCCAAAAGATATTTTTCACCGTCAACTTCTATGATTTTATGAAACGTTTTATTTGTTTCTTTAAATTTTAATGCCATATTTACCACCTAAACTACATCCATTCAGCGCAAAAAGTGTCAAAAGCATTAGCATTAAACTAACAACTTCAAATAAACGTTTATTGTTTTTCATCTCTTTCTCCTAAACATTCTATGCCTATTATACCACACCATAGATATCATATTAAATGTTTAAAATTTGGTCAAAGAAAAAACACTGGTTATCCAGTGTTTTGTTTCTAGTTTACTGCCCCCTGCAGGAATCGAACCTGCAACTACTCCTTAGGAGGGAGTTGTTATATCCATTGAACTAAGGGAGCTAGAGAAAAACCCTGCTGAATGAGCAGAGTTTTTTAGTCGAATTAACGACGGATTTCTTTGATACGAGCTGCTTTACCTTGAAGAGCACGCAAGTAGTACAATTTCGCACGACGTACTTTACCGTAACGAACAACTTCGATCTTTTCAACACGTGGAGTGTGGATTGGGAAGATACGCTCAACACCTACACCGTTAGAGATTTTACGAACTGTGTAGTTTTCTGAGATGCCCGCACCTTTACGTGCGATAACAACACCTTCAAAAATCTGGATACGTTCACGGTTACCTTCGACAACTTTCGCGTGTACACGAACAGTGTCACCAGGACGGAATGATGGGATATCTGTACGAAGTTGACCTTCAGTCAAGCTTTGGATTAATGGATTCATTTTATTCTCCTATCTTTGTCAATCTTGAGGAACCTTCCTCAGCGGATAAACTGTATTTTTGTGCGTCCATTACACACAAGATACAGTTTACCAAATTTCCATCTAAAAGTAAAGAAATTTATAGCAGAATTCCTAAAAAAATCGCTAGAAAACCGCCTATATAAGTTAAGAGAAAATAGCTATAAAATACCTTCTTGTCGCTTAACAGCCTTTGAAGCTCGTCATTCAAGGTTGAAAAGGTCGTTAACCCTCCACAAAAACCTGTCGCTAGGATAGCATAGACTTCCTTAGACTCCACATGATTGTAGAGCAAGCCAATCAAAAAACAACCGAGAAGATTGGCTATAAGAGTTCCTAGGGGCAATTTAGAAGTTTGATTATAGCGGGAAAAGAAATAACGAACCAAGGCTCCAAACCCGCAGGCGATTGCAAGATAAACGATTACCATTTCTTCCTCCCTAGAACATAAGCCAAGAGTAGACCTCCTCCAATACTCAAAAGTAGATAGATGCCTAAGCTAAGATAACGCCCAGTATCAAGCAGTTTTACTGCATCAAGCATTAGGCTAGAAAAGGTTGTCAGGCCACCACAAAATCCTGTCCCCAGCGCCAAAACCAAGCCTTTACTAGTTCCCTTATAGACCAGATAGCCTTTCACCAGATAGACCAAGCAGAAAATGCCCAGATAGTTGACAAGGAGGGTTCCCCAAGGAAAGTCTGGGCTAGCTGGTAACCAAGTGGAAATGAGATAGCGGACAAGGCCTCCCACCATTGCAGCTAGAAAAATTCCGAGCGGATAGAATTGTTCTTTTTTCATTTGATGTTTTGATCCTGATAATCACGCGAACGTTTGAGAATGTCTGAAAAAGTCGCAACAATGGTCTCCTGATAGCGCTTATCTTCTACTCGATTTCTGACTTTATCAAAAATAACTTCTTCTCGCTTAGTATCTAAAATAGGTTTTCCTGAGGTTTTCTTATAGGCAACTACTCCCTCAACCAAATGCATTCGTTCTTCCAAGAGCTTGACGATTTGGTCGTCGATTTGATCAATTTCTTGCCGAATCATATCTAAGTTCATACAGTCTCCTCCTTTATTTGAATTATTGTATCAAAAAGCTACCAAATAGGCTAGTAAAATCCCAAAATAACTAATAAAAAAACGCACTGACTTCTTCCAGTCAGCGCAATTTGATTCTTATCCTACTTTTGCAGCCAATTCTTCTGCGAATTGTTCCAAACGCTCGATGTCTTCTTCTTCAGCAGAAAGGTCCACTTTAACACACTCTGAACCTTTTTCTGCTCCTGTCGCTACAAAAACGCGATCAAAGTCATCAACAGCCTTACAGAATTCGTCGTAGAAGGTATCACCTGATCCAACAACCCCGTAGATTTTGCCATTCAAGTTGAGATCTGCTAGGTCTTCGTAGAAGTCCATCATCTCATCTGGCAATTCTCCATCACCGTAAGTATAAGTCGCAACGATTGCGATGTCTGCCTCCAAGAAGTCTGAAGCGTCAACAGTCGTACATTCATCCACATCGACATCCAAGCCCAAGTCACGCAATTTGTCTGCTACAATATCTGCAATTTCTTCGGTATTACCGGTCATACTGGCAAATACAATTTTTGCTAATGCCATATCGTCCTCCTCAATTTATCTTTCTCCATTATATCATATCTTTTTCATTTTAAAAATAAAAATTCTTGTGCTACAATGAAATGAGAAAGAATTGAGGTTATTTATGGAAATTTGCCAGCAAATATTAGAGAAAATCAAAGAATACGACACGATTATCATTCATCGTCATATGAAACCAGATCCGGATGCCTTAGGGAGCCAAGTGGGCTTGAAAGCTCTTCTTACACACCATTTTCCAGAAAAGACCATCAAAGTCGTCGGTTTTAACGAACCAACTCTAACCTGGATGGCGGAAATGGATACTGTACAAGACAGTGACTACAAAGGAGCTCTTGCTATTATTTGTGATACAGCGAATCGTCCTCGTATCGATGATAAACGCTACGAACAAGCTGCTTTCACCATCAAAATCGATCACCATCCAAATGATGATATCTATGGTAACCTATCTTGGGTCGATACAAGTTCAAGCAGTGCCAGTGAGATGATTGCATTATTTGCTCAAGAAAATCAGCTAGCTTTGTCTAGTGAAGCGGCACGACTTCTCTATGCAGGAATTGTCGGGGACACAGGGCGTTTTCTCTACCCATCAACTAGTGCCCGTACCTTTAGAATAGCTGGCCAGCTCCGAGAAATTGATTTTGACTTTGCTGGATTATCTCGTCAAATGGATACCATGAGCTTCAAGATTGCAAAATTGCAAGGGTATGTTTATGATCACTTAGAAGTTGATGAGAATGGGGCTGCACGCGTTCTGCTTACTCAAAACATCTTGAAAAAATATAAGGTTACAGATGCTGAAACAGCGGCAATTGTCGGAGCACCTGGCCGAATTGATACTGTTAAGGCTTGGGCTATCTTTGTTGAGCAAGCTGATGGTCACTTCCGTGTGCGAATGCGCAGTAAAATTACCCCTATCAATGAAATTGCCAAACGACACGACGGGGGAGGGCATCCATTAGCCAGTGGCGCCAATTCCTATAATCTAGAAGAAAACGAACAAATATACCAAGAGCTGAAAGAGGCTCTACAGGTTCACCAAGGCTAAGAAAGAATTTTCTTGGCCTTTTATATGCTAGATTCTTAAAATATACGGTTTCTTTGTACCTCAGTTTATGGTATAATAAATCAAACTGAATAAAAGGAGACTTAATAATGGAAAAAAATCGTTTGTTTATCCTCATTTCTGCTGGAGTAGCAATCCTTGGTTCACTTTTGCCATGGGCTAGTTTAAATGCAGGTGCTTTTGGGTCCTATAGTGTGAATGGTTACCAAGGAGATGGGTGGTTTGTCATTATCGCAGCTATTGTGTCTATTGTTCTTGCTTGCTTGAATAATATGAATAAAGCAATGCCTAAAGGGTTCTCAATTGGTGTCATTGTTGCGGGTGCAATTGCAACTCTCGTCACACTAAATAGTCTCTTTAATGTAAATAAGTACATGTCCAACTTTGGTGGATATGGCATTTCAATCGGCTTTGGTTTGATTTTGGCTATTCTTGCTAGCATTGCACTTGTTGTAACTGGTCTCTTGGCAATGTCCGGTGGTAAAATTACAAAAGAGTCATTTACTGAATTAGCTGAATCTGGTAAAGATTTTGCTCAAACTGTCGGACGTGTAACAAGCTCTACCGTTAAAACTGCAGTCGAAGAAATCAAAAAAGAATCTCAAGAACGTAAAAAAGAAGAAACTACTGCTGAGAAAACAGAGACTGCTAAAGAGGAAACCGAGCAAACAGAAGAAGCTAAGGAACCAGCTAATGTGGAGGCTGAATCAGTAGCAGAAAACGCAGAACCAGTAAAAGAAGAAACTACAGAAGCTGAAACAAAAACAGAAGCTGAACCTGTAGCCAAACCAACTGAAACAGAGGCTGAAGCTGAAACAGAATCAACAGAAACAGAAACTACTGAATCTGAAAAAGAAGCTGAATCAGCAGCAGAAAACGTAGAACCAGTAAAAGAAACAGAAGTAAAAAATGAACAAGAAGAAAAAGCTCCAAATCAAGAGAACTAATCATTCTTCTACCCTCACTCCAGTAAACACTGGAGTGATTTTTTATCAAGATTTTTAATAAAATCAGGGAAAAGACTTGCCAAACTTATCAGAATCTGATAGACTAGTATGGTAACAATCTATGGCTCGCAAAGAGACCATGGCAGAAAGGAAATATTGCAAAATGAAAAAAGATATCCATCCAGAATATCGCCCAGTTGTCTTCATGGACACAACTACTGGTTACAAATTCCTTAGCGGTTCAACAAAACGCTCTAACGAAACTGTTGAGTTCGAAGGCGAAACTTACCCATTGATCCGTGTGGAAATTTCATCAGACTCACACCCATTCTACACTGGACGTCAAAAGTTCACTCAAGCAGATGGACGCGTGGATCGTTTCAACAAAAAATACGGTCTCAAATAATGATAAAAAAGAACAGTTACCACTGTTCTTTTTTTTGTACTTGTTTTTATGAACCAATTACTACTACTTTCTCTTTATCAGTCTTCACTCTGACACTATAATAGATTTCAAACGAGTTTAAAAAATATCGAAAAGAAGCTTGATATTGAGAATGGTCAAGATGATTGAAACTGCGTAACCTAGGATGGTGTTCCACTTGGCATTGGTAAATTCTCCCATCAGTGACTTCTTAGAGGTCAGATAGATTAAGGGGAAGATTGAAAACGGAAGAGCAATTGACAGAAAGACCTGTGAATAGACCAATAACTGATCCAAGGTTTTTTCTTGATGTCCAAACAAGACGGCTACAATAATCACAGGGAGCAAGGCAAAAATCCGTGTACCGATACGGATCATCCACTGAGGCAATTTCAGATGCAAGAAACCTTCCATGACAATCTGTCCTGTCAAGGTACCTGTAATGGTCGAATTCTGGCCACTTGCTAGGAGGGCCAGGGCAAATAAAGTTGACAGAGTTGAACTAGCTATCGCTCCTGCTATTGTCGAATCCTGTAAAGCATTGTACATTTGAGAAAAAGCTGAAATTTCAGATGCATGACCAAAAAAGAGAGATGCCCCTAAAATGAGAAGTAAGGAATTGACAATAAAGGCTAGGGACAACTGAAGATTTGAATCCCAGGTCATAAAACGCACGGCTTTTCGAACATCCTTCTTATCTTTGTGATTGATTTTCCTTGTTTGGGATAGGGATGAATGAAGATAGAGATTATGGGGCATGACTGTCGCTCCTACAATTCCTAGAGCCAAGGTCAATTGGCTTTCATGACCTGGCAATGGTGTTTCAAATAATGTTGGAGTCGGTAAATAACCACCAAAGATACCCTGAATACTTGGATTGGATAATGCTACCAGATAGGTAAAGATGGCTAATATGGTTAAAATAAGGGTCGTAACAATGGCTTCAATTTTTTTGAAGCCAAATTTCATTAACAACAACAAAAGAAATACATCTAAAACGGTTAAGAGGATAGCGACCATAATCGGTATTTTAAATAAAAGATTTAAGGCAATCGCTGAGCCTAAAACCTCAGCTAAGTCTGTCGCCATTAAAGCTAATTCTAAAATCACCCAAAGACTATAGCGGAGCCATTTGGGAGCATGATGTGCAGTTGCCTGTGCTAGGTCCATCTTAGTTACGATACCGAGCTTTCCAGCCATCTGTTGTAACTGCATGGCAATGATGGAGGAAATCAAAATAACAAATAAGAGACTATATTTGTAGGAAGCGCCACCAACCACACTGGTAATCCAGTTTCCAGGATCCATGTAGCCAACTGCTACAAGAGCTCCAGGTCCTAAAAAAGCTTTTAGATTTTGCCAAAAATGATTGTTATTCGGAGTTTCAATAGATTGGTTGATCTCAGAAAGAGAGACTTTTTTGTAAGAAGACATCGGAATTTTACACTTTCTAATCTGTCTTTACCTATTTTCTTAATGGGATTTTTGAAAATATCTTGAAAATAGTTTCCTATTTCCAATTCTCCCTTATTATATCACAATTTAGAATGATTCTTAAGGAAAGAATGATAGTTCAAATAAGCAATATCTGTATTGCAAAAGCCGGCGTTTTCTGACGCTGGCTTTAAAACTGTGAAAAACTTTTTCTCAACTAGATCGCTTCTGTGACAAAACTACGGCTTTCTAGCACCTTGAGCATGGCATTAGCTGTATCTAGAGCTGTAAAGAGTGGTACACCGTGTTCAATGGCTGAACGACGGATTTGCTCACCATCTTCGTCAGCAGTTCGTTTGGTTCCGACAGTATTGATGATCGCTTGGATTTTCCCTTTGCGGACAAAGCTTGGGATATCTTGTTCATCGTCACCAATCTTACCAACAGGTTGAGCTTGAAGTCCATGACTGGCAAAGAAGGCTGCTGTCCCTTCTGTCGCAAGGATACCATAACCGATATTTTGGAAACGACGAGCCAAGTCCAAGGCTTCTTCTTTGGCATCATCAGCGATGGTAAATACAACATTTCCAAAGGTTGGCAAGTGTAGGTAGGAAGCTTCAAAAGCCTTGTAGAGAGCTTTTTCCAAAGTAGTATCAGAACCCATAACTTCCCCTGTTGACTTCATTTCAGGCCCGAGTAAGCTGTCTACTTTAGCTAGTTTCGTAAAGGAGAAGACAGGCGCCTTGATATGAACGCGAGTACTTTCTGGATAAAGTCCATCTTGGTAGCCAAGTTCTTCAAGACTTTGACCAAGAATGAGCTTAGTTGCTACCTGAGCCATAGGGATATTGGTTACCTTAGAAAGGAATGGCACCGTACGGCTGGCACGTGGATTGACCTCAATAACGTAGACTTTTTCATCCTTGATGACAAACTGGATGTTCATCATCCCAAGACAGTTAAGGCCAATTGCTAGACGTTTGGTGTAGTCTGCGATGGTTTCTTGCACCTTTTGCGACAAGGTTTGTGGTGGATAAACGGCCATTGAGTCACCTGAGTGGACACCAGCACGTTCGATATGTTCCATAATACCAGGGATGAGAACATTTTCCCCATCTGAGATGGCATCAACTTCACACTCTTGCCCAACGATGTAAGAGTCAACAAGGACTGGGTGGTCTGGACTGGCCTTAACAGCGGTACGCATGTAAGAACGAAGATCTTCTTCGTTTTCGACGATTTCCATAGCACGTCCACCCAAGACATAAGATGGGCGAACGAGGACTGGGAATCCAATCTTGCGAGCTGCAAGTACGGCTTCTTCTTCATTGGTAGCCGTTTGACCTGGTGGCTGTGGAATATCCAAGTCTTTAAGGGCTTGCTCGAAGAGGTCACGGTCTTCGGCACGGTCTAAGTCAGCTACTTGGGTACCAAGGATGGTCACACCTGCTTTTGCCAAAGGCTCCGCAAGGTTGATGGCTGTTTGACCACCGAACTGAACGATAACGCCTTTTGGTTGCTCCAAATCGATAACATTCATGACATCTTCGAATGTTAATGGCTCAAAGTAAAGTTTGTCTGATACCGAGAAGTCTGTTGAAACGGTCTCTGGATTTGAGTTCATGATGATAGCTTCATAACCAGCAGCCTGAATCGCCTTAACAGAGTGAACGGTTGCGTAGTCAAACTCAACCCCTTGTCCGATACGGATTGGACCTGAACCTAGGACTAGAACGGATTCCTTGTCAGATTTGATAGATTCATTTTCCCAACCATAGGTTGAATAGAAATATGGTGTTTCAGAGTCAAACTCCGCCGCACAGGTATCAACCATCTTGTAAACTGGGACAATCTTGTTTTCCAAGCGAAGTTGGCGAACTTGGTCAGCTGTCGTTTTCCAGAGTTCCGCAATCTTGCGGTCTGAAAATCCATTGAGTTTAGCTGTTTTCAAGACTTCTAGATCTTGTGGATGGGCACCTAATTCTTGCTCAATTTCAAAGATGTGCAAGAGTTTATCTAGATAGAAGATATCAATCTTGGTCAATTCAGCAATTTCTTCTGGTGTGTAACCACGGCGAATAGCCTCTGATACATAGAAGAGACGGTCATCTTGGGCTTTCACAACCTTTTCAATCAAAGCATCATCAGAAACGGTTGCCAGTTCAGGCATTTCATTGTGGTGAACCCCAATTTCAAGTGAACGACAGGCTTTTAGAAGAGATTCCTCGATGTTACGACCAATGGCCATGACTTCCCCAGTCGCTTTCATTTGGGTCCCAAGACGACGCTCACCTTTTTCAAACTTGTCAAATGGGAAACGCGGAATCTTAGCAACGACGTAATCAAGGGCTGGTTCAAACATAGCATAAGTTGAACCTGTAACAGGGTTGATGACCTCATCCAGGGTTAAACCAACTGCAATCTTGGCAGCCAATTTGGCAATCGGATAACCCGTCGCCTTAGAAGCAAGGGCTGACGAACGCGATACACGAGGGTTTACTTCGATAACATAGTACTTGAAGCTATGCGGATCAAGGGCCAGCTGAACGTTACATCCACCTTCAATCTTAAGAGCGCGGATAATGCTCAAGCTCGCGTCACGTAGCATTTGGTTTTCATAATCTGACATGGTTTGGGCAGGAGCAAATACAATGGAATCTCCTGTGTGAATCCCAACTGGGTCAAAGTTTTCCATGTTACAAACAACGAGGGCATTGTCAGCTGAGTCGCGCATAACCTCGTATTCGATTTCCTTGAAACCAGCGATTGAACGTTCAATCAAACATTGGGTAACAGGTGACAGTTTCAACCCATTTTCAGCGATTTCACGCAATTCTTCCTCGTTGGCACACATACCACCACCAGTACCACCAAGTGTGAAAGCTGGACGAACGATAACTGGGTAGCCGATTGATGCCGCAAAGGCAACAGCTTCTTCCACTGTGTTGACAATTTCAGATTCTGGAATTGGCTGCTCAAGCTCTTCCATCAATTGTTTAAAGAGATCACGGTCCTCTGCTTGGTCAATGGCAGATAATTTAGTTCCCAGTAGTTCGACACCCAATTCATCTAGAATGCCATTCTTAGACAATTCCATGGCCATATTGAGCCCTGTTTGACCACCAAGAGTTGGAAGCAAAGCATCTGGACGTTCCTTACGGAGAATACGAGTTACAAACTCAAGTGTGATTGGCTCGATGTAGACCTTGTCCGCAATCTCCTTGTCCGTCATGATGGTGGCAGGGTTTGAGTTCACCAAGACAACCTCATAACCTTCCTCTTTCAAAGACAAGCAGGCCTGGGTCCCAGCGTAGTCAAACTCAGCAGCCTGACCAATAATAATCGGACCAGAACCAATCACCATAATTTTTTGAATATCAGTACATTTAGGCATAGTTTATGATACAAAGCCCGAAAAGAACATAGTGAAAATAGGAAACTCGGTGCAGACGCCTTTAGCGTCAAGACGATGTTTATCTTTTTTACACGGTTCTTAGGGCGTGTTCACTTCCGCGAACAATGTATCTTCTCCTTTCTATTCGTCGCCTCACAGAGCGACATTAAATAAGATACAAAGGACGAATAGAAAGCGATTGAATTTTAGGAAACCAAGGAAGGATTGACAATCCAAGTTGATTTCTCTAAATTCCGAGCTTTCCGTCCGTGTTCAGTTACATAAATTCTCTAACGAGCTTTTACTCGTTCTTAGTTTGCTTGTTTAAAAGCTTCCATCATCTCGATAAATTCATCAAAGAGGTAGCTAGCGTCGTGTGGACCAGGAGCTGCGTCTGGGTGGAATTGTACAGAAAAACCTGGTTGGTATCTGTGACGAACTCCTTCAACTGACTTGTCATTGATTTCTTCGTGGGTAATGATCAAATGCTCTGGCAAGTCCTCACGGCTGACTGCATAACCATGGTTTTGGCTGGTAAAGTCTACACGTCCTGTTGCAATCTCACGTACCGCGTGGTTAAATCCACGGTGACCAAATTTCATCTTGTAGGTCTTAGCCCCGTTTGCCATGGCAAAAAGTTGGTGTCCCATACAAATACCGAAGATTGGGATTTTCCCTTGCACACCACGAATCATGTCCAGTGCTTCTGGAACATCTTCTGGGTTACCTGGACCATTTGACAACATAACTCCATCAGGATTTAGGTGGAGAATTTCTTCTGCCGTCGTTGAATACGGAACAACCGTAACGTTACAGTTACGCTTAGAAAGTTCACGTAAGATTGAGTGCTTGAGCCCAAAGTCTACCAGAACGACACTCAATCCAACTCCAGGAGCAGGATAAGCTGTCTTAGTAGAGACTTGCTTGATATTATCTGTCGGCAAGACTGTTGCTTGGAGCTGGTCCGTCACATGGTCCATACTGTCCCCAACATGAGTCAAAGTTGCACGCATGGTACCATGCTTACGGATAATCTTGGTAAGTGCACGCGTATCAATCCCTGAAATACCTGGAATTTTCTTAGCTTTCAAAAATTCATCTAGCGTCATTTGGTTGCGCCAGTTGCTAGCTCTACGTGCCTCTTCGAAAACAACGACTCCCTTACAAGTTGGAATGATGGATTCGTAATCATCACGGTTGATTCCATAATTTCCCACCAAAGGATAAGTAAAGGTCAAGATTTGTCCATTATAAGACTGGTCTGTAATGGATTCTTGGTAGCCGGTCATCCCTGTGTTAAAGACGATTTCGCCTGTTACATCAATATCTGCTCCGAAGGCCTTTCCTTCAAAAACTGTACCATCTTCTAATACTAGAAGTCTTTTTGTCATATTTTCACCTCTCGTGGACGCTCACTGGCGTCTTTTAACGTCTTGTGTTTTAGTTGGCGTTCCTACTCGCCAATACGGATTCTAAGATTGCCATTCGAACAAAGACACCGTTGGTCATTTGTTGGACAATGCGTGATTTTGGTGCTTCAACCAAGTGGTCAGCAATTTCCACATCTCGATTAACTGGAGCCGGATGCATAATGATTGCTGTTTCTTTTAAGCGATTATAGCGTTCTTGGTTCAAACCGTGTTGAGCATGGTAGTCTTCTTTTGAAAAAACTGCTCCACTATCATGGCGTTCATGTTGAACGCGGAGTAACATCAAAACATCCACCTGATCAACAATCTCATCAATAGTTACAAACTGTCCATAGTCCGCAAACTCTTGACTTCTCCATTCCTCAGGACCTGCAAAGAACAGTTCAGCACCCAAGCGTTTCAAAATCTGCATATTGGATTTGGCAACGCGTGAGTGGTCCAAGTCGCCTGCAATAGCAACCTTGAGACCCTCAAAGTGGCCAAATTCCTCATAAATAGTCATCAAATCAAGCAAGCTCTGGCTAGGATGTTGTCCCGAACCATCCCCACCATTGATAATGGAAGTTGTAATCGACGGACTTGCAATCAACTCTCTATAATAGTCGACCTCTGGGTGGCGAATCACACAGACATCCACTCCTAAAGCAGATAGGGTCAAGATGGTATCATAAAGTGTCTCACCCTTATTGACCGAACTAGTCTTCACATCAAAGTCCAGTCGCTCCAACCCTAGCTTAATCTCTGCCACTTCAAAGGACTTATGTGTCCGTGTAGAATCTTCAAAGAAGAGATTAGACACGATAGGTTTGTTCTCGTAGGGAAGTTGGGCTCCGTTTTTAAACTCGATACCTCGTTTGATCAATTTCATCACTTGATCGACAGTGAGGTCTTCCATGGAAACCACATGGTTCAATGCTTGTTGATTTTCTGACATGGCTACTCCTTCAGCTTTCTAAGCTTCTTCAGTAATCAGAACTCTGTCTTGGCCATCAAGTTCTGTCATCTCTACGATGATTTCTTCAGAACGGCTAGTTGGGATATTTTTCCCAACGTAATCTGGACGGATAGGCAATTCTCTATGTCCACGGTCAACTAGCACCGCAAGACTCACGCGCGCAGGACGACCATGGCCGACAATGTTATCAATAGCAGCACGGATAGTACGGCCTGTATAGAGTACATCATCCACCAAGATAACCTCACGGTCAGTCACATCAACAGAAATCAAAGAAGTATCTTCTCCGCTTTTAACATCATCACGGAAAGGTTTGGTGTCCAATTCCACAACAGGAACTGTGATGTTTTCCAACTGCTCCAAGCGTTCTTTGATACGATGAGCGATGAAAACACCACGCGTTTTTATCCCTGCTAGGATAATCTTATTCAAATCTTTATTGCGCTCAATAATCTCATAAGTAATTCGCGTAATCGCTCGTTTGACAGTCAATTCGTCTACAACTTCTTTTGTCTTCATGACAAACCTCCAAAAAGAAAAGTCTCCTTCTACAAGGAGACTTGAAATGTATGGCCAAGCGAGCCCAACTATAAACAGTATAGACTTCACCCTTCTACTTTATCGCGCTCCTTGCCTGCCTCACGGGACAGGTTTAAAGGACTATTTAGTTACCATTTACTATAGCATAAAGCACCCTTAAAATCAAGCAAAAACTTTTTTCAGTGTCCTCTTAAACATTGCTAAAATCATACAGTTGGGGATAGTGATCGCATTCTGGATTTTTGGGATGACAGATAGCTCGTCCAAAGTAAATCATGGCCTGGTGAGCTGCTAACCATTCTTCTGGTGGCAAGACATCCATAACACGTTTTTCTACTTCAAGTGGCGTAGCTGATTTTTTAACG